>WYBK01000318.1 GCA_011525905.1 Acidobacteriota bacterium
CCGAGCTGCAGCTTCTCGCCGACCTGGATGCTCCAGGCGATCAGGATGTACTGCAGGCTGTGGAAGAGCGGCACGAACTCCTGGAACGAGGGGAGGTAGATCGACTGCACGAACCAGATGTACTGCGCCACCGGCGCGAGCAGCACGATCGGCGGCAGCAGCCGGCCGCGGCGCACGCTCCAGGCGGCCACCAGCGCGGCGAACAGCGCGGCCGCCGCCCAGAAGCCGATCTCCGTCGCGCGGACCGCCCATTCGGGCACGCCGAGCCCGGGGTAGACGATGCCGTAGTACTGGAAGCCGTCGCGCGCCACTTCGGCGCGAATCGAGGAGAGCAGGAAGGTGCCGTAGACGAACCAGGTGAGCGCCCGCCGCTCCCACGAACCGATCTCGACGCCGAAGCGGCGGGCGTAGAGCAGCGCGACGCCGATCGTCTGCCCGCTGAAATGGTAGGGCGACCAGACGATGAAGATCTTGACGAAGTAGGGCGCCACCATCTCCGGCTCGGCGTAGGAGAGCACCAGCGCGCCGAGCACGACGAAGGGAATGACGTAGGCGGTAAACGGGTACTGGCGCACGTGCTCGCGCGACTCGTAGAGCCGGTAGGTCGACATCGAGAAGTGGGGCCAGTTGACCACCCACATGAGCAGCATCGCCAGCCGGATGACCTCCGGCGTGCGCTCGGCGGTGTAGAAGAGGGCCATCGCCGCGAAGACCAGGATCGACAGGCCGCCGACGAAGAGGAAGTCGACGGGGGCGCTGACGAAGTAGCGCGAGCGAGGCGCAGCGTTGGGGTTCGTCGTGGCCGGCACGGTCTCGGGGCCCCCGGGGTCAGGCCCGCGCGCCCAACGCGCGCTTGAGCGCGAACCAGGCGTCGCGCATCTTCCAGAAGCGCGACTGCCGCATGCCGGCGATCACCGCCTCGCGCTGGGCGACGGTCGCTTCGAGCTCGAGCACCCGCCGGCGCACGGCGTCGGTGCCGGCGTAGAAACCGGCGACCTCCTCGCGGAAGCGCTCGGCGAGCGGGCTCGCGAAGCCCCTGCAGCCGCAACGCGAAAGCACGCGGCGGGTGCGGTAGACCATCTCGAGCGGCCGGCCGTCGGCCGCGCCGGCGGCATACGGATCGAGGAAGCTGTTGGTCACCTCGGGCATCGAGGAGAGGCTGGTGAAGTGGACGACGAAGCTCTTGCGCGTCGGCGGCGGATCGGCCGGCAGCGAGCCGCCGTGGAGCAGCGAATGGTGCCAGATCAGCACCTCCCCCTTCTTCGGCAGGAAGGGGGTGGCGGCGAGGCCCCGCTCGCGGCAGCGCTCGGCGTCCCACGCCTCGGCCCGCCGGATCGCCTCGGCGTCGTCGCGCGTGTGGTCGAAGTAGTAGCGCCCCGGCGCGAACTCGAAGTAGGGGAGCTTGTGCGAGCCGGGGACGTAGACCAGCGGGCCCGACTCGGGCCCGATGTCCTCGAGCGCGATCCAGGCCGCGGCGAGGTGCGCCGCCGGCTTCATGCGCACGTGGATCGGGTCGCGGTGCAGCGCCTGCTGGCTCCCCCACTCGAAGTAGAGCGACTGGGTGGCGACCGGCGTCTCGCCGAGGATCAGCTCCATGTAGCGGTGGATCTCGGGTTGGAGGTAGAGCTCGAGCGCGACCGCCGACCAGCCGTGCAGGTCGCCGATGCGGCAGGAGGGGCGCCGCTTGTCGCCATCGCGCCCGGAGAAGCGGGTGAGCAGGCTGTGATACGCGAAGGCGGCGTCGGGAGGCTGCACCTGCCAGAGCCGGTCGACGTCGGCGACCAGGTCGTCGAGCAGCGCGTCCGGATAGACGGGGCGGAAGCTGAGCCACCCCTGCTCGACGAACTGGACGAGATTGGCGGCTTCGGCGTCGGAGAGCTCGCCGGCGGCGCGGCGGCGCGCGATCGCCGCGAGCGCGTCGGGGCGGTCGAGCCAGAGGTCGCTCGGCAGGAGTCCCTCGGCGGTGAGCGTCTCGGGGCGGTCGGGAGCGGCGGTCGGCTGCATGGTCGGTCCCCAGCGGGGTCAGGCGCGCCAGCGCGGCGGCGCCTTGGTGTCGAGGAAGGTCGCGATGCCGTGGCGGCAGTCGGGCGTCGCGCGCGCCGCGGCATTGACCTCGGCGGCGCGGTCGAGCCGCTCGTCGAGCGGCCGGCCGACGAGGTCGAGCAAGAGGCGCTTGGTGGCGGCGATCGAGTCGGAGGAGGCCTTGGCGAGGATCTCGGCGGCGAGCGCCTCGCCGGCGGCCGCGAGCTCGGAGCGCGCCACGACGCGGTTGACCAGACCGATCGCGAGCGCCCGGTCGGCCGGCACGAAGTCGGCGGCGAGCAGCAGCTCGCGCAGGTCGCTGCCGCGCACGCGCAACGGCAGGAAGGTGGCGACCAGCGCGGCGACGAAGCCGATGCGCACCTCGCTGTAGAGGAAGCGCGCGTCGTCGGAGGCGACGACGAAGTCGCAGGCCGTGGCGACGCCGCAGCCGCCGGCGACGCAGGAGCCCTGGACGCAGGCGACGGTCAGCGCCTCCTGCGCGAGCATGGCGTGGAAGAGGTCGCGCAGCGCCTTGGAGTCGAGCCGATTGTCGAGCGCGGTGGCCTCCTGCAGCGAACGCAGGTGGTCGAGGTCGGCGCCGGCGCAGAAGTGCCGCCCCGCGCCCGCCAGCAGGATCGCCCGTACCCCCTCGGCGCGCCAGTCGCGCCGGTAGGTCGCGGTCAGCCCGGCGATCATCGCCGGCGAGAGCGCGTTGGCGCGCGCCGGATCGTCCAGCGTGACGAAGAGCAGGTCCTCGCGCCGCTCGACGCGCAGCGTGGCGATGGCCGCGAGGCCCGGCTCGTGCGACATGCTTCCTCCTTGCGGTCCCGCCCGCCTTGGGCGATGCTCGAATCTACCCCATGTCGCAGCGCGCGCCATCGAGGCTCGAGCCGTTCGCCGCGACCGCGCGACGCCTCTTGCTGCCCTCGCTCCTGGCCGCGTTGGCGCTGCTCGAGGCGTGGCGGGGACACCGGCTCGCCGGACCCGATCCGTGGCGGGCGGCGACCGCCGCCGAGCGGGGCTGGCGCGCTTGGAGCGACCGCCAGCCGGGCCTCGACGCCCGACTCGAGACGCTCGCCGAGAGCCTCGCACCCGGGGAGGAGCTCGCGCTCGTCCTGCCGGTCGGCACGGACCTCGCGGACTGGTGGCGCGTCCGGGTGCTCTACGGGCTGCCCCGCCAGCGGCTGGTTCGGGTCGTCGAGGCGGACCGCGCGCCCGAGCTCCCCCGCACGCTCGATCGCGTCTGGATCGGCGCCGACGGCGAGGTGGCCCTCGAGCGCCGGGAGCGGAAGCGACGTGGCGACAGCTAGTCTGCTCGCCGGGGCGGCGCTCGCCGTGCTCGCCGGCTACCGGCTCGCTGCCGCGGTCGGGCCCTCGCGCTGGGGCTCTCGAGTCGCCGCCTCGTTCGCTTTCGGGGTGCTCGCCCTGCCGCCGCTGCTGCTGCTCGCCGGCCTCGCGCGGCTGCCGCTCGGAGCTCTGTCGATGGCCGCGCTCGCGCTGCTCCTCGCCGCCGCCACGCACGCCGCGCTGCCACGGGGCGCGCCGGCGCCGACCGCCGCGGCGCCGCGCGAGCCCTGGCTCGAGGCGACGCGGGCGATCGCCGCCGGCGCCTTGGCGCTCGCGCTCGCCAAGCTCGCGCGCACGCCGCTCTGGGGGTGGGACCACTACGCCATCTGGGGCACCAAGGCGCGGCGGCTGCTCGAGCAGGGGCGTCTCGAGCTCGCTTTCCTCGCCGATCCCGCCTTCGAGGCCGCGCGCGGCGACCACCCGCTCGGCGTTCCCATGCTCTGGCGCCTCCTCGCGCTGGGCGAGATCCCATCGATCTTCCTGATCCGGCTCACCCACGCGGCGCTGCTGCTCGCGCTCGGAGTCGTCGTCGCCCTGGGCGTCGAGCGCGTCGCGCGCTCACGCCGTGCCGGCGCCCTGGCGGCGGCGCTCGTCTGGCTCTCGCCCCTGGGCTGGGACAGCGGGCTGGTCGGCCTGGCCGACCTGCCGCTCGCGCTCGGGCTCGCGCTGGCCGGCGCGGCCCTCCTCGCCCCGGCCTCGCCGACGCGCGCCGCCGGCCTGGCGGTCGCGATCGGCGCGCTCCCCTGGATCAAGCAGGAGGGGTGGCCGCTCGCGCTGCTGCTCGCCGGCGCCGCGCTGGCGATCCCGCAGCCGACCGAAGCTCGCCGGACGATTCGGAATGCGCTCGCCGGTCTCGCGCTGCCGCTCGCCGCCGGCGCCGCGCTGTTTCAGACGACGGCGCTGCCGCGCGGCAAGCCCTACCTCGACGGCGACTGGCGTGCGCGCGCCGTCGAGCGGGCCGGCGAGCTGCCCGAGCTCGCGCTCCATGCCGCACGCCTGCTCGCCGATCCGACGCTGCTCGGCCTCTGGTTCCTCCTGCCCGCGGCGCTCGCCGCCGCGCTTCTTCGCCGCGACCGCGCCGCGGCGGCGCCCCTCGCCGTCGTCCACCTCGAGCTGCTGCTCGCGCTCGCCGTGGTTTACCTCTCCTACCCGAATCCGTACGACCAGCTCAACGCCGCGCTCCCCCGCGTCTCCGCCGCCCTGGTGCCGCTCGGCCTGCTCGGCGTCGCCGAGCTCTTCGCGGGCGGAGGGGTCGGCGGCGGACGCGCTGGCGAGGAGGCGGCCGCCTCGCTCAGGGCGCCGTGATCCGCCAGACGTGGTCGTGGCTGCCGCTGAAGCTCCCCTCGTACTCGCCGCCGTGGATCGACATGACGAGCGCCGTGCTCTGGCCCATCTCGCGGATCAGCCGCAGCTCGATGGTGTTCTCGCCGCCCCGCAGCAGGGCGCGGAAGCAGCTGCGCCCCCCCTCCGGGTTCTGCACGGTGCCGATCGGCCCGCCGTTGACCACCAGAGTGTAGTGGTCGTCGAGCACGCTGTTGGCGTCGGTCACGCAGATCTCGACGTTGCGCGAGGAGACGCGGCCGGTGCCGGCCTCGCGCGCCCCACCCGCGCCGCCGCGCGGCAGCAGGTCGTCGATGCCGACGCAGGCCGCCACGCGCGCGGTCTCGGCGTAGCGCTCCGCCTGGCCCCGCTCGCCCATCGCCACCGCCTGCCGGATCATCGTGCGCAGCACCTCGCAGAAATCCGAGTCGCCGCTCGCCGAGAGCACCGGGTCGGGCAGCCCTTCCCAGGGGGTGACGCAGCGCCGTTCGCCGGCGTCCCACTCGCCGGCCGGGCAACGGCAGGACCAGAGGCCGGTCGCCGGATCGCGGCGCGGCAGCGTCCCGGGCAGACCGCTGCAATCGGCCTGGCCGGCGGCCGCCACCGCCGCGCCGGCGATTCCCTCGAGCGACAGGCAGGCGGATCGCACGAGGCTCCAGGCGGTGCCGCGCGGGCAGACGCAACGCAGCCGTCCGGTGGCGGGATCGGGTTCCGGGTGGGTCCCCGGCCAGGTCGTGCAGTCCTCCGGCGCGCTCGTCGCGGGCAGCGCCGCGAGGATCCCCTCGAGCTCGTCGCCGAGGCCGGCCAGCCGCTCGAGCAGGTCTTCGAGGCAGGCGTGCGGCACGTCGGGGGTCGCCGCGACCTCGGTGAACGCGTCGGCGACCGCGCGCTCGACCTGCGCGCGGCCGTGGCCCGGATCGTCCCCTCGCCGCAGCGCCTCTTCGGCCGTGCGCAGGTAGCCCTCGGCGATCGCGATCTTGGCCCGCACCCGCGAGCGCAGTCCCTCGCGCCGGGCGGCGAGCGCCTCGACCGCCGCCGCGTCGCGCGCTTCGAGGGCGCGCACGCGCGCCTGCTCGGCGGGGGTCAGCGCCGAGGCCGCGCAGCGGTCGCCGGCCCAGGCGGCGACGCGGTTCGCAACGCCGAGCAGCCCGGTGATCGAGCAGCGCCGGTAGGCCTCCCCCCACTCGCGCGCGAACGGTTCGATCTTGCCGCGGAAGGCCTCGATCCGCCGCTCGAGCGCCTCCAGCCCCGCACGCAGCCGCGCGATCTCGCCGTCGCGGTCGGCCCCGCAGACGACCGGCAGCGCCGCGAGCGCCGCGAGCGCGGCCGCCGCCTCGTCGACCGCGCAGCGCGCCAGCGCGCGCTCGGTTTCGGGCACGAGCCGCGCGAGCTCGGCGCGGCCGAGCTGGCGCGCCGCCTCGGCGCGGCGACTCGCCTCGGCCAGCCGGCGCCGATGCTCGGCGAGGGAGGGCGGCGGCGGGCACTCGGCCGGAGGCACGAAGCCGGCGCCGAGGCCGACCATCTCGAGCACTCGGTCGGCGGCCGCGCAGCGCCCGGGCTCGAGCGGCTGCTCGGCGCGGAAGAGCTCCTCCTCGAGGCTCGCCAAGAGGTCCCGCCAGGCGGCCTCGTAGTCTCGCTGGCGGGGCTCGACCGCCGCCCAGCGCGACTCGAAGGCGGCGCGCTCGGCGGCGAGCGCCGCCGTGAGGCGGTCGGTTTCGGGGTGCCCCGCCGGGCAGCCGATCGAGGCCACCGCGGCCGCCAGCGCGTCGAGCGCCGCCATCGCCTCGGGCCAGTCGCAGGCAGCGCTCGCCGAGCGGGCCCGCGCCGCGGCCGCCGAGGCCGAGGCGGTGGCGCTGCCGATGGCCGCCTCGCGCTGCGCGAGCTCGCGGCGCAGCGCGTCGGGCGGATACTCGTCGTCGCGCCAGGGAGGGCGCCAGCAGGCCGCGAGGCCGCTCGCGGTGAGCGGGCTCCACTCGGCGTCGAAGCGGGCGAAGCGCTCCGCGACCCGCTGCCGCGCCTCGTCGAACTGGCAGGAGGCCGCCAGGGCGCGCGCCTCGCCCGCCACCGCCTCGACCATCGGAAAGTAGACGTCGCGGGCGTTGTGCAGGCGGATCAGCCGGTTGCGCAGCTCGTGCGCGCTGCCGCCGATGCCGGCGAGCGACCAGGCCGCCTCGAAGCAGGCCTCGTTCTGATAGCGCTCGAGGTCACGCAGGAGGGAGCGCGCGTCCGCGCACTCGCCGCCCTCGGCGAGCGCGCGGGCGATCGCCTCGAGCCCGGCGACGATCTCGTCGCGCCCGCGGCCGTCGGTCGCGACCCGGGCCTCGGCAGACAGCCGCTGAGATCTCAGGCCGAGCACGATCGCGCGCGCCCGTTGCTCGTAGGCGTGCAGGTTCTGCAGCCGGCCGTACAGGTCGGGCCAGCCGCCGAGCGAGCGGCGCATCGCGGCGGTCGTCAGCCAGCTCCCGGCGATCGCGCACAAGGCGGTCTTCTCTGCGTCCACCACGTGCCGTCGAGTCCGCGCCAGGAAATCGACGGCGCGCGTCTCCAGGCTCGCGAGGTCGGAGGCCGCGCCCTCGAAGAAGCAGCGCTCGGCGTTGCCCTCGGCGCGCGCCCGGTCGAGCGCGATCGCCGCCTCGAAGTGGACGTGAAAGGTCTCGGCCGCCTTCTGGAAGTTGTCGAGCCAGCCGACGCTCTGGGTAATGCCGCTCGACACCTGG
The DNA here is from genome assembly GCA_011525905.1 of Acidobacteriota bacterium. Lineage (GTDB taxonomy): Bacteria > Acidobacteriota > Thermoanaerobaculia > Multivoradales > JAGPDF01 > JACTMI01. The sequence continues at coordinate 7,407 of WYBK01000318.1, forward strand.
TTCGCCGCGTTCGTCGCGGCTTCGCCGGTCGTGTCCCCGAGCGCCCGCCACCCCTGGGCGTTCGACGACACCGTGCGCGCGGCGTTGAAGAACTCGCGCAGGTCGAGGGCGTCGCCGAGCGCCTCGATGCGGGTCATCCACTCGTCCTTGGCGAGGCTCGGCGGGTAGGTCAGGTGGACGTAGGACTTCAGGGCGCACTTGACGGCGCTGGTCGGGATGCCGAGCGAGCGGGCGGTCACCTCGAGAGCGCTCCAGGCCGCGGGCCCCGCCTCGGTCGGGTCCCCCGCGGCGAAAGCACGCGCCAGCGCCGCGTGGATCGCCTCGCCCGCGGCGAAGTTCTCGCTGAGGATCTTCCACGCCTCTCCCGGGCACTCCACGGCCGCGCTGTAGATCGCTCCCCCCCAGCTGCTGCAGAAGTGGTTTCTGGGATCCCACTCCGTCCACCCCGGATCCCCCTCGCCGATGCCGGGACCGCGCAGGGCGAAGATCTCGCGCCCGAGAGCCTCGCGGTCCGCGGCGTCGTCGGCGCTCGCCGGCGGCGCGGTAGCGGCAACGCCCAGCGTCAGCAGCAGAGCGAGCCCGCGACGGTTCACGGCGAGCCCGCGGGCCCCGGCACGCAGCGGAACTGCCGCGCCTCGAAGCGCCAGCCG
>WYBK01000319.1 GCA_011525905.1 Acidobacteriota bacterium
CTCGCCGAGGTGGCGGCGACCGACGAGGTGCGTTCGCGGCACAACGGCGCGACGCACCTCTACTTCCGCCAGCGGGTGAACGGCCTCGAGGTCGACGGCGCCGAGCTCGCCGTGCACGTCGATCGCTCCGGGCGGGTCTTCCACGTCACGGGCCGGCCGGTCGCCGGCCTCGCCGAGCGGGCGGCCGCGACCCGCGCCTTCCCGCTGCTCTCGCCCGAGGAGGCCGTGGCCGCGGCGGCGCGCGCCCTCGGGCTCGACGAGGGTGCGGAGCTCGAGCTGCTCGAGGCGCCGGCCGGAGTCGACCGGCGGAGCCGCTTCGCCGCGCCGGCGATCTCGGAGGGGCCGATCCCGGTCCGCCTGCGCTACCACCGAGAGCGCGGCAACGACCGCCTCGCGCTCGCCTGGAACCTCTCGATCGAAGATCCGCGCACCCCCGACTGGTGGGAGCTCTGGATCGACGCCGAGAGCGGCGCGCTGGTCGACCGGATCAACTGGACCGCCGACTCGAGCTACGAGGCCTTCGCTCTGCCCAAGGAGTCGCCGCTCGACGGCGCGCGCACGGTCGAGGTCGATCCGCACCTCGACGGCGGCATCGCCTCGCTCTTCGGCTGGCACGACACAGACGGCGTCGCCGGCGCCGAGTTCACGGTCACGCGCGGCAACAACGTCCGCGCCTGTGTCGACGCCGACGCCAACAACGTCTGCGACGGCTCGAGCGAGCCGGATGGCGGCGTCGGGCTCGACTTCACCGGCGCGTTGGTGCCGCTCGATCTCGACGTCGACGAGCCGGCCGACTACCGGCCGGCGGCGGTGGTCAACCTCTTCTACTGGAACAACGTGATCCACGACGTGCTCTACCAGTACGGCTTCGACGAGGCGGCCGGCAATTTCCAGGAGAACAATTACGGCCGGGGAGGCACGGGCGGCGATTCGGTCAATGCCGACGCCCAGGACGGCAGCGGCACCAACAACGCCAACTTCTCGACGCCGCCGGACGGACTCAAGCCGCGCATGCAGATGTACCGCTGGACGGCGCCCGAGTCGGTCGAGGTGCACGCCCCGGCGCCGGTCGCCGGGCCGCAGGTCGCGGGCACCGCCGACTTCGGGCCGGGCAGCTACCTGGTCGCCGGCCGCGACGTGGTGCTGGTCGACGACGGCTCGGGACCCGTCGACGACGACGGCTGCTGCGACGGCGTCAACACCCCTTGCAGCAGTCCCAACTGGCCCGGAATCACGGGCGTCTCGCCGGCGCCGATCGCGCTGCTGCGCCGCGGCATCTGCAACTTCAGCATCAAGGCCTACAACGCGCAGCTCGCGGGCGCCGCCGGTGTCGTCCTGATCAACAGCGTCGACACGATCATCGGCATGGCGCCCGGAGCCCAAGCGGGCTCGGTGACCATTCCGATCGTCTCGATCCCGTCGAGCGTCGGCGACGACTGGGTCGCGAACCTGACCGGACTCAACGCCACCATCGACTCCTCGGTGGTCGTCGGACCCGACCGGGACAGCGACCTCGACGACGGCATCATCGCCCACGAGTACGGCCACGGCGTGTCGAACCGGCTGACCGGCGGTCCGGGAACGACGGGCTGCCTGGGCCGCACCGAGCAGCAGGGCGAAGGGTGGAGTGACTGGATGGCGCTCTTCCTGCACGCCCGGCCGGGCGACACCCGCCTGACCCAGCGCACCGTCGGCTCCTACGCCAACTTCGACGACTTCCTGCCGACGCCGCTCGGCATCCGCCGCTATCCGTACACGACCGACCTGGCGGTCAATCCGCTCACCTACGTCGGCGTCGAGGACGTCAACAACTCGGTGCCGCACGGCATCGGCACCATCTGGGCGACGACGCTCTGGGAGATGTACTGGAACCTGGTCGACCGCTACGGCTGGGACGCCGACCTCTACGCGGGCGGCGGTGGCAACAACCTCGCCTTCCAGCTGGTGATCGACGGCATGAAGCTCCAGCCCTGCGACCTGGACCTGACCTTCCCGAGCGCGCGCGACGCCATCCTCGCGGCCGACGCCGCCGGCTTCGGCGGCGAGAACTTCTGCGAGATCTGGACCGCCTTCGCCAAGCGGGGGGTCGGTGTGGCGGCCTCGACCGGCGCGAGCAACGACGACCGCGACGTGACCGAGGACTTCACCCTGCCGGCGGCCTGCGCCGGCTACCTCTTCTCGGATGGCTTCGAGATGGCCGGCTCGGGGCCGCGCTGGGACGGCTTCTCGCGCTGGACGAGCGTCACCGGCGCGCCCTGAGCGGGGGATTCCTCGCTCAGAGCAGCTTGTCGAGCAGGGCGCGGAAGCGGGGGAGGGCGCGCAGCGAGTCGAGGTCGGTGTCGTGCTCGACCCAGGCGCGGTAGGCGAAGCCGAGCTCGGCGATCCGCTCGAGCAGCGCGAGCGCCTCGTCGCTCTCGCCGAGGCGGGCGAGGCCGCAGGCGACGTTGTACATGGTCGAGACCTCGTCCGGGTCGATGCGCGAGGCGCGGCGCAACCATTCCAGCGCCCGGTCCCGTTCACCCAGGTGGACCAGATCGCCGCCACCCAGGTAGAGGGCGCGCGGGTCGGCGGGGGCGATCTCGAGCCGGCGCTCCACCCGGGCGAGGGCGCGCCGCGCGGTGTCGAGGATCTGCTCCGGGCGACCGATCGCCTCGTAGGCCATGAGGCTCAGGCTGAGCGACTGGTAGTCGTCCGGATCGACGGCCGCGGCGCGCTCGAAGAGCGCCGCGGCCTCCGCCATGCGCCCCTGGCCGAAGCGCAGCCGCGCGAAGAGGTAGAGCGCGAGCCAGTGGTCCGGGGCCCGCGCGAGCGCCCGCTCGAAGGTCTGCTCGGACTCTTCGGTGCGGTTTTCGAGGAGCAGGACCTGGGCGCGGGCGACCAGCGTGTCGGGGTCCTCGGGATCGAGCTCGAGGGCGCGGGCGCTGGCGCGCTGGGCCGCCGCGAGGTCCTCCGCGCCATGCCCGACCCAGAGGTAGAGATAGCTGTACGCCTCCGCGAGCCCCGCCCAGGCGGCGACGAAGGCGGGGTCGCGGTCGATCGCCTCTTCGTACTCGCGCACCGCCGCGCGCCAAGCGCGGGCGCGGTACTGGGCGGCGAGCTGGCGCCCGCGCAGATAGGCCTCGTAGGCGGCCAGCTGCTGCGTGCCGCGCCGGCGCAGGGCCTGGCGCGCGCCGTCGGTCAGCACCGCCGAGAGGGCGCCGGCGACGCTCGCGGCGATCTCGTCCTGGATCGCGAAGACGTCCGCCACGTCCCGATCGAAGCGCTCCGACCAGAGCTGGTAGCCGGTGGCCACGTCGACCAGCTGCACGGTGACGCGCAGCCGCTCGCCGGCGCGGCGCACGCTCCCCTCGAGGATCGCGCCGACGCCGAGCTTGGCGCCGAGCTCGCGCACGTCGCGTCCCCCGCCGGGAAACTGGAACGAGGAGGAGCGCGCCGCGACGCGCAGCCCAGAGACGCGGCTGAGCGCATGGAGGATCTCTTCGGCCATCCCTTCGCAGAAGTAGCCCTGGTCGCGCGCGGCGCTCATGTCGAGGAAGGGGAGCACGGCGATCGAGCGCCCGGCGGGCGGGGCGAGCCCGGCGGCGGCCGAACCCCGCAGCCGGCCGAGGGCGTCGGCGACCTCGGCGGCCGAGGCCGGGCGCTCCTCGGGGAGCTTGGCCAGGCAGCGCGCGACGAGGCGCGCCAGGCCGCTGGCGCCGGCGACGTCGTCGAGCGGCGGCGCCGGCGCGTGGAGCACGGCGCCGAGCGTCTCGGCGAAGCTCGGGCGCAGGAAGGGCGAGGTGCCGGTGAGGCACTCGTGCAGCAGGACGCCGAGCGCGAAGAGGTCCGAGCGCTCGTCGGCCCTCCCGCCGCGCGCCTGCTCCGGCGAGAGGTAGGGGGCCGTGCCGAGCACGGCGCCCTCTTCCGTTCGCCCGAGCGTCGGGATCCTGTCGGGCGCGAAGTCGACCGTCGGTTCGAGCCCGGCCGGACGCGGCCGCTCGAGCGCCAGCCCGAAGTCGAGGATCTTCACCCGGCCGTCCGCCGTCCGGAAGACGTTCTCGGGCTTCAGGTCGCGGTGCACGATGGCGCGCGCGTGCGCCGCCGCGAGCCCGAGCGCGACCTGCTCGCCGAGCTCGATCGCCTCGGAAGCGGAGAGCGGTCCGCGCGCGGCGAGCCGCTCGCGCAGCGTCTCGCCGCGCAGCAGCTCGGTGACCAGGTAGAGAGCCCCCTGGAAGTGCCCGACGTCGAACAGGGTCAGCAGGTTGGGGTGGTCGAGGCGGGCCACGGTGCGCGCCTCGCGCTCGAGGCGCGCGGCGCGCTGCGCCGCGTCGCCGGCGCCGTCGGGGCGGACGACTTTGATCGCCACCTCGCGGTCGAGCCGCGTGTCGCGGGCGCGGTAGACCTCGCCCATCCCGCCCGAGCCGAGCGGCTCGAGGATCTCGTAGGGACCGAGCCGCTGGCCTGGGTCGAGGGGCATCGGCGGAGGCGGCAGTATACCGGCGCTCCGCCGCCCGTCCGGGGCGGTGGGTCGATTAGAATCTCGGCGCCCACCGCGCCATGGTCTCCGTAGAACAGGCTCGCACGCTCGCCCTCTCGCTGCCCCAGGCGGTCGAAGGCGCGCACCAGGGGCATCCCGACTTCCGGGTGCACGGCAGGATCTTCGCGACGCTGCGCCCGGCAGAGCGCCGCTTCGTGGTGAAGCTGTCGGCGGTCGACCAGGAGGCGCTGCTCGCCTCCGATCCGGCGGCCTTCGCCACCAATGCCTGGTCGCGGCAGGGGTGGCTCGAAGTGCGCCTCGAGCGGATCTCGGCCGACCGTCTGCGCGAAGTGGCCGAGGCGGCCTGGCGGCACGTCGCGTCCGCGCGGCTCGTGGCGCAACACGAGGCCGGGCGGCGGAACCGGTGAGCGCGCGACGCGCCGCCCCGCCGGTCGGCGGCGCGCGAACGGCGCGCGGGTGAGCGACGCCGACCTGGCGATCGTCGGCGCCGGCGCCGCCGGCCTGATGGCGGCGATCCAGGCGGGGCGGGCCGCGCCCGGAGCTCGGATCGTGGCGCTCGACGGCGCCCGCACGTTGGGAGCGAAGATCCTGGTCGCCGGCGGCGGCCGCTGCAACGTCACCCATCACCAGGTCGGGCCCGACGATTTCGCCGGCTCGACGCGCCCGGCGATCGCCAAGGTGCTGCGCGAGCTGCCGGTTCCGGCGACGGTCGGTTTCTTCCGCGAGCTCGGCGTCGAGCTGAAGCGCGAGGCGACCGGCAAGCTCTTCCCGGTCACCGACCGGGCGCGCACCGTGCTCGACGCGCTGGTCGGCGCGGCGCGCGCGGCCGGGGTCGAGCTGCGCTTCCCCTTTCGCGTCGTCGGCATCGAGCGCCGGGCGAGCGGCTTCCGGCTGCAGGGCGACCGGGGAGAGCTGGGCGCCCGGCGCGTCGTCCTGGCGGCCGGAGGCCAGGCGCTGCCGAAGAGCGGTTCGGACGGCGCCGGCGTCGCGCTCGCCCGCTCGCTCGGACACGAACCGACGGCGGCGATCTTCCCGGCGCTGGTGCCGCTCCTGGTCTCCCCGGGGCACTGGCTCGCTTCGCTTGCGGGGGTCGCCGTGCCGGCGCGCGTCGAGGTGCGCTCGGCGACGGGCAAGGGGCTCGCCCTTTTCCGCGGCGATCTCCTCTGCACCCATTTCGGCCTCTCCGGCCCGGTCGTGCTCGACGCCAGCCGGCACTTTCTCGCGGCACGCCTCGAGGAGCCGCGCAGCCGGTTCGTCGTCGCCTTGCTGCCGGGCGCGACCCCCGAGAGCCTCGAGGCCGAGATCGCCGCGCTCGGCCGCCGCGGGAGCCGAACGCTCGGCGGCTGGCTGGCCGGGAAGCTGCCGGACCGGCTCGCCGAGGCGCTCCTGGCGCACGCGGGGCTCGAGGCGTCGGCGACGGCGGTGCGCCTCGCCCGCGGATCCCGGCGCGCGCTGATCGAGACGCTGACCGCGCTCGAGATCCCGATCGCCGGCGACCGCGGCTTCGCCCACGCCGAGGCGACCGCTGGCGGCATCCCGCTCGACCAGGTGCGCCTCGCGACGATGGAGTCGCGCCGCTGCCCGGGCCTCCACCTCTGCGGCGAGCTGCTCGACGTCGACGGCCGGATCGGCGGCTTCAACTTCCAGTGGGCGTGGGCGAGCGGCGCGGTCGCCGGCCGGGGCGCGGCGCGCGCCCTGACGATTCCACGGCACGGCGGCGGCTAGACTGCACCGTGGAGCCGACCAGTGGGCGTGCACAAGAAGGCGAAGAAGCTGGGCTGCTGCGAACGCTTCCGGGAGAAGCGCAAGTCGCCGTGCAAGCACTGCCCGTTGATGGACACCCTCTCGAAGCAGGAGCGGCGCAAGCTGCTCGCGCGCCATGCCTGAAACGGGTCGCGACGGGCCGAGCGACCGGAGGAGCCGGATGGAGATCCTGATCGTCGGCGGCACGCGCAACCTCGGGCCGGGGCTGGTCGCGGCGCTGCTCGCGCGGGGCCACCGGGTGGCGGTCTGCAACCGGGGGGTGACGCCCGACGACCTGCCGGCCGAAGTCGAGCGGCTGCGCGCCGACCGGCGGGAGCGCGCCGAGCTCGAGCGGGCGCTCGCGGGCCGGAGCTTCGACGGCGTGGTCGACACCGCGCTCTACGCCGGCGCCGAGGCGGCTGACGCGGTCGAGCTGCTCGACGGCCGGGTCGGGCGTTTCGTCGCGCTGTCGAGCGGCCAGGTCTACCTGCTGCGCGAGGGGCTCGCGCGCCCCTTCGTCGAGGAGGACTACGACGGGCCGGTGATGCCGCCGCCCCCCGCGGGGACCCCCGACCGGGCCGAGTGGGGCTACGGCGCCGGCAAGCGCGAGGTCGAGGACCGGCTGGCCGAGGCGGCCGCGCGCCGCGGCTTCCCGGCGGTCGTGCTGCGGCTGCCGATGATCCACGGCGAGCGCGACCACTACCACCGGCTGCACAACTACGTCGCCCGCCTCGCCGACGGCGGGCCGATCCTGCTGCCGGCGGGGCCCCACCTGCCGGTCCGCCACGTCGACGCGGTCGACGTCGTGCGCGCGATCGTCGAGCTGCTCGAGACGGGACGCGGGGTCGGACGCGCCTACAACCTCTCGCAGGCCGAGACGCTGCCGATCGAGGAGTGCCTGGAGCGACTGGCGCGCTCGCTCGGCCGGCCGCTCGAGCTCGTCAGGCTGCCGCGCGCGCGGCTGCTCGCCGAGGGACTGCTGCCCGCCGCCTCGCCGTTCAGCAATCCCTGGATGTCGGAGCTCGATCCGGCGCGGGCGCGCGCCGAGCTGAATTTCGCTGCCACACCCTTCGACACGACGATGGCGCGCCTGGCGCGCCACTACGCGACGCTGCCGCCCCCCGCGGGCTACGCCCAGCGCCCGCGGGAGCTGGTGCTCGCCAGCAGGGCCGGCGAGCGCCCCTGAGACCCCGGAGAGACACCATGGAACCGACTCGCCGTTCTCGGATCGTTCGCTCGGCGCGCGCGCTCGCGCGCGGCGTCGACCTCGCCCGACGGCTCACGGTCAACCTGATCTTCCTGCTGCTGCTCGCGCTGGCGGCCGGCCTGCTGCTCGACTCGGGACCCGACGTGCCGAAGGGCGCGGCGCTCGTGCTCGCGCCCGCCGGCGCGATCGTCGAGCAGCTCTCGGGCGACCCGACGCAGCGCGTGCTCGACCGCCTGGCGGGGCGCGCGGTGGCCGAGGTGCGGGCTGGCGATCTGCTGGCCGCGCTGCGCGCGGCGCGCGACGACGGACGGATCGCCGCGCTGCTGCTCGACCTGTCGCGGCTCGACCGCGCCGGGATGTCCAAGCTGCGCGACCTCGCCAGCGCGATCGAAGAGGTCCGGGGCGCCGGCAAGCGCGTGGTCGCCACGGCGGACAGCTACGGCCAGGCGGCCTACTACCTGGCGGCGCACGCCGACGAGATCCACCTCTCGCCCGAGGGGCTGGTGCTGCTCCAGGGCTTCGGCATCTACCGCCCCTACTTCAAGGAGGGGCTCGACAAGTACGAGATCGAAGCCCACGTGTTCCGGGTCGGCGAGTTCAAGTCGGCGGTCGAGCCCTACCTGCGCGACGACGTCTCGCCCGAGGCGCGCGAGTCCTATCTCGACGTGCTCGGGGCGTTGTGGTCGAGCTACCTCGAGGGCGTGGCCGCGGCGCGCGGCACGACGCCCGAGCGGATCGCCGAGACGATCGACCGGATGGACGAGCGGCTCGCGGCCGCGGGGGGAGACGCGGCGAAGCTGGCGCTCGACGCCGGCCTGGTCGACCACCTGTCGCACCCCGACCAGCTGCGCGCCCGGCTGGTCGAGCTGGTGGGAGAGGAGGAGAAGGGCGAGGGCTACCGGCGCATCGGTCTGGCCGACTACCTGGAGGCACGCGGGCTCGACGAGCGACCGCGCGCCGAGGGAGAGGCGGTCGGAGTCGTCGTCGCGGCGGGCACGATCCTCGACGGCTCGCAGCCCCCGGGCGCGGTCGGCGGCGACTCGACGGCCGAGCTGGTGCGGCGCGCGCGCGAGGACGACTCGGTGCGCGCCCTCGTGCTGCGCGTCGACAGCCCCGGCGGCAGCGCCTTCGCTTCGGAGCGGATCCGGCGCGAGCTGGCGGTGGCGCGCGAGCAGGGCAAGCCGGTCGTCGTCTCGATGGGCTCGGTCGCCGCCTCCGGTGGCTACTGGATCGCGACCGCGTCGGACCGGATCTTCGCCGACCCGACGACGATCACCGGCTCGATCGGCATCTTCGGCGTGATCCCGACGTTCCAGAAGCCGCTCGCCCGCTACCTCGGCGTGCACGTCGACGGCGTCGGCACGACCTGGCTCGCCGGCGCGGCGCGCCCCGACCGCGCCCTCGATCCGCGGCTGGGCGCCATGATCCAGCGGCTGATCGACCGGGGCTACGAGGACTTCCTCGAGCGCGTCGGCGAGGCGCGCGGCCTCGAGCGCGACGCCGTCGACCGGATCGCGCGGGGACGGATCTGGACCGGTGCGCAGGCGCAGCGCCTCGGACTGGTCGACGAGCTCGGCGGCCTCGAGGCGGCCATCGCGGCGGCCGGCCGGCTGGCGGAGCTCGGAGAGGATCCGAGCGTCACCTGGATCGAGGCGGAAGAGGACTTCTCCGACCGGCTCGCGCGCCGGCTGTTCGAGACGGCGGCGCGCTTCGCGCCGCCGCCGAGGGTGGCGCCGGCGCGTCCGCTCGCGCCCGCGGCGCGCGTCCATGCGCTGCTCCGGGAGCTCGAGGCCCTCGCCGAGCTCGACGATCCGCGCGGCCTGCTCGCGCACTGCTTCTGCGAGGTCGACGGTTGAGCGCATGCTCGGCTCCGCGGCGAGCGGAGAGCCTCGTGACACCTGTCGGAACGGCGCCGGCCACCCCGGCGGGTGGCGGCCGGCGGGCCCGGTCGGTTCAGGCTGACGGAGGAGCTCTCCGGAGGGAGGATTCACCATGCGAACCAGGACGCGGAATGTCGTCGTCGTCTCGGCATTGCTCGGGCTGGCGCGCGCGGGCGGCGCCGCGGCGCTCGAGCCGGGCTGGGCGGTGAGCGTCTACGTGCAGGAGGCCTTCCCGAAGCAGACGCGCACCAACGCCCAGATCGAGCAGATCAACGCCACCTTCGGCGCCGACTTCGAGACCTGGGACGACATCCACAACCTGAGCCTGGGCGTGAAGCTCTTCCGCCGGGTCGCCGAGCGCTGGCACCTCGGCCTCGAGGCGGACTGGAGCGCCGGATCGATCTCGGGCGAGACGACGATCCCGACCGAGGCCGGCCCCGCCCGCCTCGCTTTCGAGCAGAGCTACTCGATCTTCGCCGACCTGATGGCCGCCGCGCACTACTTCCCCTGCTCGCGCTGCCGGCGCGTCGAGCCCTTCGTGCTGCTCGGCGCCGGTGTGGCCTACGAGGAGGACGAGACGACACTGACGCTCACCAACGAGTACCTGGACGAGGGCCTGTTCGTCGACAACGACGGCTGGTTCCCGGTGGCGACTGTAGGGCTGGGCGTCGAGGTGCCGCTCTCGGCGCGGCGCGCCTGGTTCCTCGAGGCGGGAGTCGCCTACTTCTGGGGCCGGCTCGAGCACGACGTGCCGGCGCGCGGCTCGCTCGCGCCTTCTCCGACGGTGACCGCGGACACCGATTCGACCGGACCGAACTACTGGCTGGGCCTCGCCTACCGCTTCGGCGCGCCGGCCCGGTGAGGGGCGCGCTCGAGCTGGTCGAGGTCCGCACGCGCGCCGAGCGGCGGCGCTTCGTGCGCCTCCCCGGAAGCCTCTACCGTGGCGATCCGAACTGGGTGCCGCCGCTCGAGATCGAGCGGATGGCCTTCCTCGACCGCGCCAGGAACCCCTTCTTCCGCCACTCCGAAGCCGCCCTCTTCCTGGCGCTCGACGGCGGCCGGCCGGTCGGCCGAATCGCGGCGATCGAGAACCGGCGCCACCTCGAGACCCACCGCGACGGCGCCGGCTTCTTCGGCTTCTTCGAGTCGGTCGACGATCCGGCGGTGGCGCGCGCGCTGGTCGAGCGCGCCGCCGGCTGGGCGCGGGCGCGCGGCCTCGCCCGACTGCGCGGTCCGGCGAGCTTCACGATCAACGACGAGTACGGCCTGCTGGTCGAGGGCTTCGACCGCCCGCCCGTGCTGCTGATGTCCTACAACCCGCGCTACTACCCGCGCCTGCTCGAAGCGTGCGGCTTCGCCAAGGCGCAGGACCTCTTCGCCTACCGGATGGCGGTGCCGGAGCGGACGCCGGCGCGCGTCGCGGCGGTCGCGGCGGCGGTCGCCGAGCGGGGCATCGCCGTGCGTCCCCTCGATTTCGCCCGCTTCGACGAGGAGGTCGAGCGCGTCCACCGTCTCCACTCGCAGGCTTGGTCTCAGAACTGGGGCGCGGTGCCGCTGACCGTCGAGGAGATGCGGGCGCTGGCGCGGGAGCTGAAGCCCCTGGCCGATCGGGAGCTGGTCTTCCTGGCCGAGGAACGCGGCGAGCCGGTGGGGGTCGCGGTGACCGTGCCCGACGTCAACCAGGCCCTGGCCCGGATCGGCGGCCGGCTGCTGCCCTTCGGCTGGCTGCGCTTCCTGCTGGCGCGGCGGCGGATCGACGCGGTGCGCGTCCTGATCCTCGGCGTCCTGCCCGACCGGCGCTACCGGGGAGTCGACGCCGCGCTCTATGCCCGCACGATCGAGGCCGCGCGGCGGCGCGGCTACCGCTGGGGGGAGCTCTCCTGGGTGCTCGAGTCGAACGGCCCGATGAACCGCGCGGCGGAGCGGCTCGGCGCCGAGCGCTACAAGACCTACCGCATCTACGATCTCGAGCTGTGAGGCGCGCGGGAGAGGGACCGAGCGCGACCGACCGCCTGCTGGTCGCCTACTGCGCCGGCGCGGCGCTCGCCGCGCTGCTCTTCGGCGCCGGGCTCGGCGCTCGCCGTTGGCCGCTCGCCGCGGGGCACGCGCTGGTCGCGCTGCTCGCGCTCGCCTTCGCGCGCGCCGACCGCGCCGGCGCGGGCGCCCCCTTCCGCCGATTCGTCCATCGCTGGCTGCCGCTGGTGGCGCTCGCCTGGCTTTACGGCTGGGCGGGGGAGCTGCGCCACCTGGTCGTGCCCGGCGATTTCGACGCGCTCGTCGAGGCCTGGGACGAGCGGCTCTTCCCGGGGCACTGGCACGCGCTCGGCGCGCACCTGCCGCTGCCGCTGCTCGAGGCGGGGCACGCCGCCTACTTCAGCTACTACCTGCTGCTCTTCGTCCCCGCGCTCGCGCTGCCGCGCCCGCGCGAGGGCGCGGCCGACCGCTACCTCTTCTGGCTGACCTCGGCGATGCTCGCCCACTACGTCGCCAACCTGCTCTTTCCGGTCGCCGGGCCGCTCGCCCAGCGCGCGGCGACGATGCCTTCCGGAGTGCTCTTCGTGCCGCTCATGGACGGCCTCTACGCCGGCTTCGACCGGGGCGGCCTCGCCTTCCCGAGCACCCACGTCGTGGCGGCGATGCTCGCGGCCTGGTTCGCCGGGCGGGTCTTCTTCCCGCGTGCCGCCTGGGCGTACGCCCTCTGGTTCGTGGCGATCGCCGTCTCGACCGTGCTCTGTGGCTACCACTACCCGATCGACGTCCTGGCGGGGCTCCTGACCGGCGGGCTCTTCGTCGGCCTGGCGGCGCGCTCCGAGCGGGCGCTGCGTCAGTCGCCGAGCGCGATGCGCTCCATCTCCTCGGCGACCGCGAAGCCGGCCGCGACGATCGCCCGGCGCTCGGGCGTGCCGGGGAGCGCGGCGGGGTTGGTGTGGTTGAGGTGGGTGAAACGGATCTTCGCCCGCTCCGCGGCGGGCAGCGCCGAGAA
>WYBK01000005.1 GCA_011525905.1 Acidobacteriota bacterium
GCACGGCCGCGGCGAGGCCGAGGTCGAGCGCGTCGGAGATCAGAGCGTGGCCGATCGAGACTTCGGCGAGGCCGGGCAGGTTCGCCGCCAGGAAGGACAGGTTGTCGAGGTCGAGGTCGTGGCCGGCGTTGACGCCGAGTCCGGCGGCGAGCGCCCGCTCGGCGGTCGCGCGGTAGCCGGCGAAAACCGCGTCTCGGCGTGGCGTGGCGAAGGCCCGCGCATACGCTTCCGTGTAGAGCTCGATCCGGTCGGCGCCGGCGGTGGCGGCGCCTTCGACCTCGCTCGGATCGGGATCGAGGAAGAGCGAGACGCGCGCGCCGGTCTGCCGGAGTCGGGCCACCACCTCGGCCAGCCAGGCGCGGTCGACCCGCCGGAACCGCCAGCCGGCGTTCGAGGTGAGCACCTCCGGCGGGTCGGGGACCAGCGTCGCCTGCGCGGGCCGCACCTGCTCGACCAGCCGGAGCCACTCCTCGGCCGGGTACCCCTCGACATTGAGCTCGACCGGCAGCCAGGAGGCGAGCTCGAGCACGTCGGCGCGCCGGATGTGGCGCTCGTCTGGCCGTGGATGGACGGTGATGCCCTGGCAGCCCGCGGCGATCGCCACCTCGGCGGCGTGGCGTACGCTCGGGCGGTCGCCGCCGCGCGCGTTGCGCAACGTCGCGACCTTGTTGACGTTGACCGAGAGCCGGACCAACGGCGTCCCCCGACTCGAGCTCAGCGCTCGACCTCGAGGACCTCGCCGGGCGCCTCCTCGGCCTCCGGCGCCACCAGGATCGTGCCCTGGACCGGCAGCAGCGTCCGCCGCGCCCCCGACGCGGTGAAGAGGTTGACCTCGTAGTAGCCGTGCGGGCTGATCGCGAGCAGACGCGCACGCTTCGGTTCGCCGGCGATCTGACCGAAATAGACGAGCACGTCGGCGGGTGTCTCCATCGGCCTCACTCCTCCAGGTAGCCCTCGTCCTTGTACTCCTTGAGCTTGCGCTGCAAGGTGCGCAGCCCGATCTCGAGCTTGCGGGCAGCCTCGACCCGCCGTCCGCCGGTCGCCTCGAGCGTCGCCAGGATCGCCTCGCGCTCGATGTCGGCCATCGTCTTGGCGCCGGCGCCGGCCGCCGGAACGGCCGCGCGCGCGGGCGAGGGCGGCTCGGCCGGGCGCCCCTCGAGGCCGAGCGCGGCGCGGATCTCCGCCGGCAGGTCGGCGGGCTCGACGGTCTCGCCGCGATGGAAGACGACGATCGACTCCATCGCGTTCTTCAGCTCGCGCACGTTGCCCGGCCAGGCGTAGGCCTGGATCGCGGCGACGGCCTCCCGGCCCAGCCGCTTGGCGGACCGGCCGTGCTCCTTGCAGAACAGGCGCAGGTAGTGCTCGGCGATCAGCGGGATGTCCTCGGCTCGCCGCCGCAGCGGCGGGATCTGCAGGGTCACCACCTTGAGGCGGTAGAAGAGGTCCTCGCGAAACCGCCCCTCGGCGATCTCTTTCTCGAGGTCCCTGTTGGTCGCCGCCACCAGCCGGAAGTCGACGTCGATCAGCTCGGAGCCGCCGACCCGCATCACGCGCCGCTCCTCCAGGACGCGCAACAGCTTGACCTGGAGCTCCGGGTAGAGCTCGGAGATCTCGTCGAGGAAGAGCGTGCCCCGGTGGGCGAGCTCGAACTTGCCGATCTTGCGCCCGATCGCCCCGGTGAACGAGCCGCGCTCGTGCCCGAACAGCTCGCTCTCGAGGATGTCGCTCGGGATCGCGCCGCAGTTGATCGCCAGGAAGCGCTCCTCCCGTCGCGGGCTGGCCCGATGGAGCGCGTGCGCCACCAGCTCCTTGCCGGTGCCGCTCTCGCCGACGATCAGCACCGACGAGCGGGTCGGCGCGACCAGCCGCATCTGCTCGAACAGGGCCTCCATCGCCGCCGAGTGGCCGATGATCGACTCGAAGCCGTAACGCTTGTCGAGCTCCCCCTGCAGCTCCTCGACCTTTTCGGCCAGGCGCCGCTTGTCGAGGTGGGTCGAGACGCGCTTGCGCAGCTCGTAGAGGTCGACCGGCTTGGTCAGGTAGTCGTCGGCACCGACGCGCATCGCCTCGACCGCCGACTCGATCGAGCCGAAGCCGGTGACCAGCAGCACCCCGAGGTCGAGGCCGCGCGACCGGACCTCCTGCAGGAAGCCGAGACCATCGAGCCCGGGCATGCGCAGGTCGCAGACCGCCAGCCGCGGCGAGCCGTTCTCCTCCAGGTACTCGAGCGCCTTGCGCGCGTCGTCGAAGGTGCGGACCGCGATGCCCGCCTTCTCGATGGCGATCGCCATCGATTCGCGCGAGCCGGTCTCGTCGTCGATCACCAGGACTAGGGGTTCCGCAGCCATGACGTGCCATTCTGGCACAGGCCGCGGCCCCCCGTCCCGATCAGCCGGGAGGCTCCTCGAGCGTCAGAGCGCCCTGCTCGATCCAATGCGCGAGCAGCGTCCGCACCCGGTAGGCGTCGGTGGCGACCGCCGCCTCGCAGTCGCGCGGCGTGGCGCCGCCGCGTACCCGCGTCCAGACCTGCCGCACCAGGTCGCCGTCGTCCTCCTCCTCGGGCGAGGTCGGTTTCGCCTCTCCCGGCCGGAGTCGCGCGCCGTCCGGCACGAGGGCTCGCAGCCGCTGCAGCTCGTCGTAACGGCGCATCGCCTCCATCAGGAGGCCCATCATCTCGCGCGGCGCCTCGCGTCCGGCCGGTGCGCGGTCGACTCGCGCGAACTCGAAGCTGCCGGAGCATGGCACCTCGAAGACCTGGAAGAACGCCGCCGTGCCCACCAGCTCGCCGCTGCGGCAATCGGCGAGCCTCCCCCGGTCGAGCAACAGCCACGCGACCTCTTGCCCTTGAGGGTCACGCAGCAGCAGCCGACCGGAGCTCTCGGATTGCTGGAGGTTCTGCAGCAGGCCCGGGAGCCCGAAGACCTCGAGGTCGCCGGAGAGCGAAGCTCGTGGCGGCTCGGGGACGAACGAGCCCGCCCGCGTCTCCTCGCTCCCGCCGTGGGGCTCGGCCCCCCCGCCCGGCGCCAGGGCCGCCAGCTCGGCCTCGGGCTCCGCGCCCTCGCCGGCGATCACCGTCTCGGTGCGCGCCAGATCGAGGTCGGGGTAGCGCTCCGCGAGCTCGGCCAGGGCCTCCCGGACCTCGGGCGCCGCGGTCCCGGCCAGCGCGCGCGCCACCTGGGCGAGCTCTTCCGGCCGGCGGCCGACCACGATGCCGAGCACCTTGCGCGGCGTCAGCTCGCGCAGCGTCGTCAGCAGACGGGCGACCAGCTCCCGGTCCGCGGAGAGGTCGACGCCGCCCAGGTCGCGCAGGCGCGCCAGGGTTTCGCCGGAGCGCGGACGCCGCGCCAAGCCGTGCTCGACCACCACCCGGCGCCCGGTCGCGGTCCCGCCTCGCACCAGGGCCGCCGTGATGGCGCTCATCACCTTCCAGACCTCCGACACGGGCAGCGCTGGCGGCACCGGACTCTCGAGTGCCCGTTCCGCCTCGGCCAGCCGGCGCGCCAGCAAGAGGGCCCCCGGCTCGCCGGCGCCGGCGAGCACCTGGAAGGTCTCTTTCTGAAACGAGGGGTGCACGGCGAGAGTCGAGAACGGGGCGACCAGGTCGACCTCCTCGCGCAGGTCGGCCTCCGCCGGGCGCGGGATGCGATGGAGCAGATAGACCAGGTTGCGCTGATACCACCAGGCGTTCGGATCCCGGCTGCTGTCGGCGAGAGTCGTGGTGAGACGATCGACGACCGCCGGTCGCGCCTCGACGCCCCAGAGCTCGAGCATCACGAGCAACAGCCGACGCCGCTTCTGGTCGGGCTGGAAGACCAGCTCGTCGAGCAGCTCGCGGGGCGCCCAGGCGGGATGGAATTCGAGCAGGCGGCGCACGACCGGGCGGTGCCGGGCCTCGGCCATCGCCTGCAGCAGCACCGAGATGTCGTAGGGCTCGTGCGCGTGCGCCTTGGCGATCTCGGCGAAGCGCGCGTCGATCTCCCCCGCCTTCGCCATCCGGTCGGCCAGGTCGACCAGCGTCACCGCCCGGCCGAAGGCGCCACGGTTGAACTCCTCGGCCGCGACGCGCAACAGATCCTTCCAGCGCTCGCCGGCGCGCGCGCCGTCCCCGGCGAGCGAGACCGCCTTGCGGACCGCCTCGACCGAGCGGGTCCGAGGCCCGGTGACGCCCGACGGCGACGCCAGCGCCCAGTCGGGCACCGTCGCGATCAGCGTCCGCACCAGGTCACGGCCGACCGCCGGTCCCACTCCGGCCGCACGCATCTGGGCCAGACGCGCCTCGAGCTCGCGCGCATCCTTGGCGCCGGCCGCCGCGAGCACCAGCGCCTGCTGCCCGGCGTCGCCGCCACCGCCGGCCAGCACCCGCTCGAGCAGGAGCGTGAAGCGACGCAGGTCGCGCACCTCTCCGGGCGAGAGCGCCGCCTCGGCCGGCGCCTGCGGCCGCGCGGCCGGTTGCGCCCCGGCCGCCGCCCGGTGCAGGTGCTCGACCAGGGCACCCGAGCGGCCGACCGTCTCGCGCAGGTGCTCGATCAGCATCAGGAACCGGTCGCGCGCTTCGGGCGGACAGCGCTCGGCCATCGCGTTCGCCACGCTCCCCAGATAGCCGGCGAAGCGCTCCCGGGGCACGAGGTCGAGCTCCTCGAGCTGCTGCACCTTCTTGAGCGCGTGGAAGAGCAGGTCGGCCAGGCCGGTTTCGCCGCCGCGCGCCTGGAACTGGAAGAGCGACCAGAGACGCAGCTGCTCGGCGGTCAGCTCCGCCGGGTAGTCGAGCAGCTGCTCGATCGAGTCGGCGACCAGCAGGGGCGCCAGACGATCCGCCAGGTACCCTTCGAGGTCCTCGAGCGCCTCACGCAGGCGCGGGTCGATCTCGCTCACGCGGCACCCTCGCCCGGCGCCTCGGCGACCACCACGCGGTCGCGCCCCTGCTGCTTGGCCCGGTAGCAGGCGGCGTCGGAGCGGGCCACCAGCTCCTCGGGGTCGCCGGGCAGCCGGAAGGCGATCGCCGCGCCGACGCTGGCGGTCAGGCGCACCGGGCCGATGTCGGCAAGCAGCAGCAGCGGCTCGGCGGCGATCGCGGCGCGCACCCGTTCGGCGACCGGGCCGACCTCCGCCGGATCGGTGTGGGGCATCAGCACCAGGAACTCCTCGCCCCCCCAGCGAAAGAGCAGGTCGGTCTCGCGCAGCGCGCCCTCGATGCGCCGCGCCGCGCCTTCGAGCGCCAGGTCGCCGACCGCGTGTCCCCAGGCATCGTTGACCCGCTTGAAGTGGTCGAGGTCGACGAAGAGCACCGCCAGCCCGAGGCCGAGCCGGCGGCTGCGCTCCGACTCGCGCGCGAAGTGCTCCGCGAAAACTCGGCGATTCAGGCAGCCGGTCAACGAGTCGCGCCGCGCCTCCAGCCGTTGTCGCTCGCCGAGCCGGGCGAGCGCCGTGGAGAACATGCCGGTGGCCACGATCAGCGCGGTCGAGAGCAGGCCCATCACCAGGACGATCTCGCGCAGCCGCGGAATCAGGAGCTCGCCGCTCGCGGTGCGCGCGTCGAGCGCGATCTCGAGCGAGGCGAGCGCCTGGTGGACGCCCAGGAAGACCACCAGGCCGAGAATGCCGAAGGCGGCCACGATCATGCCGACGCCGTGCGTGTAGCTGAACTCGTGCTGCGGCGGATCGAGGAACTGGCGATCGATCCACCCGCGCACGCGCGGCCCGAGGAAGCGCAGCACGGGCAGCACGACCACCAGGATCTGCAGGAGGTCGCCCAGGACCCAGCCCCGCCAGACGCGCTGCCCGGCCGCCGGGTCGAGCGCGTGGCTGCTGTTCCAGAGGATCGCGGCGAGCGACGCGGTGACCGCCGCGACCAGCGCGGCCGCGACGAACCAGGCGAGATCGCGCGGCCGCCGCAGGTCGGGGTCGACGCGCAGGGCCACGACCGAGCCCCAGAGCATCAACGTCTCGATCACGCCCGCCAGGGCGAACAGCGCGCCCATCGCCAGCGGCATGCCGCTCGTCAGCGCGCTCGCCAGGTTGGCGAGATAGATCGGCACCCCGCCCCAGGTCGGTCCGAGCCAGAGCGCCAGCAGCACCGAGACGACGAAGGGCGGGTAGATGGTGACCGCGAAGTCGAGGCCGCCGAGCTCGAACTCGACGCCGTTCCAGCCGGCCGCGACGTTGAGCACGCCGGTCGCCACCGACAGCGCGATCGCCGCCAGCCAGAGCACCAGCAGCCGGCGCGCGCGCGGCCGCGCGCCGAGCTGGCCGAGCTCGCCGATCGGCCACCAATCGGGCCCCCGTTCGGGCAGCCCGCGCAGCGGACGGGCCACCGTCCTCTGGCTCTCGGTCATCGGCCGTATTCCATCACCGTTGCCAGACCGAGGTCCTGGTAGAGGGCGCCGAGCAGCGCGTCGAGCCGCTCGCGGTGGGTCTCGGCCTCCACCAGGAGGTTGGCGGCGAAGGCCACGACCAGGCCCGCGTCGGGGTCGACGAAGGCGGTCGAGCTGCGCGCTCCGCTGTGCCCGAAGGCGCGCGCTCCGGCGAACGGCCCGTAACCGTAGGGCAGATCGGGGTCGCCGTAGTGCGCCGAATTGACGATCACGCCCAGTCCCCAGTCGAGCCGGGTCCGGAAGGTGCGGTCGAAGAGGCCGACGCGATGGCGCGCGGTCATCGCTTCGACGGCCTGGGGCGAGAGCAGGCGCCGGCCGCCGAGGGCCCCGCCGGCGGCGAGCAGCTCGTAGAGCCGGGCGAGCTCGGCAATCGGTCCCCAGCCGTTCGCTCCGGGCGACGGGCGCACGACCCGCTCCTCGGCGGTCCAGCCGAGATCCAGCGGCCCGCCGGCCATCCTCTCGAAGACCGGCGCGAGCTCGGGCAGCGTCCCCCGGTAGCGGTCGGCGGCCAGGCCGATCGAGCAGCGCAGGCAGCCGATCGGCTCGAAGATCTCCTCCCGCACGTACTCGTCGAAAGGGCGGCCGTCGAGCCGGCGGACGATCTCGCCCAGCACGAACCAGCTCGACTCGGTGTGGTACCCCGCCCGACGGCCCGGCACCCAGCCCGGCTCGATCCGACGCGCGCCGATCCCCTCGAGGATCTCCTCCCAGGACCGCGCAGGCCAGCCGACGTCGACCATCCGGATCCCGGCGGTGTGGGTGAGCAGGTGGCGGACCGTCACCCCCTCCTTGCCCCCCCGACCGAAGCCGGGGACGAGCTCGGCGACCGGCTGGTCGAGCGCCAGATCTCCCGCCTCCCAGAGGCGCAGGACCGCGAGCGCGGCCACCGGCTTCGACGACGACAGCCAGAGCATGCGGTGGCGCCGGGTCATCGGCTCTCCAGGCCGCGCCTCACCGAAGGCCGCGTCGGCGACCTCCTCGCCGCGCAGGAGGACGCGCACCTGCCCGCCGAGCTGCAGTCCCCGCTCGAGCTGCTCCGCCAGCTCCGCGGCGAAGCGCGGCAGGCGCTCGGGATCGAGCCGGCCGTCGTGCTCGACGCTCATTCGGAGTTCGAGACCTGCTCGATTCGCCCGTCGTCGAGGCAGACCGCCGAGAGGCGCCCTCCCCAGGCGCACCCGGAGTCGAGGGCGATCAGGTCGGAGCGGACCCGCAGGCCGAGCGCCGCCCAGTGCCCGCAGACCACCACCGCCTCCGCGCTCGCGCGATCCTGCCGGTCGAACCAGGGCACGCAACCCGCGGGGGCTTCCTCGGGGGGCCCGGTGAAGTCGCGGCAGGGCGCCCCGTCGGCGCGCAGGGTGCGCAGCATGGTCAGGGCGCGCAGGGCGCCGAGCTCGAAGCCGACGCTCTCCCCCCCCTTGTCCCGGTACGCTGCGACGAGCGCCGCCGCCCCCTGGCCGCCGAGCTGATCTTCGAGGAGGCGCGCGATCCGCTCGGCGTCGCGCACCGTCCACTCGGGCAGCAGCCCGGCGTGCACCAGCAGGTGGCGGCCCTTGCGCGCGACGAGCGGGCGCCGCCGCAGCCAGTCGAGCATCTCGTCGACCCGCTTGCTCTTGAGCACTTCGCGCAGCGTGTCGCGCGAGCGCTCCGCGGTGACCCCCCAGGCCACCGCCAGGAGATGGAGGTCGTGATTGCCGAGGACGACCGTGAGCCGATCGCCGAGCTCGAGCGCCCACTCGAGGACCTCGAGCGAACCGGGCCCCCGGTTGACCAGATCGCCGGTCATCCAGAGGTCGTCGGCAGCGGGATCGAAGCCGATCCGCTTGAGCAGCTTGCGCAGCGTGCGGAAGCAGCCGTGCACGTCGCCGATCGCCCAGGTCGCCATGGCCGTTGGAAGCTATCGCAGCCGGGGCGCGGCGCGTGTGCCGGGAACGACCGCACGAGCGAGAGTCAGCGGCTGACCCGCACCTCCCCACCGGCGGGGTCGTCCGGGTCGGGCTCCCGCTGCTCGGCGATCCAGACCCGGTCGTAGGCGAGCCCCGCGCCGCGCAGCGCCTCGCGCAGCGACTCGGCGTCGGGCGCCCGGAAGAGACAGACCTTGCGCCGGCGGTCGGCCGCCTCGTAGCTGCGCACCCACTCGACGCCGCGCAGCGCCAAGCAGGGATCGAGCCGCTCCTGGTCGCGGCGGCGGGTCTCGTCGGTCAAGGGGGGATCGTAGGTCGTCTCGACGATCAAGAGCGTCATGCGGCGCCTCCTCTTTCGGCTCCGGCACTCTCGCGCCTTCGCGTGGATCCCGCCGTGGGAATCCCGAGCTGGCGTTCCAGCCGGCGAATCGCGTCGCGCAGGGCGCCGCCCAGCGTCCCGACCGGCCGATCCTCGTCGGCCGCCGCGACGAGATGGGCGCGCGCCGCCTCCCGGTCGCCGCGCGCCAGGGCGACCCGGGCCGAGGCGAGACGGGCGGACGCGATCTGGCCGCGGCGGCCGACGGCGGTCGCGCAGTCGAGCGCCTCGGCCGCCCGCGCCGCTGCGCGATCGCCCCTGCCGGCGGCGAGATCGAGCGCGGCCGCGCGGCAGAGCACCTCGGCCAACATCCCCTTCGAGTCGGCGGCGCGCAGCTGCGCCAGCGCCGCCTCGAGGCGCTCCTGCGCCTCCGGCCGGCCGCGCGTCAGGGCGTCGAGCGCCCGCAGACAGGCTGCCGTGGGGCGCTCGGCGCCCTCGCCGAGGCGGGCGGAGAGCTCGTCGAGCTCGGCGCAGCGCCGCTCGCAGTCGGCCGAATCGCCGCGCTCGAGCGCCAGCGCCGCCAGGCGGATCAGGCACTGGCTGGCGACCCAGGCGTCCTCCGAGGCGCGTGCCAGCTCGAGCGCCCGTTCGAGCTCGTGCCGCGCCTCGTCGCCACGCCCGGCCGCCGCCGCGACCAGCCCCAGGCCCCAGTGCACCTCGACCACGTCGATGGCGCACCGCTCGGCCAGCTCTCGGGCCTCGAGCAGCAGCGCCTCGGCGCGCGCGAAGTCGCGCTCGATCTGCGCCAGGCAGCGGCCGGTGTTGCCGATCGTCCAGGCGGCGCCCTCCGGGTCGCCCGCGCGCGCCGCTTCAGCCGCCCGCAGCGCGTGCCGCTCCGCGCCCTCCAGATTGCCCGCCTCCTCGCGCAGGACCGCGAGCAGGTAGAGGCCGACGCGGACCTCCTCGATCTTGCCGGCACCGCGCGCGACCTCGACCCAGTGGTGGATCTCCTCGGGCAGGCCCTCGCGTCCCGGCCGACCGCGGGTCGCGTGGACCAGGATGCGCAGCAGCCGCAGCCGCAGGCCGAGGTCGCTCGCCGGGCCGAGGCGCTCGAGCTGGGCGAGGCCGCGCTCGGCGAGCTCACGCGCCTCGGCGGGCGCGTCGAGCCGCAACGCCCGCTCGCCGGGGGCGCTCGCCGCCGCGGCGGCGCGCGCCGGCTCCCCGCCGAGCGCCGCATGGCGGGCGATGGCCTCCGCCGCGCCGCCGTCGGGATCGGTCCGCGCGGCGAGCGCGCGGGCGATCGCCGCGTGCAGGAAGCGCCGGCGGGGCGCGGCGATCCGTTCGTAGGCGGCGCGGCGCACCAGGTCGTGCGCCAGCTCGTAGGCCTCGCCGCTCGCGTCCGCCCGCAGGATGGCGCCGCGCTCGAGCTCTTCGAGACCGGCGAGCAGCTCGGCCGGCGGCAGCCCGGAGAGCTCGGCGAGCAGCGCGGCATCGCTGGGCGCGCCGATCGCCGCCGCCCAGGTCGCCAGCGAGCGCGCGGGCGCCTCCAGGCGCGACAGCCGCTCGCCGACCAGCGCCGCCAGCGGGGGCGGCAGCGCGTCATCGGCGCCGGCGCCCGAACGCGCCAGCTCGATGGCGAAGAGCGGATGCCCACCGCTCGCGCGCGCCAACCGGGCCGCGTCGGCCGCCGGCGAGAGACGCCGCACCAGCGCCGCCGTCTCGTCGATCGACAGCGGCTCGAGCGACAGGCGCGCGAGCCCCCCGTCGCGGCCGAGCGTCGCCAGCAGCCTCGCCAGCGCCCCGCGCGGCGCGATCTCCCCCTCCCGCGCCGCGGCCGCGACCAGCAGCGGCGACGCCGCGGACCGCGTGAGCACGAGGTGGAGCAGCGCGATCGAGGCCTCGTCGAACCACTGCAGGTCGTCGAGCAGCAGGAGCAACGGCGGCCGTCCCCGCGCCCGGGCATCGAGCTGCGCGACGAGCGCCTCGGCGACCCTTTCGCGGTCGAGCGACTCACCGACACCCCCGCGGGAAGCCATGGGGAGCAGCTCCGCGAGGGCGGCGCCGCCGCCGCCCGGAGTCGAGTCGAGAGACCTCGAGAGATCGATCCAGACTCCGTAGGCGCGATCGAGCCCCGCCTCCGAGCCTCTCGCCGAGAGCGGCTCCGAGCCCTGCGGGAGCCGCCGTGCCGCGAGCTCGGCGAGCAGACGGCTCTTGCCGATGCCGGGATCGCCGGTCACCAGGAGCAGGCGTGGCCCCAGGGCCCGCGCCCGGGATTCGAGCAGGCGGCCCGCCGCCGCCAGCTCTCGCTCCCTGCCGGTCCAGGGGGCGAGTCGCTCCGGCGTCCGGCCGTCGCTCTGCCGGGGGTCGGTCGCCTCCGACGGCGGCGCGGGCGGCGACGGCGACGCCGGGAGCGGCAGGTGGACGGTGCGTTCCGCGGGCCGCCGGTGCCGGGCCCGCTCGAGCAGGTCGCCCGGCTCCACGCCCAACTCCTGGCGAAGAATGCGGCGACAGGTTTCGGCCTGCCGCTGCGCCTCGCGCGGGCGACCGAGGTCGATCAGCCGTTCGACCACCGCGGCGTGCGCCGCCTCGGAGAGCGGGTCGAGCGCCACCCAGGAACGGGCGGCGCGCAGCGCTTCCTCCGGCTCGACCTCCGGGTGCGCGCTCAACCGCTCGAGCAGGGCGAAGCGCAGCGCGCGCAGCGTTTCGCGCTCCGCGGTCAGCCAGGCGTCGAAACGGAAGCAGTCGGGCAGCTCGAGGCCGGCGAGCAGCTCGCCACGGAACTCCCGCTCGCAGGCCGCCAGCTCGGCGGGGGCGAGACCCTCCAGGCCGCTCGCCGTCGCTGCGCGAACGACGGCGAGGTCGAGGCGCAGCGCGTCGGGATCGAGACGGACGCTCTCGCCGTCGGCGACCAGCGCCGTCGCGCGCTCGCCGAGCAGCGCGCGCAGC
>WYBK01000044.1 GCA_011525905.1 Acidobacteriota bacterium
CCCCGGTTGGAGCGGGGGTTCTGCACCAGCCAGCAACCGAGCGCCGCCGCCCGCCGGACTTGCGCCGCATCGAGATGGACGCCGTGGGCGAGGATCGAGCCGGCCGGCAGGGCCCCGAGCGCCTCGAGCCGTTCGAGCGGTCCGGCGTAGCCGCGGGCGCGCGCGTCGGCGACGTCGACGGCGTCTTCGGCGACGTGCACGTGGAGGAAGGTGCCGAGCTCGCGGCAGAGCTCGCCGGCTTCGCGGATCGTCTCGTCCGAGACGGTGAACGAGGCGTGCAGCCCGACGCAGCCGCGCACCAGCGGACGCCGGTTCTCGCGCGCGAAGCGGCGGCACTCGGCGAGCCCGCGCTCGGCCTCGGCGCGCCCGCCGTTGCGTTCGGTGGCGCCATAGCAGAGCAGGGCGCGCACGCCGATCTCCTGGCAGGCGTCGGCGACGACGTCGAGCGATCCCTCGATCAGGCCGGGCGATTCGTGGTGGTCGAAGAGCAGCGTGGTCCCGGCGAGCAACGCCTCGGCGGCGTAGAGGCGGGCGCCGGCCGCGAGCGCCGGCGCGTCGAGGGCGCGATCGAGGCGCCACCAGACCCGCTCGAGGATCTCGACGAAGCTCGCCGGCGCCGGAGCGGGCGCCGGCATGCCATAGGGCGCCAGCGCCGAGTAGAGGTGGGTGTGGGCGTCGACCATCCCGCCGGTGTCGCCGCTATCGGTCACGGCGTCTCCCCCGCCCCCGTCGCGCTGTGGATGCGTCCGACCGACAGCGCGCGCGCGGCCGGCGAGTCCTTCATCGGCAGGGTCGTGCGGCGCACGCCGTCGAACGCGGCGAGCGCGCCGGCGACCGCCGCGGCGGTCGGCACCAGGCCGATCTCGCCGACCCCCTTGGCGCCGAAGGGCCCCGCCGGCTCGGGGTCCTCGATCAGGATCACCTCCACCTCGGGCATGTCGGCGGCGCGCAGGGCGCCGAGCTCGCGCAGCTTGAAGGTCACCGGCCGACCCTGCTCGCAGGGCAGCTCCTCGGTCAGCGCGTAGCCGAGCCCCATGTGGATCGCGCCCTCGATCTGGCCGGCGCAGAGCGCCGGGTTGATCGCCCGGCCGACGTCGTGCGCGGCGATCACCCGCGCCACCCGCCCGGCCTCGTCGAGAACGACCACCTGGGTCGCCCAGCCGAACGCGGTGTGGGTCTTGACCGGGCCGGGGGCGCCCAGCGGGGTGGTGTCGTCGAGGACCACCTCACCCGGGTAGATCCGGCCGGCGAGCTCGGCGAGGGTGCGGCCGCCGTCGAGGTCGGCTCTCAGCCGGCGCGCCGCTTCGGCCACCGCGGCGCCGCCCAGGAGAGTCGCGCGCGAGGCCGTGGTCTGGCCGCAGCCGAGCTCGTGGCTGGTGTCGACGCGCGGTTGGAAGCGCGCCGCCGGCAGGCCGCTCGCCTCGGCGGCGAGCTGCGCCAAGACGGTGAACAGCCCCTGGCCCATCTCGGTGTAGCCGTTGAAGATCGTGACCGTGCCGTCCACCTCGACCACCAGGCGCGCGCGGCCGGTCTCGCGCACGCCGTTGCCGATGCCGCTGTTCTTGACGCCACAGGCGATGCCGACGGCGCGGCCCGCGCGGCGCGCCTCACGGTAGGCGTCGCGCACGGCGGCCAGCGTGGCGCGGATGCCGACCGACGCCTCGAGCACCTGGCCGGTGGTGAAGCAGTCGCCGACGTCGACGACGTTGCGCCAGCGCATCTCGAACGGATCGAGGCCGACTCTCTCGGCGAGCAGGTCGAGCGCCCCCTCCATCGCGAAGTGGGCCTGGTTGGCGCCGAAGCCGCGCATGGCGCCGCAGGGCGGGTTGTGGGTATAGACGGCGAGCGCCTCGACGTCGACGTGCGGCACCCGGTAGGGGCCGCAGGCGTGGCCGGCGGCCCGCTCGAGCACCTTGCCGCCGACCGACGCGTAAGCGCCGCTATCGCCCACCAGGCGGGCGCGCACCGCGGTCAGCCGCCCCTCCTCGTCGCAACCGACCGTGTAGTCGAGGGTGATCGGGTGGCGCTTCGGGTGCAGCCGGATCGACTCCTCGCGCGACAGGGTCAGCCGCACCGGCCGGCCGCAGAGACGCGCGAGCAGGGCGGTCTGGGCCTGGACCGACAGGTCCTCCTTGCCGCCGAACGCGCCGCCGTTGGGCACCAGCTCGACCTGCACGGACGCCTCCGGCAGGCCCAGGAAGGCCGCCACCTGCCGGCGATCGTCGAACACGCCCTGGCCCTGGCTGAAGAGGCGCAGGCGGTCCCCGGCGAGCGGCTCGGCGAGCGCGCTCTCCGGCTCGAGGAAGAGATGCTCGACGCGCTGGGTGCGCCAGGTGCCGGAGACCACGTGCGCGCTCGCCGCGAGCGCCGCGTCGGCGTCGCCACGGCGCACCACCGCGCGCTCGAGCAGGTTGTCGTGCCGGGGGTTGACCCGCGGCGCGCCGGGCGCGAGCGCCGCCGCCGGGTCGGTCACCGGCGGCAGCGGCTGGTAGGTCACCCGTACCAATCGAGCGGCCGCGCGCGCGGTGCGCGCGTCGACCGCGGCGACCGCCGCCAGCACGTCGCCGACCGAGCGGACCTCCTCGCCGACCGCGACGAAGCCCGGCCAGTCGGCGTGCAGCAGGCCGTACCAGCGCTCGCCCGGCACGTCGGCCGCGGTCGCCACGCGCACGACGCCGGGCAGCGCCGCCGCCGCGCGCGTGTCGATGGCCAGCACGCGCGCGCGGGCGTGCGCCGAGAGCGCGAGCGCGCCGTGCAGCATGCCGGGCAGGACGAGGTCGCCGACGAAGCGGCGCGCGCCCACGGTCTGCTCGGCCGCGCCGAGGCGCGCGAGCGGCGCGCCGACGCCCCCCTCCTCGAGCGGCTCCGGAATCGGCTCGCCACGGCGCGCGCGCGCCACCCGCTCGAGCGCATCGAGGATCCGCACGTAGCCGGTGCAGCGGCAGAGGTGGCCGCCGATCGCCCGGGCGATCTCGGCGCGGCTGGGCCGTGGCTCGCGGTCGAGGAGCGCCTTGGCGCGCAGCGCCAGGCCGGGCGTGCAGAAGCCGCACTGCACCCCGGCGGCGGCCGCGAAGGCGCGCCCGAACAGCTCGCGCTCGACGCTCGGCACGCCCTCCCAGGTCGTGACGCTCGTCCCCGCCACCTTGCGCGCCGGGACCGCGCAGGCGGTCTTGGGCAGGCCGTCGACCAGCGCCACGCAGGCTCCGCACTGCCCCTGCGGCGAGCAGCCGTCCTTGGTGGAGACGATGCCGCAGCGCTCGCGCAGGACCTCGAGCAGCGATTCCCCATCGGCGATCTCGAGCCGCCGTTGGCTCCCGTTGAGGGTGAAGACGAGCTCCGGCACGTTGCCAGTATAGGGAGCGCCCCCCGGCCGCTCTCCCGCCCCCGGGCGTGGGGGCGCCCGCCCGGCGCGCCGTGCAGAATCGCTGCGAGGAGGGCCGGCCGTGCGCATCCGGATCGCCAACGGCACCCTGGTGACCGCCGAGAGCGCGGGGCGCGCCGACGTCCTGATCGAGGACGAGCGCATCGTCGCGGTCGGCCCCGGCGCGGACGCTCCCGCCGATCGGGTGATCGACGCGTCCGGCCAGCTGGTGTTGCCCGGCGGCGTCGACGCCCATACCCACCTCGACATGCCGCTCGCCGAGGGCGTCCGTTCGGCCGACGACTTCGAGTCGGGCACCATCGCCGCGGCGGTCGGCGGCACCACGACGATCGTCGACTACGCCGCCCAGGAGCGGGGCGGCTCGCTCCAGCGCGCGCTCGACGAGTGGCACGCCCGGGCCGCGGGGCGGGCGGTGATCGACTACGGCTTCCACATGATCGTCTGCGACCCGCGGCCCGACACGCTCGACGAGCTCGACGCGCTGGCGCTCGGCGGGGTGCCCTCGTTCAAGCTGTTCATGGCCTACCCGGGTCGCCTGATGGTCGACGATGGCGCGATCTTCCGCGTGCTGCTGCGCGCCCGCGACAACGGCGGCCTGGTCTGCCTGCACGCCGAGAACGGCGCCGTCATCGAGGTGCTGGTCGAACGCGCGCTCGCCGCCGGAGCCACGGCGCCGCGCGAGCACGCCCGCACGCGGCCGGCGCGCGCCGAGGCGGAAGCCGTCCAGCGCGGTCTCGCCCTCGCCGAGATTGCCGGCGCGCCGCTCCTGGTCGTCCACCTCTCCTCGGCCGAGGCACTCGAGGAGGTCGAGCGGGCACAGGCGCGCGGCGTCGCGGCCTGGGCCGAGACCTGTCCGCAGTACCTGCTGCTCGACGCCGGGCGCTACGACGAGCCCGACTTCGCCGGAGCGCGCTACGTCATGAGCCCGCCGCTGCGTACGCGCGCGGCGCAGGAGGCCCTCTGGCGGGGCCTTGCGAGCGGCGCGATCGCCACCGTCGCGACCGACCACTGCCCCTTCCGGCTGGCCGACAAGGCGCGCGGCGCCGCCGACTTCTCGCGCATCCCCAACGGCGCGCCCGGGATCGAGACCCGGCTCTCGCTGCTCTGGGACGCCGGCGTGCGCGCCGGCCGGATCTCGGCGAGCCGCTTCGTCGAGCTCGTCGCGACGGCGCCGGCGCGCCTGTTCGGTCTCCACCCGCGGAAGGGAGTGATCGCGCCGGGCGCCGACGCCGATATCCTGATCTGGGACCCGGAGCGGACGCTGACGATCTCGGCGGCGACGCACCGGAGCCGGGTCGACTACTCCCTCTACGAGGGGCGCAAGGTCACCGGCGCGCCGTCGGTGGTGCTGGCGCGCGGGCGGGTCGTCGCCGAGCAGGGGCGCTTCGTCGGCCAAACGGGCGCCGGCCGCTTCCTGCGGCGCGCGCCGCGTACCCTTTGAGGGCGCCGCCGCGTCCCGCCGGCCGTGCCGGGGCGCGCCACCCGCGAGGGTGGGCGCCGCCCGCCTCCGGCGCCGGCGCGGCTCACCCCGGGCGCCCGGTAGCCTCCTTTGCGGAGTCCTGACCTAAGATGCAGCCACGTCGTCGGTCCGAGGGGTCGGCCGTCCGCCACGCCATCCTCCCCGCGCGCCGCGGGTGGAGACGAGGCGGCGGCGGTCCTCGGTCGGAGGACGAGGGCGGCATCCCGGGTCGGAACGCTGACGCGCGCGCTGGCATCCGATCGAGGACCCGCGCAACCATCGACGCTCTGGGGGTCACCATGAACGAGCCGATCCATCTCGCAGTTCCAACCCGGCGCGGACGTGCCGCGCCGGGGCTCGCGCTGCTCGCGCCGCTCTGCGCCCTGGTCACCGCGCTGCTCGCCGCGCCGCTCGCCGCCATCGACGGGCGCAAGGGCGACTTCGAGTGGAGCTGGGACAACACCGTCTCCTACGGCCTGCTCTGGCGGCTCGACGATCCCGACCCCGCGATCGTCGGTCTGGCGGCCGGCGGCCGCGCCTTCTCGGTCAACGGCGACGACGGCAACCTGAACTACGAGACCGGCATCGCCAGCAACGCGATCAAGTGGACCAGCGAGCTCGAGTTCAGCTACAAGAACTTCGGCGGCTTCGTCCGCGGCTTCGCCTTCTACGACTACGAGAACGAGGAGGAGGACCGGGCGCGCACGCCGCTCTCCGACGACGCCAAGGAGCGGGTCGGCAGCCGCGCCGAGATCCGCGACGCCTTCCTCTACTACCGCTTCGACCTCGGCTCGCGCGGCGGCGAGATCCGCGCCGGCCGGCAGGTCATCAACTGGGGCGAGAGCACCTTCATCCAAGGCGGCATCAACGCGATCAACCCGGTCGACGTCAGCGCCCTGCGCGTCCCCGGCTCGGAGCTGCGCGACGCGCTGCTGCCGGTCGGCGCCGTGCTGCTGTCGCTCAAGCCGTCGGACAACACCTCGTTCGAGGTCTTTTACCAGTTCGACTGGGAGGAGACCAAGATCGATCCGGTCGGCAGCTACTTCTCGGCCACCGACCTCGCCGGCGACGGCGCCACCAAGGTGATGCTCGGCTTCGGCGCGGCGCCCGACTCGATCCCGGTCGGCTTCAACATCCCGGGCAATCCGATCGGCGTCGCCGTGCCGCGCGGCGCGACGCGCGAAGCGGACGAGAGCGACCAGTACGGCGCCGCCTTCCGGCTCTTCGCGCCGGGCCTCGGCGGCACCGAGTTCGGTCTCTACTACCTCTCCTACAACAGCCGCCTGCCGGTGATCATGGCGCGCACGGGCACGGCGAACGGCATCCTGGTGTCGGGCAACTACGCCGCCACGGCGCGGTACTTCCTCGAGTACCCGGAGGACATCACGCTCTACGGTCTCTCCTTCAACGCCCAGCTGGGCAGGAGCGGCATCGCCCTGCAGGGCGAGGTCTCGCGTCGGCAAGACGTGCCGCTGCAGGTCGACGACGTCGAGCTGCTCTACGCCGCGCTGACGCCGCTGCGCCTGCTGCCGCCCGCGCCGCAGCTGGCACCGCTGCGCGGTCTCGGCGGTCTGCTCGCGGCGACCGGCCAGCTCGGCGGCTACGGTTTCGAGGAGGAGATCCAGGGCTACCGCCGCTTCGACACCACGCAGGTGCAGATGACCGCCACCAAGGCCTTCTCGCGCTTCCTCGGCGCCGACCAGTTCATCCTGGTCGCCGAGGCCGCCTGGGGCAAGGTGGAGGACCTGCCCTCGCCCTCGGTGCTGCGGCTCGAGGCCCCCGGGACCTACACCAGCGGCAATCCGGTCCACCAGCAGGCCGGCGTCCAGCCGGGCACCGAGCCGACCTCGGCCTTCCCGACCGACACGGCCTGGGGGTACGTCATCGCCGGCAGGCTCGACTACAACAACGCCTTCGGCCCGGTGAACCTGTCGCCGCGCTTCTCCTTCGCCCACGACGTCGACGGCACGTCGCCCGGCCCGGGCGGCAACTTCATCGACGGCCGCAAGGCGCTCACCGTCGGCTTCGGCTTCCAGTACCAGATCAATCTGGAGTGGGACCTCTCCTACACCCAGTATCTGGGCGCCGGGCGCTACAACCTGATCAACGACCGTGACTTCGTCGCGGCCAACATCAAGTACTCCTTCTGAGGACGGACTCGCCATGCGCACTCGCAACCTCCGGTTCCTGCTCTCGATCGCGCTCCTCGCGGGCGCCCCGCTGGCGCTGACCGCCGGGCTGCCGCCCCAGGAGGTCGCCAAGCTCGGCAAGGAGCTCACGCCGCTCGGCGGCGAGAAGGCCGGCAACGCCGACGGCACCATCCCGGCGTGGGAGGGGGGCATCACCAA
>WYBK01000045.1 GCA_011525905.1 Acidobacteriota bacterium
AGCCGCACCGCCGGGCGCATGTAGTCCGAGAAGATCAGGAAGGTGCCGCCGTAGGGGCGGATCAGGCCCGACAGCGCCAGCCCGTTGAGGATCGCACCCATGGCGTGCTCGCGCACGCCGAAGTGGAGGTTGCGGCCCGCTGGATGGTCGTGGGCCGCAGCCGCTTCGCCGGCGATCGAGGTGTTGTTCGACTCGGTCAGGTCGGCCGAGCCGCCCAGCAGCTCGGGCAGGGCGGCCGCGAGCGCCTGCAGCGCCTTGCCCGACGCGGCGCGCGTGGCGATCGCGGTGCCGGGCTCGAAGCGCGGCAGCGCGGCGTCCCACCCCGGCGGCAGCTCGCCGGCGCGCCGCCGGTCGAGCTCCGCGGCGGCCTCGGGGTGGTCGCGCCGGTAGGCGGCGAGCCGCTCGCCCCAGGCCCTGGCCCGCGCGGCGCCGCGTCCGGCGGCGGCGGCGAACGGGGCGCGCGCCGCCGGCGGAACCCGGAAGCTCTCCTGTTCGGGCCAGCCGAGCGCCCGCTTGGTCGCTGCGACGCCCTCGGGCCCGAGCGGCGCGCCGTGCGATTCGGCGCTGTCCTGCTTCGGGCTGCCGAAGCCGATGTGCGTGCGCACGACGACCAGGGTCGGCCGTTCGCTCTCGGCGGCGGCCGCGTCGAGCGCGGCGTCGATGGCGTCGAGGTCGTTGCCGTCGCCGACCCGCAGGACGCGCCAGCCGTAGGCGGCGAAGCGGGCGCCGACGTCCTCGCTGAAGGCGAGGTCGGTCGGCCCGTCGATCGAGATCCGGTTGTCGTCGTAGAGGAGCTTCAGGTCGGCGAGCCGCTGGTGCCCGGCGAACGAGGCCGCCTCGGCGGCCACCCCTTCCATCAGATCGCCGTCGGAGGCGAGCGCCCAGACGCGGTGGGTGAAGAGCGCGTGCCCCGGCCGGTCGAAGCGCGCGGCCAGTTGGCGGCGCGCGAGCGCCATGCCGACGGCGTTGGCGAGCCCCTGGCCGAGCGGACCGGTCGTCGTCTCGACCCCCGGGGTGTGCCCGTGCTCGGGATGGCCGGGGGTGCGCGAGCCGAGTTGCCGGAAGCGCCGCAGCTGCTCGAGCGGCAGGTCGTAGCCGGCGAGGTGGAGCAGCGCGTAGAGCAGCGCCGAGGCGTGGCCGCAGGAGAGCACGAAGCGGTCGCGGTCGGGCCAGGCCGGGTCGGCCGGGTCGAAGCGCAGCTGGCGGGTGAAGAGCCGGCAGGCGAGCGGCGCCAGGCCCAGGGGAGCGCCCGGATGCCCCGAGCGCGCCGCCTCGACCATGTCGATGGCCAGGCAGCGGACGGTCTGGATCGCGAGCAGATCGGTCTCTCGGGAGATCGCGGTCATCGAAAGCCTTCGTCCTGTCCTCGGGGGCCGCGCGGCGCGGCGCCCGGGCAGGATACCCCACGGTGACGCGGGCCGCGGTCTTTGACTCGGCCGGCGCCCGGCCCGTAAGATCCTGCCCCGCGTTTCGCCGCGGTGAGGTGGCCGAGTGGCTGAAGGCAACGGTTTGCTAAACCGTCATACGGGGCTAAACCCTGTATCGAGGGTTCGAATCCCTCCCTCACCGCCAAGTTCGATCTGAAGTCGCCGCCGAGCGACGGGGGGACCGGGGGCGGTCCTCCCCCCGCCGCGAACGGCCGTTCCGATATCGCCTCCAGGCCAACTCTCCCGACACCATGAACGACCACGCTGCGGGCGCTGGCGTCCGCGTCCGCTTCGCCCCGTCGCCGACCGGCTACCTGCACATCGGCGGCGTGCGCACGGCGCTGTTCAACTGGCTGCTCGCCCGGCGGCACGGCGGCGCCTTCGTCCTGCGCGTCGACGACACCGACGCTCAGCGCAACCTCGACGACGCGCTCGAGCCGATCCTCGAGGGGTTCCGCTGGCTCGGCCTCGACTGGGACGAGGGCCCCGGCGTCGGCGGCGCGCGCGGCCCCTACTTCCAGTCGCAACGGCTCGCGATCTACCAGCGCGCGGTCGAGACGCTGCTCGAGCGCGGATCCGCCTACCGCGACTACGCGCGCCCCGAGGAGATCCAGGCCGAGCGCGCCGAGGCCGAGGCGGCTCGGCGCCCGTACCACGCCAGCCGTCGGTGGGCCGCGCGCACGGCCGAGGAGCGCGCCCGCTTCGAGGCCGAGGGGCGCACCTCGGTCGTCCGCCTGGCGATGCCGCGCGAAGGCAGCTGCCGGTTCGTCGACGCCGTCAAGGGCGAGGTCGAGGTCGAATGGGCGAGCGAGGCCGACCACGTCGTGCAGCGCGCCGACGGCAGCTGCCTCTACCACTTGGCGAGCGTGGTCGACGACGTCGAGATGGGCATCACCCACGTGGTGCGCGCCGAGGAGCACCTGTCGAACACGCCGCGGCAGATCTGGATCTGGCGGGGGCTCGGCGTCGAGCCGCCGGTGCTCGCCCACCTGCCGGTGGTCGCCGAGCCGGGGAGCAAGGTGAAGCTGTCGAAGCGCAAGCTCGACAAGTACCTGAAGAACCCCCAGTTCGCCGGGCTCTACGAGCGCGGGCGCACGATCGCCGCGAAGCTCGGGCGCGAGGCCGCGGCCGACACCTTCAACCCGGTGATCGTCGACTTCTACCGGATCTCCGGGTTCCTTCCCGACGCGCTGCTCAACTACCTGATGCTCCTCGGCTGGTCGCTCGACAGTGAGACCGAGATCCTCTCGGGCGAGGAGCGCATCGCCCACTTCTCGCTCGACGGGGTGAACAAGAGCCCGGCGAGCTTCGACCCCGACAAGCTCCTCTCGTTCCAGGAGCGCTACATGCAGGCGCTCTCGATCGACGAGCGCTTCGCGCTCTGTCTCCCGTTCGTCGAGCAGGCGGGCTGGGTGACCACGCCCGCGACGCCGTCGCTGCGCGCCAAGGTGCTCGCCATCGTCGCGGCCGCGGGCGACCGCATCAAGGTAGCGGGCGATGTCCTCGACTACGAAGAGTTCTTCGTGCCCGACGACTCTCTCGAATACGACGAGAAAGCCTTCGAGAAGCGCATCCGCAAGCCGAACGGCGCGACCGAGCTGCTGCGGGCGATCCGCGATGCGCTCGCTTCGGCGCCCGAATTCACGCCCCCTTCGTTGGAAGTTTCCTTTCAGAGCTTCGTCGCGGCGCGCGGCCTCGCCCTCGGCGCGATCGTCCACGCCGTCCGGGTCGCCGTGACCGGCAAGGCGGTCGGCTTCGGCCTCTTCGATATCCTCTCGATCCTCGGCCGCGAGGCGACGCTCGCGAGGATCGACCGCGCGCTCGCGCTCGCCTCGGCCGGGTGAGATCGCCCGCCTCGGCGGGCGCCGCGACCATGGCCAAGCACTTCATCTCCGACATCGTCGAAGCCGACCTCGCCGAGGGGAAGCACGCCCGCATCCAGACCCGCTTCCCGCCCGAGCCGAACGGCTACCTGCACATCGGCCACGCCAAGTCGATCTGCCTGAACTTCGGGCTCGCCGAGCAGTACGGCGGCGCCTGCAACCTGCGCTTCGACGACACCAACCCGACCAAGGAAGAGGACGAGTACGTTCAGGCGATCAAGCGCGACGTCGCCTGGCTCGGTTTCGACTGGCAGGAGCGCGAGTACTACGCCTCGGACTACTTCGAGCAGCTCTACGAGTGGGCCGAGCGGCTGGTCGAGAAAGGAAAGGCGTTCGTCTGCGATCTCACGGCCGAGCAGGTGCGCGAGCACCGCGGCTCCTTGACCGAGCCGGGGCGCGAGAGCCCCTACCGGGACCGCAGCGTCGCGGAGAACCTCGATCTGCTGCGCCGGATGCGCGCGGGCGAGTTCCCCGACGGCGCGCGCACGCTGCGCGCCAAGATCGACATGGCCTCGGGCAACTTGAACCTGCGCGACCCGGTGATGTACCGGATCCTGCACGCGCGCCACCACCGCACGGGCGACGCCTGGTCGATCTACCCGATGTACGACTGGGCGCACGGCCAGAGCGACTCGATCGAGCGGATCACCCACTCGATCTGCACGCTCGAGTTCGAGGACCACCGCCCGCTCTACGACTGGTTCGTCGCCGAGCTCGGCATCTTCCCGCCGCGCCAGATCGAGTTCGCGCGCCTGAACATCTCCCACACCGTGATGTCGAAGCGCAAGCTCCTCCGTCTCGTGGAGGAGGGGCACGTCTCCGGCTGGGACGATCCGCGCCTGCCGACGATCGCGGGTCTGCGGCGCCGCGGCTACCCGCCGGCGGCGATCCGCGACTTCTGCGACCGCATCGGCGTCACCAAGCAGGAGTCGACGGTCGAGTTCGCGCTGCTCGAGCACTGCGTGCGCGAGGAGCTCAATCGGGTCGCCCTCCGGCGCATGGCGGTCCTCGATCCGCTCAAGGTCACGCTGGTCGATTGGCCCGAGGGGAAGTCCGAGGAGCTCGAGGCGGTCAACAACCCCGAGGACCCGTCGGCCGGAACCCGTACCGTGCGCTTCGGCCGCGAGCTCTGGATCGAGCGCGACGACTTCCTGGAGGACCCGCCGAAGAAGTTCTTCCGGCTCGCCCCCGGGCGCGAGGTGCGCCTGCGCTGGGGGTACGTCGTCCGCTGCGACGAGGTGGTCAAGAACGCCGCGGGCGAGGTGATCGAGCTGCGCTGCACGCACGACGCGGCGACGCGCGGCGGCGGCACGCCCGACGGCCGCAAAGTGAAGGGGACGATCCACTGGGTGAACGCCGCCGACGCGGTCGACGCCGAGGTCCGCCTCTACGACCACCTCTTCGATCGCGAGGACCCCGAAGCGGTCGAGGCGGGCGCCGACTTCCTCTCGGCGCTCAATCCCGCGTCGCTCGAGGTCAGGACCGGGTGCAAGCTCGAGCCCGCGCTCGCCGCGGCGACGCCCGGCGAACGCGTCCAGTTCGAGCGCATCGGCTACTTCGTCGCCGACGAGACCGACCATGCCCCCGGCCGCCCCGTCTTCAACCGCACCGCGACCCTGCGCGACACCTGGGCCAGAGTCCAGCGGCAGCAAGGAGCCGAGTAGCCCGCGCCAAGCTCCGAGGGGCGTGGAGCCCTCGCGTGACCTGCCGGCCCCGAACCGCCAATCCGCCAATCGGCTGGCACCTCTTTCCCTCTTTTGGGGGCCACTGAGCCCGGAGGAACGCCGGCGAGGACTGTCTGCTGGATTCTTGACACAATCCAGAATTGGACAGAGACTTGGAGAATGCGACCCGAAGCGGCCCAGCTCCTCCGCAGGCATGGCGTCCAAGTCACGGCGCAGCGTCTGGCGGTGCTCGCCGCGGTCGCCGAGCGGCCGCACGCGACGGCGGAGGACGTCGCCGAGGCGGTGCGCGCCCGGATCGGGGCGATCTCCCGGCAAGCCGTCTACGACGCGCTCGGCCTGCTCTCCGAGAAGGGATTGCTCCGGCGCATCCAGCCCCCCGGCTCGCCGGCGCGCTACGAGGACCGGGTGGGCGACAACCATCACCACCTGATCTGCCGGATCTGTGGCCGGACGGTCGACGTCGACTGCGCCGTCGGCGCCGCGCCCTGCCTCACCCCCGCCACCTCCGCGGGGTATGTCGTCGACGAAGCCGAAGTGGTGTATTGGGGCCGGTGCCCCGACTGCGCCGCGCCGAGTACGCCGCCTGCCGGGGAGTGAGCCCGCCTCACCTCGCAACGAGTCAACCGGAAGGAGAACACGATGTCGGACGAGACCCAGAAGCGCCCGGTCGCGGGCGGCTGTCCCGCCCACGGCGCGATGCGCCCCCGTACCAACCGCGATTGGTGGCCCGATCAACTGAATCTCAAGGTCCTGCACCAGAAC
The DNA here is from genome assembly GCA_011525905.1 of Acidobacteriota bacterium. GTDB lineage: Bacteria > Acidobacteriota > Thermoanaerobaculia > Multivoradales > JAGPDF01 > JACTMI01. The sequence goes on from WYBK01000045.1 coordinate 5,758, forward strand.
TCCCCCCTGGTCGACCCGATGGGCGAGGGCTTCGACTACGCCAAGGAGTTCGAGAGCCTCGATCTGGCGGCGGTGAAGAAGGACCTCCACCGCCTGATGACCGACTCGCAGGCGTGGTGGCCGGCCGACTGGGGTCACTACGGCGGCCTGTTCATCCGCATGGCCTGGCACAGCGCCGGCACCTATCGCATCCACGACGGGCGCGGCGGCGCCTCGTCGGGCACGCAGCGATTCGCGCCGCTCAACAGCTGGCCCGACAACGCCAACCTCGACAAGGCGCGCCGGCTGCTCTGGCCGATCAAGCGCAAGTACGGCCGCAAGATCTCCTGGGCCGATCTGATGATCCTCGCCGGCAACTGCGCGCTCGAATCGATGGGCTTCGAGACCTTCGGCTTCGCCGGTGGACGCGCGGACGTCTGGGAGCCGGAGGAGGACATCGACTGGGGGACCGAGGCCGAGTGGCTCGGCGACGCGCGCTACAGCGGCGACCGGGTGCTCGAGAACCCCTACGGCGCCGTCCAAATGGGTCTCATCTACGTCAACCCGGAAGGGCCCAACGGCGTGCCGGACCCGGTCGCCTCGGGCCGCGACGTGCGCGAGACCTTCAAGCGCATGGCGATGAACGACGAGGAGACGGTCGCCCTCACGGCGGGCGGCCACACCTTCGGCAAGTGCCACGGCGCCGCGCCGACGCCCGACCACGTCGGCCGCGAGCCCGAGGGTGCGCCGATCGAGCAGCAGGGGCTCGGCTGGAGGAGCTCCTACGGCAGCGGTGTCGGCGGCGACAGCATCACGAGCGGTATCGAGGGCGCGTGGACGCCGAATCCGACGAAGTGGGACAACGGCTACTTCGACATGCTCTTCGGCTACGAGTGGGAGTGCGTCAAGGGGCCGGGCGGCGCCTGGCAGTGGGTCGCGAAGGACGTCGCCGAGAAGGACTTGGTGCCCGACGCCCATCACCCGGACGACCCGTCGAAGAAGCAGCCGCCGATCATGACGACGGCGGACATGTCGATGCGCATGGACCCGGCCTACGAGAAGATCTCGCGCCGATTCCACCAGGACCCCGAGGCGTTCGCCGACGCCTTCGCGCGCGCCTGGTTCAAGCTGACCCACCGCGACCTGGGTCCGGTGTCGCGCTACCTGGGCCCGGAGGTCCCGCAGGAGGAGCTGATCTGGCAGGACCCCGTCCCGGCGGTCGACCACGAGCTCGTCGGCCCGGCCGAGATCGCGATGCTCAAAGCGAAGCTGCTCGCCTCCGGTTCGTCGATCGCCGAGCTCGTCTCGACGGCGTGGGCCGCGGCGTCGAGCTTCCGCGCGAGCGACAAGCGCGGCGGCGCCAACGGCGCCCGCATCCGGTTGGCGCCCCAGAAGGACTGGGCGGTGAACCAGCCGGCCCGGCTCGCGAAGGTGCTCGCCGCCCTCGAGAAGATCCAGAGCGAGTTCAACGCCGCCGAGCCGGGCGGCATGCGGGTCTCGCTCGCCGATCTGATCGTCCTCGGCGGCTGCGCCGCGGTCGAGAAGGCGGCAAAGGACGCCGGCTTCGACGTCGAAGTCCCCTTCGCGCCGGGGCGCACCGACGCCAGCCAGGAGCAGACCGACGTCGAGGCCTTCGCTCCCCTCGAGCTCGTGGCGGACGGCTTCCGCAACTTCCTCGCCGACGGCTTCACCCGCCCGGCCGAGCACCTGCTGGTCGACCGGGCGCAGCTGCTGACGCTGACCGCACCGGAGATGACGGTGCTCGTCGGCGGTCTCCGCGTCCTCGGCGCCAACCATGGCGGCGCCGCGCACGGCGTCTTCACGGACCGGCCGGGCGCGCTCACCAACGACTTCTTCGTCAACCTCCTCGACATGGCGACCGAGTGGCAGCCGTCGGCGACCGCCGGGGTCTTCGAGGGGCGCGATCGCGCGTCGGGCCGGATCCGCTGGACCGGCACCCGTGTCGATCTGGTCTTCGGCTCGAACTCGGAGCTGCGGGCCCTCGCCGAGGTCTACGCCTCGGACGACGCGCGGGAGCACTTCGTGCGCGACTTCGTCGCCGCTTGGGTGAAGGTCATGAACCTCGATCGCTTCGACCTCGCCCGCGCGCGACGCGGCGCGATTTGACCCGGAGGGCCGATTTCGGTAGGTTTTCCCGGTTGTTGGGAGGTCGTTCAATGGTAGGACATGCGGCTCTGGACCGCAGAATCGGGGTTCGAGTCCCTGCCTCCCAGCCAAACCCCTAGAGCCCCGGTCCCGACCCGGACCGTTCCCGAAGCGCCGGCGAATCTCGCCGGCGCTTCTGCTTTTGGTCCGGAAGCGGTCGATCCGACCTCGCAACCGGACGCGGGGGCGGGGCTCGTCTGGAAACGGAGATCGAGATGCACATCGAACGCGGTGGTTCCTACGTCCTCCCCTTCCCGCGCGAGCGGGCCTTCGAGCTCTTCACCCCCGAGGGAGAGCGCGCCTGGGTCGCCGGTTGGGCGCCCGAGCCGCTCCACGCCCCGGAGGGCCGGACCGACCTGGCCGGCGCGGTCTTCCGGACCGCGGCCACGGGCGAGGAGACGCTCTGGCTCGTCCTCGCCCTCGACCGCGAGCGCGGGGTGGCCGACTACGTGCGCATCACCCCGGGCAACCGCCTGGGCACCGTCCACGTGGTCTGTGCGGCGACCGAAGAGGGCGGCACTCGCGTCGAGGTCCGCTACCGCCTGACCGCGACCTCGCCGGCCGGCGAGCACGCGCTGGCCGCGACGACCGAGGCCGCCTTCGCCGAGACGCTGGCGAAGTGGCAGCGCGACGGCGCCGAGGCGCTCGCGCGGGGGCTCGTCTAAGGAGCGGCCGCCGACCAGCGGTCGGTCGCCTGGCTCTCGAAGCCGTCGACGAAGATCGGCGCGGGGCGCTCGAGGGCGCCGACGTCGAAGGCGCCGTCGTCGGCGCGCGGCCAGGCGGGGTCGCCGGCGAGCAGGAGGCGGGAAGCCTCCGCGGTCGGCGGCCAGAGACCGTTCGGGAAGGGGAAGGCGACGATCGTCGGCGGCGCAGCGGCGACCGCGTCGAGCAGCGGGCTGCCCGCAGCCGGGCGGAAGTCGAGCGCGCCGGCGCCGGCAAAGCCGGGCGCGGCGCCGCTGAGCGTGCCGCTCCACCCGGCCGGGATCGGCGACGTCCCGCTCTCGACCCAGTTGGCCGTGCCGAGGATCTGCTCGCCGTCGGTCCAGCAGCGCTCGCCGTCGTCCTCGCGCACCAGCCCCAGGGCGCCTTCGGCCGCGCTCCAGAAGACGTTGCCGTGCATCTCGAGCGTCTGCAGGTAGCCGAAGGGGCGAAAGACCCGCGAGCCGTTCGAGTCCGTGGTGCGCACGAAAGTGTTGTGGGCGAAGCGGTAGCGGCCGCGCGTCGAGTTGTGGCCGTCCTCGTCGCAGCGGATGTCGGAGCCCGCGCGCACGAAGTAGAACTCGCCGTTGAACGGCCCCTGCGGCCCGGGTGGGTCGTAGGCCTTGTGGACGAGGACGTTGCCGACGACGTCGGAGTCCTCGCGGATGCCGGGCGGCGGCGTCACCGCGTCCTCGTCCGGACCGATCAGCTCGAGCAGGTGGTACTGCGCCCCCTCGAACCAGTTGAAGTAGATCTCGTTCCTCTCGGCCCGGCTCTTGAGCAGGTTGCCTCCCGTGCCGTCGTGGACGTAGCAGCCGCGCATCCGGAAGACCGAGCCGGGATGGGCGTTCTGGTCCGAAGTGATGTAGAGCGCGTGCTGCGAGGAGCCGTTGCCCGCGTAGGCGATCTCGCTGTGCTCGAGGGTCAGCGAGCCGGAGTCCTCGTCGGCCGACAGGATGCCGTGCGCCGGGCAGTCGTGGACGTAGAGGTCGCGCAAGACGACCTCGTCGGCGTGGTGGTAGACGCAGCGGAAGCTGCCGCCGGTGACCTCGAACCCCTCGAGCACGAAGTGGTCCGACTGGATCTCGATCGTGTTGGTGCCGCCGGCGAGCAGCGGCCGCTCGCCCGTCGCGTCGCGCAGCCCGCGCACCACGATCGGCTCGGCGGCGGTGCCGTCGTTGGCGAACAGGACCGGCTGATAGGTCGCCCCGCCGTCGACCAGCACCAAGTCACCGGGCCCGACCAGCGGCGCGACGTCCGTGAGCTGGTCGAACGGCCGCCCCGGGCCGACCTCGTAGACGTCCGCGGCGAGCGGC
>WYBK01000320.1 GCA_011525905.1 Acidobacteriota bacterium
GCGCGCGGCGCTCGACGAGGTGGCGGCGTGAGGCGGCGGTGGCGGGAGCTCGCGCTCGCCGGGCCGCTCGCCCTGGCCGCGGCGCTCGCGGCCTGCGGCGAACGGGCGCCGCTGCCCGGTCCGGACGTCGCGGCCCGGGTCGCCGGCGTCGACGTGCGCTACGGCGAGATCGAGGCGTTCGTGCGCGAGCAGTCGGGCGAATCGAGCGGCGCGCTGTCGAGCGAGGCCCTGTCGCGGCTGCTCGACCAGTACCTGATCGAGACGCTGCTGGTGCGGCTGGCGGTCGACACCGGCCACGCCGCGCCGGGCGCGCGGCGCGGCGACGCGGTGGAGGCGCTGCTCGCGGCCGAGCCGGCCGATCCGCCAGGGGAAGCGGAGCTCGTCGCGGTTTACGAAGCGCGGCGCGCGGAGCTGGCGCGGCCCGAGCGGCTCGAGCTGCGCCAGCTGGTCGCCGAGCAGCGCGCCTCGGCCGAGCGGGCGCGGCGCGAGCTCGCCGCCGGCGCCCCCTTCGAACGGGTGCTCGCCACGCTCGACGACGAGGCGGGCAGCGCGGCGAGCGGCGAGCAGGGGGCGCTGGCGCGCGACGACCTGCCGCCGGCCTTCGCCGAGGCGCTCTTCCGCCTGCCGGAGGGGGGCGTGTCGCAGGTCTTCGAGGCGGAGTACGGCTACCTGGTCTTCCAGGTGGTGCGCCGGCTGCCGGCGGCAACGCCCTCGTTCGAAGAGGCCCGGCCGCTGCTCGAGCGCGAGCTGGCGTCGCGCCGGGCGGACGCGGCGCTCGCGCGCCGGGTCGGCGAGGCGCGCGGTCGCTATCCGGTCGAGGTGTACTATCGCAACCTCCCCTTCAGCTATCGGGGGGAGTTCCCCGTCGCGAGGCCCTATGATCCGCGCTAGTCTGCTGCTGCTCTCCGCCGCCTCGGTCGCGCTCGCCGCCCTGCCCGCGCGGGGCGCCGAGCTGGTCGACCGCGTCGTCTTGCGTGTCAACGACGAGATCGTGACGCTGCGCGAGTACCGCGAGCGGCGCGAGATGCGGCTCGAGTCGATCGCCGCGGCCGAGGGGCTGACCACCGAGGAGCGCCGGCGCCTGGCGACCGAGGCCGGCCGCGCGGCGCTGCGCGAGCTGTTCGACGAGGCGCTCGTGCTCTCTCGCGCCCGCCAGCTGCGCATCGATCCGACGCCCTCCCAGCTCGACGCCGCGATCGACTCGACCCGCGAGCGGATGGGCATCGACTCGGCGGCGGAGTTCGAGCGCGCGCTGGCCGAGAACGGTCTGACGCGCGAGTCCTACCGGCAGCGGATGAAGCAGAACATCGCCTTCAACGAGGTGATGCAGCGCGAGGTCCAGGCGAAGGTGACCGTCGAGGACGACGTCCTGCTGCGCCTCTACCGCGACCAGGCCGAGCGTTTCCGCACGCCCGCGCGGCGGCGCGTCGAGGAGTTGGTGGTCGTCGAGAGCGCGGCGCCCGACGCCGGCCAGCGGCGGGTGATCGCCGAGGACCTGCGGCGCGCGCTCGAAGGGGGCGAGTCGATGGCGGCGGTCGCCGAGCGGGTCGGCGCCGACGTGGTCGCCGGGCCGATCGATCTCGGCTGGGTGGTCGCCGGGGAGCTGGCGCCGGAGCTCGACCGGGTGGTGCAGGCGCTCGAGCCGGGCGCCGTCTCCGAGCCGGTCGAGGCGCGCGCCGGCGTCCACCTGCTCGTCGTGCGCGAGGTCCGGCCCGCCGGCACGCGGCCCTTCGACGAGGTCAAGGAGACGCTGCGGGTGGAGGAGTCGCGCCGCCTCTTCGAGGAGAAGACCCGCGAGCTGCTCGCCGACCTCGAGCGCAAGGCCTACGTGGTCGAGAACCTCCCCGAGGAGGCGGTCGGCTACCGCACGGCGCTGCCGGAGAACCCGGAAGCCGCCGGCGCCCTCGGCAGCTTCGCCCCGGCGCGCGCCGGCGAAGCCCCGCCACCCGCCGCCGAGCCGGCCCCGCTCGCCCCCGCGTCCCAGCCCGCGGCGACTGCGCCCCCGCCCGCCGCGCCCTGAGCGCGGCCGCCGCCTCCCGGCGGCGAGAGTTTTCCGCTTCATCTACGCCGCGCTCGTCGGCACGCGTGCCCGACGGCGTCGCGAGTCCGTGGAGATGGTGGAAAAAAATGGACAAAAGTGGATCCGCCGTGTACATTCGTCTCGCTTTCCACCGAACCGTGGAGCGGGGAGATGTTTCGCGGCAGCACGACGGCGACCATCGACGACAAGGGGCGTCTGAAGATCCCGACGGAGTTCCGCCGCGCGATCGAGGAGCGCTACGGCGTCGACCTGTTCGTGACCTCGGTGACCGGCGAGCACGCGCTCGTCTACCCGCTGCCGGTCTGGGAGGAGATCGAGGCGCGCCTCTCGGCGCTGCCGGCGACCGACCGGGTGAAGGATCGCTACCTCGAGCGCGTCTCCTACTACGGCGCGCAGGCCCGCTGCGACGGCCAGGGACGCGTGCTCATCCCGGCGATCCTGCGCGGCGCCGCGACGATCACCGGCGAGGTGGTGGTCTCGGCGCGCCTCGACCACCTGGTGATCTGGAACCGCGAGCGCTTCGAGCGCCGACTGGCCGAAGCGCCCTTCACCGACGACGACTTCGCGGCGCTCGCCGAGCGCGGGATCTAGGGCCGAGGCGTCGTTGGATGCGCGAGCCGCTCCCCTTCGCCACGTTCCGGTCCTGCTGGCCGAGACGCTCGCGCTGCTCGCTCCCGAGCGCGGCGGCCTCTTCGTCGACGCGACGCTCGGGTTGGGCGGACACGCCGAGGCGCTGCTCGACGCGGCGCCGGCCGCCCGTCTGCTCGGGCTCGATCGCGACCCCGAGGCGCGCGCCCTGGCGGGCGAGCGGCTGGCGCGCTTCGGCGGGCGCGTCGAGATCCGCGCCGGCGACTTCCGCGAGCTCGAGCGCCTGGCGGGCGACCGCGCGCCGTTCGCCGGCCTGCTCGCCGATCTCGGCGTTTCTTCCCTGCAGCTCGACCGGGGGGAGCGCGGATTCAGCTTTCGGCAGGAGGGGCCGCTCGACATGCGCATGGGTGGGAGCGGCAGGACGGCTGCGCAACTGATCGAAGAGTCGACGGAGGCGGAATTGGAGAAGATCTTTCGCGAGTACGGAGAGGAGCCCGAGGCGCGGCGGGTGGCCCGCGCGGTCGCCGCGGCACGACAGGAGCGTCCGATCGCCACGACCGACGCGCTCGCCGAGGTGGTGCGCGGCGCCAAGCGGCCGAAGCACCGCGACGAGCGCATCGACCCGGCGACGCGCGTCTTCCAGGCGCTGCGCATCGCGGTCAACGAGGAGCTCGAGGCGGTCGACGAGCTGCTCGACCAGGCGGTGCGGCTGCTCGACCGCGAAGGCCGACTGGTGATCATCTCCTACCACTCGCTCGAGGACCGGATCGTCAAGAACCGCCTGCGCGACCTGGCGCGCGGCGAGGTCGATCCGGTCACCGGCCGGCCGCGCGCCGAGACCCGCTTGCTCGAAGTGCTGACCAAGAAGCCGGTGCGTCCGTCGGCGCCGGAGGTCGAGAGCAACCCCCGCTCCCGGTCGGCGCGCCTGCGCGCCGCGCGGAGGCTCTGACTCCCTTGCCTTCCGCCTACGCCGTCCGGCGGCCGGTCGTCAACGCCTATCTCGTCCGCGAACGGGATCGGCGGCGCCTGCGCGAGCTGCTGCTCGTGCTGGCGGCCGTGCTGCCGCTCGGCGCGGGGTTGCTGCTCTACACCTGGCTGCAGCTCGAGACGTTGCGCACCGGCTACCGCACCGAGGAGCTCGAGCGGCGGGTGCACCGGCTCGAGCAGGTCGAGCGGCAGCTGCGGCTCGAGGCGGCGCACCTCGCGCAGCCGCGGCGTATCGCCGAACGCGCCCGTCGCGAGCTCGGCCTCGCCGAGCCCGACGTCGAGCAGGTGCTCTTCCTCGAGGAGACGCGGTGAAGAGCCGGATCGCGTTGCTGGTCGGGGTCTTCGCGCTCTGGGCGGGCGCGATCGGCGCCCGCCTCTACGACCTCCAGGTCGCGCGCCACGACGAGTTCGCGCGCCGCGCCGAGCGCCAGCAGCAGCGGGTGATCGAGCTCGACCCGCCGCGTGGCACCGTCTTCGACGCGCGCGGTCGCGAGCTGGCGGTCTCGGTCGAGGTCGAGTCGGCGTTCGCCGTGCCGCGCGAGATCGGCGACGCGCGCGCGACGGCCGCGGCGCTGGCGCGCGTGCTGGGCGGCGACGCCACTCGGCTCGAGCGCCAGCTGGGGCGCGACCGCGAGTTCGTCTGGGTGGCGCGCAAGCTCGATCCGCCCAAGGCGCGCGCGGTGCGCGAGCTCGCGCTGCCCGGCGTCTACTTCCTCGAGGAGTCCAAGCGCTACTACCCGCTGCGCGAGACCGCGGCGCAGGTGCTCGGCTACGTCGGCACCGACAATCAGGGGCTCGCCGGCCTCGAGGCGCGCTACGACGCGGTGGTCGCCGGGCGCGCCGGCCGGCGCACGGTCCTGCGCGACGCCAAGGCGGGCATGGCGCTGCCGCCCGATCTCCCCGCGGCGGCGCCGGAGCCCGGCCAGGACCTCGTGTTGACGCTCGACGCGGCGCTGCAGGGCATCGCCGAGCGCGAGCTCGCGGCGGTGGTCACCGAGCGCCGGGCGCTGAGCGGCAGCGTCGTGCTGATGGACCCGGAGAGCGGCGCCCTGCTGGCGCTTGCCTCCTACCCGACTTTCGACCCCAACCAGTTCGCCGGCGCCGGTCCGGAGTCCTGGCGCCTGCGCCCGGTGGCCGACGCCTACGAGCCGGGCTCGACCTTCAAGGTGATCACCGCGGCCGCCGCGCTCGAGCTCGGCCTGGTGCGACCCGACGAGCCGATCGACTGCGAGATGGGCGCGATCACCCTCGCCGGAGTGCGCATCGCCGATCACAAGCCGTTCGGCA
>WYBK01000046.1 GCA_011525905.1 Acidobacteriota bacterium
CGGATAGAGGTCGACGTGGTCGTGCTCGACCGAGGTCAGGATCAGCGTCTCCGGCCGGTAATGGAGGAACTTCGCACCCCGGTCGAAGTAAGCGGCGTTGTACTCGTCGCCCTCGATCACGAAGCGCTCGCCGCCCCCGCGCCGAAAGCTCGTGCCGAGATCGACCGGCACGCCGCCGATCAGGAACCCGGGATCTCTCCCGCAAGCGCTCCAGACCCAGGCCGCCATCGAGGTCGTGGTGGTCTTGCCGTGGGTCCCCGCGATCACCAGGGGCCGGCGGTCGGCCAGGAAGAACCGGGCGAGCGCCTCGGGCATCGACAGGCGGGGCAGACCGAGCCGCTCGGCCGCGACGGCCTCGGGGTTCGACCGGGGGACGGCGTTGCCGACCACCACCAGGTCGGGGCGCGGGTCGAGGTGGCGCGGGTCGAAGCCGACCCGCGGCCGGATGCCGGCCTCGGCGAGCAGGGTGCTCATCGGCGGGTAGAGCGGCCCGTCGGAGCCGGTCACGAAGTGGCCCTCCCCTTGCAAGAGGCAGGCGAGCGGAGCCATTCCCGTGCCGCCGATGGCGATCAGGTGAATGTGCAGGGGGGAGATTCCGGGCACGAAACCTCGCGAGCGCGAGGCGAGCGACTATAGCATCGCGCCACCCGAACCCTCTCGGACGAACCCCGCGGACTGCTACCGAAGCAAGAGGAAGGAGACACCATGCTGCAGGGCTCTCTCAGGCGGACCCGCCGGGCCATTTTGGCGCAAGGCCTCGGCATTCTCGCGGCGACCGTAGCGTTGGCTCAGGCGCCCACTCCCGCGGCCACCGCGCCGGCCGCCCCGGTCGGACCGGCCCCGAAGCTGGTGGTCGCCGAGCCGATCCACGACGCCGGCGACGTCTCCAAGGGGGAGACGGTCAAGGCCGACTTCGTGGTCGAGAACCAGGGCGAGGCAGAGCTCGAGATCACCGGCGTGCACCCCGCCTGCGGCTGCACCGTCGCCTCCTTCGACGCGAAAGTCGCGCCCGGGGGCAAGGGGAAGATCCACGCCGAGCTCGACACCTCCGACTTCCAGGGACCGGTCGCCAAGACGATCACGGTCACCTCGAACGACCCGACCAACCCGCGCCTGACCCTGACGATCAAGGCCAAGATCGAGCCGCACATCGCCGTCTTCCCCGGCTACGCCCGCTACATCTACGTCCAGACCCTCGACCCGGGCACCGTCGCGCAGACGCTCTGGCCGCTCGACGGACAGGACTTCCGGGTGCTCTCGGTCGACTCCCCCTATCCCTTCATCCACGCGAGCGTCCGTGAGGCAACCGAGGCCGAGCGCAAGCCCGAGGGCAAGGGGCGGCAGTGGCGGGTCGAGATGGCGATCCAGCCCGACGCCGCCGTCGGCCCGCTGCGCGAGTTCCTGGTGATCAAGACCGACCACCCGAAGCAGCCCGAGGTCCGCGTCCCGATCTCCGGCTTCGTCCGGCCGCTGCTGCACGTCACGCCGCAGGTCGCCGACTTCGGCGCGGTCGAGGCCGGCGCCGGTCCGCGCGAGGTCGCGCTGACGCTCGTCAACTTCGGCGAGGACGCGATCACCATCGAGGGGATCGACGCCGGCGCGCCCGGAGTCGAGGCGAAGGCCGAGGCGACCGAGGCGGGACGGCGCTTCAAGATCACCGTCTCGCTCACCCCGGGGGTCGCCAAGGGGCCGCTCGACACCACGGTCCGCATCCGGACCTCGAGCAAAGCGCAGCCGGTCTACGTGGTGCAGCTCAAGGGCACCGTCTCCTGACCTAGCGCGGCGCCGAAGGGTCGCGGGCGGGCCCGCCGGGCCCGCCCCAGAGGCGCCGCTCGTCCTTCGGCGCGGCCGGCCGACGCCGGCCGCGGGCCGCGACCTCCTCGACGAGGGCGAGCCGCTCGGCGACGGCCGCCTGCTGGTGCCGGCCGAGCTCGGCGATGCCGGCGAGCGCCAGGTCGACCAGCCGGTCGAGCTCGGCGCGCTCGAAGCTGCGCCGCTCGCCGGTCCCCTGGATCTCGATCAGCCGCCCGCCGACGGTGGCGACGACGTTCATGTCGACCTCGGCGTCCTGATCCTCGAGGTAGTCGAGGTCGAGCAGCGGCACGCCGCCGACGATGCCGACCGAAACCGCAGCGACCTGATCGACCACCGGCCAGGTCGCCAGGTCCCCCTCGAGGTAGAGCTTGGCGAGCGCGAGCACGGTCGCCACCCAGGCGCCGGTGATCGCCGCCGTCCGCGTCCCGGCGTCGGCCTGCAGCACGTCGCAGTCGAGCGTCAACGTGCGCTCTCCGAGCGCTTCGAGGTCGACCGCCGCGCGCAGCGCCCGACCGATCAGCCGCTGGATCTCGGCGGTGCGGCCGGAGGGGCGCCCCTGGGTCACCTCGCGCGTGTTGCGCGTCGCGGTGGCGCGCGGCAGCATGGCGTACTCGGCCGTCAGCCAGCCGCGGCCGCTGCCGGCCAGGAAGCCGGGGACGCGCCCCTCGACCGAGGCGGTCACGTGCACCAGCGTGTCTCCGGCCGCCACCCGCGCCGAGCCCTCGGCGAACTTGGCGACGTCGATCGTGATCGCGAAGAGGCGCAGCGCCGCCGCCGTGCGTCCTCCGACCCGCGCCGGGCCTTCGCCGCTCGAATTCCTGGTCATGCTCCCTCCGGTGCGCCGCCGACGTCGACCAACTCGAGCGCGACCGGCCGCGCGAGGAACTCGCGCGCGATCCGCTCGACCCGCTCGGAGGCGTCGGTGACGCAGAAGTGGTCCGTGCCCGCCTTCGTCCGCGCCGCGAGACCCCTCCGCTCGAGCTCTCCCGCGACCTGCTCGGCGACCGCCGTGGCGGCGTCGACCAGCGCGACGCCGTCGCCGGCCAGGCGCGCGAGCAGCGGCGCGAGCAGCGGGTAGTGCGTGCAGCCGAGCAGCAGCGTGTCGACGCCGCTCTCGAGCAGCGGCGTGACGTAGCGGCGCGCCACCGCCTCGGTCACCGGGTCGTCGAGCCACCCCTCCTCGACCAGCGGCACGAACAGGGGGCAGGCGAGCGACTCGACCTCGAGGTCGGCGCGCAGGCGGCGCAGCGCGCGGCCGTAAGCGTCCGAGCGCACGGTGGCCTCGGTGCCGAGCACGCCGACGCGCCCGCGGCTGCGCGCCGCCGCCTCGGCCGCGCCCGCCTCGATCACCCCCCAGACCGGCAGCGCCGAGCGCAGGCGGCCGAGCGCCAGCGCCGAGGCGGTGTTGCAGGCGACGACGACCGCCTTGACGCCCCGCCGCTCGAGGAAATCGACGTTGGCCTGGGTGTAGCGCTCGACGGTGGCGGCCGACTTCGTGCCGTAGGGGAGCCGGGCGGTGTCGCCCAGGTAGAGCAGCGTCTCGGCCGGCAGCCGGGCGGCGAGCGCCGAGGCGACGGTGAGCCCGCCGACGCCGGAGTCGAAAACGCCGATCGGCCGCGCGTCGCTCACCGTGGCTCCATCGGCGCGAAGCGGCCGAGCGGCCGGGCGGTGTCGACGTGGCCGGCGAGCGAGCGCCGCTGCACGCCGTTCCAGAGCAGCACCACGCCCCGGACCTCGGGCGCCGCCTCGAGCGCGGTGTGGACGATGGCGTAGACGCGCTGCAGCTCCTCGGTCGAGCCGGCGCCGGCGGGCGCGCCGCCGTCGGCCGGCCGCAGGTCGACGTAGAGCAGGCCGTCGCCGCCGAGCAGCACCTTGTGCACGGCGACCGGCGCCGGGAAGACCGGCGCCAGCGGCGGCTCCGGCGCCAGCGCGAGCAACGCGCCGAGGGCGGCGGCGGCCCGCGCCTCCGGCCGCTCCTCGCTCACGAGGTCGAGCTCCGCGGCGGCGAGCCGACCGTCGGCGCTCGGCAACCAGAGACGAGCGCGAAACGGCAGCAGCGCGGGCGCCGCGAGCCGCGGCGCCTCGCCGCTCGGCGTGGCCGGCGGCGGCGCGGGCGCCGGCCGGCGCCAGAGCAGAAACGCCCCGATCAGGACCGCCGCGCAGACGGCGACCAGCGCGGTCGCCGCGCGCCGGCTCACCGCGCGGCCTCGCCCGCGCCCGCCTCGAGGCCCGCCTTGAAGCGGGCGATCGCGCGCACCAGCGCCTCGACCAGCTCGGCGCGGTAGGCCGGTTCGCGCAGCTGCGCCTCCTCGTCGCGGCTGGAGATGAAGCCGAGCTCGACCAGCACCGCCGGCATCGCCGCTCCCATGAGGACGCGGAACGGGGCCTGCTTGACGCCGCGGTCGCGCAGGCCGAGCTGGCGATCGAGCTCCTCCTGGATGAGGGCGGCGAGCTGCTGGCTGGCGGCCAGGTGCTGGCTCTGCGCCAGGTCCCAGAGCAGCAGCTGCAGGTCGAACTGCTCGCTGCCCGGATCGGCGACCCCCTCGCCGACGTAGTTCTCGAGCGCCGCGGCGTCGGCCGCCCGTTGGTCGCTCGCCTGCAGCGACAGGATGTAGGTCTCGGCGCCGCGCGCGCCACCGCCGCGCGCGCTCGAGTTCAGGTGGATCGAGACGAACAGGTCGGCGCGGTACTGGTTGGCGAGCGCCGAGCGCTCGTCGAGCCCCAGGTCGACGTCCTCCTCGCGGGTCAGCACCGCCTGGACGCGCAGCTCCTCGCGCAGCCGGGCGGCGAGCGAGCGGGAGATCAGCAGCGTCAGCTCCTTCTCCGGCGTGCCGGCGGGACCGATCGCCCCGGTCTCGCTGCCGCCGTGCCCCGGGTCGATGACCACGGTGCGCACGCCGGGCGCCCGGGCGCTGCGCGCCGCGAGCGCATCGACGCCGACCTCGCCGCCCGCGGCGTCGGCGCGCCGGAAGACGTCGAGCACGATGCGGAAGGGGGCGGCGAGCGTGTAGCTCTCGGCGGCGCACCCCGGCTCGAGCTCGATGCGAACCCGCTCGGGGGTGATGTCGAGCGAGCGCACCAGCGGATCGCGCGGGCGCGACCGCGCCGGCGGGGGGACGAGCCGGTCGCCGGCGAGCACGATTTCGTAGACCGTGCCCTCCTGGCGGACGCGGTAGCGCGGCCGCTCGGGAAAGCGCAGCACCAGGGTCGAGACGCCCTGGAGGTGGACCAGATCGGCCTCGACCGGCAGCTCGCGCGAGGTCGGCCGGACCGCCGTCAACCGATGCTCGGCGTCGCTCCAAGCGAAACGGACGCCGAGCGTCGCGCCGAAGAGCCGCTCGAGTAGATCGATCGGCACCAGCAGGTCCCCTTCGCGCTCCTGCGCGGGCTGGGAGACGGGCAGGATCTCGGTTCCGACGATCGCCGCGGCGCTCGCCGGCGCGAGCAGGAACTCGCTGTCGCCGATCGTCACCGTCCAGCGCTGGCCGAGCGGGCCGACCTCGAGGTGACCGCCCAGCCGCGCGGCGACCGGCGAGAGCGCGACCAGCGTACCGGCCGCCGTCTCCCCCCAGGGAAGCGACAGGGGCGCGCCGGCGTCGACCACGAAGCTGCCGACGCCGGTCGCGACGAGGACCGGCAGGTTCTCGGGGTCGGGGGGCGCTTCCTGAGCCCGCCCCGGGGCCGTGGCGAGGAGCGCGGCGAGCAGGAGCGCGCCGGAGCGGGCGCGCCTCACGGCGGCGAACACTACCACCCGCGCTCGACGCCTCGCAGCGATTGTGGGAAGCTTCCGCCGGCTCGCCGTCGTCGCGCGGGCCCGCCCCGAGGGAGAGCGCCGGCATGGACATCCGTCAGTTCCGTGTGGTGGTCAAGGCGCGCGATTTCGAGCGCACCTGCCGTTTCTACGGAGAGACCCTGGCGCTACCGCGCCTGCAGACCTGGGACCGCGAGAACGGGCGCAGCGCCCTCTACCAGGCGGGCACCGGCGCCATCGAGGTGCGCGGCCGCGCGCACGGCGGCGAGGTGGAGCGCGACGAGGCCTTCGACTACCAGGGCCCGACGCACAAGCTCGCGATCGTGCTGCTGGTCGCCTCGGCCGAGCAGACCTACGAGGAGCTGATCTTCCGGGACAAGAACATCCCCGGCGGCCTGCGCCCCGACCCGGACGGCACGCTGGTCTTCGAGACCCACGACCCGGACGGCGTCAAGATCGTCTTCCGCCAGATCGGCTGAGCCGCCGCGCGGCGGCCGCCAGTGGCGCGCGACCGGCGGCCGATTGCACCCGCCCCCGGGCCTTTGCTAGTCTCCGCCGGCCCGTGGCGCGTTCGTCTAGGGGTCTAGGACGCCGGCCTCTCACGCCGGTAACACGGGTTCGAATCCCGTACGCGCTACCACGTCTCCTTCCAGCCGACCTGAAGGCACGGATTCGGATCCGCGAGCCGGTGATGGCTCGCAGATGGCGAATCCCGTACGCGCTACCACGTCTCCTTCCAGTCGACCTGAAGCTACGGATTCGGATGCGCGAGCCGGTGATGGCTCGCGGATGGCGAATCCCGTACGCGCTACCAGGTCCCCTGCAGGTCCGAACCTAGTCGGCGGGA
>WYBK01000321.1 GCA_011525905.1 Acidobacteriota bacterium
CTGCTCCGGGGGCAGCTGGTCCACCGGCCAGCCGGATCCTGGGAGGCCCGACATGGAACTAGCCCTGCCGCACGCCGCCGACCCGCCGGTCGTCCCGCTCTCCGCGCCGGCCGCCGGCACGGACCGCGGTGTCGAGGAGCTGCTGGTCGAGGCCTGCCGCACGATGGCCCCCGAGCTCGACGCGCCCGATCTCGTGATCGACTGCGACCCCCCTCGCCTCACCGTGGCGGCCTCGGAGGCTCCGCGCGTCGCTCGCTGCGCCGTGCGGCTGCTCGAGGCGGTGCTGACCGGCCGGCCGCCGCTCGAGATCGACCTGACGGCGAAGCTGGCGAGTGTCGCGCGGCCGCCGCTGCTGTTGCTGTCGATCCGCGCGCTCGGCGACGAGGGCGGCGTCGCCGCGGAGTCGGGCCTCGCCGAGCTCGGCCGGACGCGCGTCGCCCGGCTGGCCGGCGAGCAGACGTGCGCGACGCTGGTCGTCTCGCGCCCTGGCGCCCACGAGGTGCGCCTCTCGCTCGCGCTCGAGATCGCGGCCGGTTGCCCGGCCGGTCGCCTCCAGGCGCCGTTCGGTCAGCCGCGGCCGCGGGTGGTGATCGCGGAGGCCAATCCGCGGGCGCGCCGCGCGGCCCGCCGCCGGCTCGAGTCGGCCGGGTACGCGGTCGACGAGGCCGCCCGCCCGCTCGAACTCGTCGCGCAGCTCGACCCGGTCGCCCATGGCGGCATCGCGCCGGCATTCGTCCTGCTCGACGAGCGCTGGATCGGGCGAGGGCCGCTCGGGCGCCGGGGGCTCGTCGACCTGGTCGAGGCCTCGGTCGAGAGCCGGCGCGTCGTGCTGCTGGGCGACCGCTCCGGGCGCTCCTCGGCGGCGCCGGCCGCCTGGCGCCGCCTCGAGCGCCCCTTCGCCGCGGCCGAGCTGCTCGCGCTGCTCGAGGAAGAGGGAGAGGCTATTGCCGGAACTTCGAGGCCGAGAGGCCGAATTCCTTGAGCCGCTGATAGAGGGTGCTGCGCGGCACGCCCAGACGCTCGGCGGCACGGTCGACCTGGCCGCGCTCGAGCGCGAGCACGTGCTCGATCTGGCGCCGCTCGACGTCGGCGAGCGTCAGGTCGCCGTCGAGCGGAGGCGCCGCGGCGGCGGCCTTGCGGGCGCCATCGAGCCCGAGCGTGTCGGCGCTCAGACGGCCGTCGCGCGCGAAGAGCGTCGCCCGCTCGAGCACGTTGCGCAGCTCGCGGATGTTGCCCGGCCAGGTGTAGGCGGCGAGCGCCTCGAGCGCCTCCGGCTCGAGGCGCGCGGCGCGGCCGGTGTCCCGCCGCAGGCGCGCGAGCACCGCCTCGGCCAGGTCGGGCAGGTCGTCGGGGCGCTCGCGCAGCGGCGGCAGGCGCAGCACCAGGGTGTTCAAGCGGTAGTAGAGATCGGCGCGGAACTCTCCCTGCTGCACCGCGGCGGCCAGGTCGCGATGGGTGGCGGCGATCAGACGCACGTCGACGCGCCGCTCGGCGGTGTCGCCGAGCCTGCGGAAGCGCTGGTCCTCGACCACCTTGAGGATCTTCGGCTGCACGCCGCTGTCGATGTCGCCGATCTCGTCGAGGAAGATCGAGCCGCGGTCCGCGATCTCGAAGAGCCCGGCCTTGTTCTGCACGGCGCCGGTGAAGGCACCGCGTTGGTAACCGAACAGCTCGCTGTCGAGCAGCTCGCGCGACAGGCCGGCGCAGTTCAGGTCGACGAAAGCCTCGCGGCCGCGCGGTCCGTGGGCATGCAGCCAGCGGGCGAGCACGCCCTTGCCGCTGCCGGTCTCGCCGAGCAGCAGCACCGGGCTTTCGGCCTCGGCGGCGACCCGCGCCTCGCGTTCGAGCGCGCGGATGCGCCGCGAGCTGCCGGCGAACGGGTCGAGCTCGTCCCGGTCGGTGCGGCGCGCGCCCGCACGATCGCGTCGCAGCGACCGCCGCCCCTCGAGAGTGCGATCGACCAGCGTGCGCAAGGCGCCGAGCTCGACCGGCTTGGTCAGGAACTGATCGGCACCCGCCTTGACCGTGGCCACCGCCAGCTCGATCTCGCCATGCCCGGTGAGCACCAGGATCGGCACGTCGGGCTCGAGCCGCTTGAAGACCGGCAGCAGATCGAGCGCGGTGCCGTCGGGCAGGGAATGGTCGAGCAGCACGACGTCGGGGCGGAAGGCCTCGAAGGCGCGCTGCGCGGAGACGACGTCTTCCGCCTCCTCGACCAAGTGCCCCTGGCCCTGGAAGAGATGTCGGATCGAACCCCGGATCGTGCGATCGTCGTCGATCAGGAGAATGCGCGCGGCGTCGTGAGTCATGGCCGGACCTCGGTGGCCGAGTATACGGATCTTGCCCCCACCCCACCGCACCGAGCCGTCGAAGGCGGCCTCGGCGGGGTTCGTCCCGGCGTGATGGGATGAGCGTCGGCAACCCTCAGCCGCCGCGCGGCGCCGGGCGCGGCACGGCGCTCTTGGTCGAAGACGACGGGGCGGTGCGCGACCTCGTCGCCCGCCACCTCGCCCGGCTCGGCTTCGACGTGCTCGTCGCGAGCGATGGCGCCGAGGCGCTCCGACTGGCGCGCGCGATCGGCGGCCAGCCGCTCGCCCTGCTGGTCACCGACGTGGTCATGCCGGGCCTCTCGGGTCCTCGCTTGGCGCGCGCGCTCGCCGAGGAGCGCCCCGGCCTGCCGACGCTCTTCGTCTCGGGCTACGCGCGCGACGCCGAGCTCTTGCGCGAGGTGCTCGATTCGGGCGCGCGGCTGCTCGGCAAGCCGTTCGGCATGGCCGACCTGGCGCGCGCCATCGACGCCGTGCTCGGCGAGAGCTAGCGGGTGCGGCCCGTCCGGGAGACCGTCCAGAGTCGGGACGGGCTCCCGGCGCCGGACGTCCGGGGGCCCACGAGGACGTCGCCACCATCCTGCAAATCGCAGATTCGACGAGGTTTGGTCCGCTGGATCGAGCGGAGCCGGATGGCACGGGGGTTGCCTCTCCGGAAGGGCATGATGAGCACCGCGACCCTCGCATCCGCCCCGCCACAACCGCTGCGCATCCTCCTCGTCGAGGACGATCCGGGTACCCGGCAGCTGCTCGCGACCGCGCTCGAGCGGCGTGGGCACGAGGTGACCCGGGCCGAAGAGCTGGACGAGGCCGGTGCGCTGCTCGAGTATCGCGACTACGACGTCCTCTGCCTCGACCTCGACCTCGCCGGTCTGAACGGCCTCGAAGGGCTCGACCTGATCGGCGAGGCGCGCGCCCGCCGGCCGAACCTGCGCATCCTGGTGGAGACCGGCAACGGCAACCCCAGGGTGCACGAGACCTGCGTCGAACGTGGCGCGGCCGCCATCTTTCTCAAGGGCTCCCCGCTCTCCGAGCTGCAGCGGCTCGTCGAGTCGGCCCGCGGAGGTGCGTGATGCGCAAGTCCTTGATCGACCGGGTGATCGAACCAGGCGCGATCACCGCGGTGTTCCAGCCGATCGTCGACATCCGTGGCGCCCATCCCACGCTCCACTCCGTCGAGGGGCTGTCGCGCGGGCCGCGGGGGACGACGCTCGAGTCGCCCGACGTGCTCTTCGAGTTCGCCCGGCGCAAGCACGAGGAGCCGGTCGTCGACCGGGCGGCGATCGCGGCGATCCTGGCCGAAGCGCGCGCGTTGCCCGGCGACCTGCCGATCCACGTCAACGTCCACGCCTCGACCATCGGGCGCGACCAGGGGCTACCCGACTACCTCAAGCGGCTGGCCGGGAGCGCGGGCATCGCGCTGCATCGGCTGAGCCTCGAGATCCTCGAGCACTCCAACTACGTCGAAGAAGGGCAGTATCTCGGCGCCATCGCCGCCCTGCGCGCCGCGGGCATCGGCATCGCTCTCGACGACGTCGGGGTCGGCACGTCGAACTTTCGCATGATCCTGCTGACCAAGCCCTCGATGCTCAAGGTCGATCGCTTCCTGGTCGACGGCATCGCGGAGGATCTCTTCCAGCAGGCGACGCTGCGCGCCGTGCGCGTCGTGGCCGACCAGGTCGGCGCCGTGGTCGTCGCCGAGGGTCTCGAGCGCGAGGAGGATCTGGCGATGCTGCGCGAGCTCGACATCGAGCTCGCCCAGGGTTACCTGTTCTCGCGCCCGCGGCTGGCCGACGAGCTGGTCCGGCTGCTGCCGATCGCGCCGTTCGGCAGGCGCCGCGAGATGGGCGTCGAGCTCGCCGAGCTCGCCGCCGCCGGCTGAGCGCCGAGGCCCGCCAGCAGGGTGGCGTAATCGAAGCGGTCGAGGACGGGGTTCAGGAACGACGCGAGCTCCGGATCGCTCTCGATCGCCCGGCCGACGGCCTCCTCGAGGCGGCCCCAGTCGGCCTCCTCGGCCGCACGCCGCAGCTCGCCGCGCAGCTCTTCGGGCAGCGCGGCGAGACCCGCGAGCGGCGCCGCGACCACGGGGACCGGCAGCGGCTCGACCGGCGACGGCGGGGAGTCGACGCCGGGGATCACCGGCGCGGGCAGCTCCAAGCGGACGCGGGTCCCCTCGCCGATCCGCGAGTCGATCCTGAACTCGCCTCCCATCAGCAGCACGAGCCGGCGAGCGAGCGCCAGGCCGAGGCCGGTGCCGGAGTGGGCGCCGCGCCCCGATTCGAAGGGCGTGAGCAGGCGGGAGAGCTCCCCTTCGGCGATGCCCGCGCCGGTATCCGAGACGACCAGCGCGACCCGGTCGAGGCGCCCCTCCGGTTGCCATTCGGCGGCGAGCTCGACCCGCCCGCTGGCGGTGAACTTCAGGCCGTTGTCGAGCAGGTCGCCGAGCAAGCGGGTGAGCTTCGGCGCATCGAGCCGCACCCAGGCCGGCAAGCGCGGGTCGAGCCGCAGCGCGAGCTCGAGCCCCTTCTGCGCCGCCCGGCCGGCGAATCCTCGGGCCAAGCCGTCGAGCAGCGCGCGCAGGTCGACCGGCACGTCGGCGACCTCCAGCCCGCCGCTCTCGATGCGCGCCAGCTCCAGCACGTCGTTGACCAGCGCCAGCAGGCGCTCGCCGGCGCTCTCGATCTGCTCGAGCGCCTCGCGGGTCTCCGCAGACTCGCCGGCGTCACGGTCCCGCAGCAGGCGGGCGAACCCGAGCACCGCGTGGAGCGGCGTCCGCATCTCGTGCGACATGCGCGCGAGGAAGGCGGCCTTGGCGCGGTCGGCGGACTCGGCGGCGAGCCGCGCGGCCTGGGCTTCCTCGGCGATCCGGCGGATCTCGCCGACGTCGCGCGCCTCGAGCACCAGGAAGAGCGGCTCGCCGGCGACCGAGGTCGCGCGCCGCACCGTGACCTCGTGCGTCCGGCGCTTGCCGGCGACGTCGGTGTCCTCGACGACGATCCGCGCCGGCGCCCCCGGTTCGACCGAGTCGAGCGCGATGGCCAGCGCGGCCCGCGCCGCGGGGGTCGCTCTCGGGAACGCCGCGTCGGCGGCGTCCGCGCCGACCCACTC
>WYBK01000322.1 GCA_011525905.1 Acidobacteriota bacterium
GCCGAGCAGGCCGAAGCCCCGAAGTACGCCGCCGACGCCTGGAGCGCCGCGCAGCAGGCGATGAACGCGGTCAACGCCGAGGTCGAGGCGCAGGCCAACAAGTTCGCGCTCTTCCGCAGCTACACCAAGACCAAGGAGCTGATCACCGCCGCCTCCTCGGCCGCCCAGGCCGCGCAGGATGCCGCCGTCGCCGGCAAGGAGGCCGCGAAGAACGCCGCGAACGAGGCGCTCGCCGCCGCCCAGGCCTCGGTCGACGCCGCCAACATGGCGATGGAAGAGCTCGCCAAGTGCCGCCGTCAGCCGAAGGACTTCAAGAAGGACATGGAGGCGATGCGCGGCATGCTCGACGGCTACGTCGCCCAGGTCGCCGGCATCCAGAGCGCGATCGCGTCCGAGGATTTCTTCGGCGCCCGCTCGCAGGCCGAGTCGCTGAAGGCCTCGGTCGACTCGCTCGCCGCGGACGTCGCCAGCGCCAAGGAGCGCATCCGCTGCTGAGCCCGTTCGTGGTCTCGAAGTCTTGACCGCGATCCGAGTCCGCATCTATCGACGACCGGCGACGGGACACCGTCGCCGGTCGTTTCTCTTCCTCCTCCTGCTCGGCTGCATCGGCCTGTCGCTGGCCGCCCGCGCCTACCAGCCGGGGGCCGGCGAGCTGCTGCGCTTCGAGCCGGTGGTCGCGCGCGGCGCGGCGACCCGCGCGGCGCGCACGCTGCGTCCGACGGCGCCCGCGGCCGCCCGCCACGTCGAGCGCCTGGTCGCCGACGCCGAGGTGATCACCGTCGACGAGGCGACCTCGCCCGTCTGGCAGCGCACGCCGGGCCGGGCTCAGGCGGCCTGGGGGCGCGCCCTCCAGGCGGCGCACCGGGGCCTGGTCGACCTGCGCCGGCGCGAGTCGGTCTTCGGCGAGCGCTGGCGCGGTCTCGCCGCGCAGGTCGAGGGCGAGGTGGCGCGCGCGCTCGCCGAGTCGCAGGAGGCCGGCGTCGGCCGGCGCGAGATCGCCGCGGCCAATCAAGCGAAGTTGAAGTGGACGATCGCCGGCCGCTACGCCGGCTCCGGCGAGTTCGAGCGCGCCATCGCCGAGGGCGAGCAGGCGCGCGTGCTCGCGGCGACCGTGCACGAGAGCTTCAAGGCGCTCCACTCCCGTTTCAGCGATCCGCGCAACTTGCGTCGCTGGCGCGCGATGGTGGCCGAGACGATCGCAGACTCGCGCCACGACGGCGAAACCGCCTTCGTCGTCGACAAGCTGGCCCGCAAGCTCCACGTCTACCGCGCCGGCCGGCGCGTCGCGACCTACAACGCCGAGCTGGGCGCCAAGGGCCTGAAGCAGAAGATGCACGCCGGCGACCAGGCGACCCCCGAGGGGCGCTACCGGGTGAGCGAGGTGCGCGGGCCGCAGCGCACCATCTACTACAAGGCGTTGATGCTCGACTATCCCAACGCCGAGGACAAGGCGCGCTACGCTCTCGGGCGCCGGACCGGCCAGGTCCCGCTGCGCGCCGGCATCGGCAGCCTGATCGAGATCCACGGCGATGGCGGCCAGGGGCGCGACTGGACCGACGGCTGCGTCGCGCTGCGCAACGAGGACATGGACCGCGTCTTCGAGCTGGCGCGCGTCGGTACGCCGGTGACCATCGTCGGCACGATGTGAGCGCCGGGTAGAATGCCGCGATGATCCCCTCGACGCCACCGCCCTCGCTCGCCGCCGCGCCGCCCGAGCAGCCGCTCGCCGGCGCCGCCGCGCGGCGGCGCGGTGCCGGCCTGGCGCGCGCCCTGCGTCTGGCCGGCCTGGCGCTCGCCGCCGTCGCGATCGTCGGCACCGGCGCCGCGGCCGGACTGGCCCGCTACGGCGGCGCCTACGCCGGCTCGGACTTCGAGACCCGGCTGGCGCTGCCGCCCGGCGACGAGCTGCCGCGCGATCCGGAGGCGAAGGCCAGCCGGCTCGAGCAGCGGCTCGCCCGCCCGGTGCGCGCCAACGAGGTCTACGTCACGGTCGACACGCACCGCAACGTCCTGCGCATCTTCCGCGGCGAGGAGCTGCTGCGCGAGGCGATCTGCTCGACCGGCTCGGGCGTGCGCCTGCTCGACCCGCGCAACGGCAAGGAGTGGATCTTCGACTCCCCGCAGGGGGAGCTGCGCATCTGGCGCAAGCGCAGGAACCCGGTCTGGGTCAAGCCCGACTGGGCGTTCATCGAGGAGGGCTACGAGCCCCCGAAGGGCATGCGCGACCGCATCGACGACTTCTCGCTCGGCGACTACGCGCTCGACATGCCGGACGGCTACATCATCCACGGCACGCTGTTCCAGACGCTGCTCGGCAAGCGCGTCACGCACGGCTGCATCCGGCTGGGAGACGACGATCTCGAGTTCGCCTACAAGACCGTGCCGGTCGGCGCTCGCGTCTTTCTCTATTAGCCTGGCGCTGGCGGCCGCGGCGCCAGCCGCTCCGGCGACGGCGGGAGGCGAGGCCGCGGCGCTGCGCCTGCGGCTGGCCGAGCTCGAGTCCGAGCTCGCCGGCAAGCCCGATCTCTACCTGGTGCTCGACCCGGCCAGGCGCACCCTCGCCGTCAAGGCACGCGGCCTGACCCTCACCGAGACTCCGGTGCGCCAGCTCTCGCGGCTGGTCTTCCGGCCGCTGTTCGGCAGCGGCGAGGCGCCGCCGCTCGAGGCGCCGGCGATCTGGCGGGTGGTGCGCGGCCCGGGCGACACCGACCGCGAGACGATCGCGCCGACGACGCTGCGTCCCTACTCCGAGGAGGAAGAGCGCGCCGAGCCGACGCCGACCGCGACGCCCGCGCCCGGCGCCGAGCCGACCGAGGGCAAGCCCTCGACCTACCGGGTCGCGCTCGACAACGGCTGGCAGCTGCTGATCACCGACGCTCCTCCCCGGCTCGGCTGGTTGCGCCGCTTCGGCGCCTCGGTCGCCGACGGCTGGCAGCGCCTGCGCGGACGCGAGCCCTCGCACCCGCCGCTGGTCGCCCTGGTCCTCGCCGGCGAGGACGCCCGGGCGCTGCACCATCTCTTCCGCTCCGGCGCCGCGATCCTGGTCGCCCCAGCCGGCTGACTACCCCTCCGGGCGGCGACTTCCCGCGCCCGGTTGCCAGAATCAGGGACGCTCGCGATCGGCTCGGAGGGCCCTCCCTTGACCGACCCCCTCTTCTGGCACCGCCTCCAGTTCGGCTTCACCGTCGCCTACCACTACCTCTTCCCGCAGCTGACGATGGGGCTCGCGCTCCTGATCGTCTACTGGAAGGGGATGGGCCTGAAGACCGGACGGGCGGTCTACGACGACACCGCACGCTTCTGGATCAAGATCTTCGGCCTCAACTTCGCGCTCGGCGTGGTCACCGGCGTGCCGATGGAGTTCCAGTTCGGCACCAACTGGGCCGCCTTCTCGCACTACTCGGGCGGCGTCATCGGCCAGACGCTGGCGATGGAGGGGATCTTCGCCTTCTTCCTCGAATCGAGCTTCCTCGCCCTGTTGGTGTTCGGCGAGAGGCGGCTCGGGCGCGTGCTGCACTTCGCCGCGGCGGTGGCGCTGTTCGTCGGCAGCTGGCTGTCGGGCTACTTCATCATCGCCACCAACGCCTTCATGCAGAATCCGGTCGGCCACCGGCTGGCCGCCGACGGCACGCTCGAGATCGCGAGCCTGGTGGCGTTCGTCCTCAATCCCTGGGCGATCGCCCAGTACCTGCACAACCAGATCGCCGCCGTGGTGACCGGCAGCTTCGTGGTCGCGGCGGTCGGCGCCTACTGGAGACTGCGCGGCGAGCACGTCGAGGTCGCCCGCGTCTCCCTCGCCACCGGCGTGGTCGCCGGCCTGGTGGCCTCGCTGCTGGTCGCCTTCCCGACCGGCCACAACCAGGGCCGGATGGTCGCCGCCCACCAGCCGGTGACCTTGGCGGCGATGGAGGGGCATTTCCACGGCGGCGCACGGGCGCCGCTGGCGATGATCGGCCAGCCGAACGTCGCCGAGCGCAAGCTCGACAATCCGGTCCAGCTGCCGGCGCTGCTCTCCTGGATCGCCTACGGCGACTTCTCCGCCGACGTGCGCGGCCTGACCGATTTCGACGAGTCGCTCTGGCCGACCAACATCGAGCTGCTCTACTACGCCTTCCACATCATGGTCGGGCTCGGCACGATCTTCATCGCGGTGATGGGGGTGGCCGCGCTCCAGCTGGCGCGCCGCAAGCTCGAGACGAGCCGCTGGCTGCTCTGGATCCTGCTGCTCGCCTTCCCCTTCCCCTACATCGCCAACACCGCGGGCTGGCTGACCGCCGAGCTCGGCCGCCAGCCCTGGCTGATCCACGGCCTCTTCCGCACCGCCCAGGGCGCTTCGCCGACCGTCCACGGCGGCACGACGCTGTTCACCACGCTCGGCTTCGCGGGCATCTACCTGGTGCTCGGACTGGTCTTCGTCTGGCTCGTCCTGCGCGAGGTCGCGCACGGGCCGCAACCCCTCCCGGCGGGGCGCCCCGACGCGCCCGACGCCCGAGCGCTCTCGGGGAACCCCTCATGATCGAGCTCTGGTTCGCCTTCGCCGCGGTGATGGTCGCGGTCTACGTCGTGCTCGACGGCTTCGACTTCGGCGCCGGCGCGCTCCATCTGACGGTCGCCAAGAGCGACACCGAGCGGCGGCAGGTGCTCGCCGCCATCGGCCCGTTCTGGGACGGCAACGAGGTCTGGCTGCTCGCCGCCGGCGGCGTGCTCTTCCTCGCCTTCCCGAAGGTGCTCGCCGCCGGCCTCTCCGGCTTCTACTTGGCGATCTTCCTGCTGCTCTGGGTGCTGATCCTGCGGGGCGTCTCGATCGAGCTGCGCTCCCATGTCGCGGACCCGATGTGGCGCTCGTTCTGGGACGCCGGTTTCGCCGTGGCGTCGACGCTCGCGCCGGTGCTGCTCGGCGCCGCGCTCGGCAACGTCCTGCGCGGCGTGCCAGTCGGCGCCGAAGGCTGGTTCGCGCTGCCGCTGTTCGCGAGCGTCCGCCCCTCGGGCGCGCTCGGCGTGCTCGATTGGTACACGGTGCTGATCGGCCTGGTCGCGCTCGCCGCGCTCCTGCACCACGGCGCGCTCTTCCTCGCCTGGAAGACCGACGGGCCGGTGCACGCGCGCAGCCGCGCCTGGGCCTCGCGCCTCTTCCCCGCGACCGCGGTGCTCTGGATCGCCGCGACCGCCGCCACCGCCGAGGTCGCCCCGCGCACCTTCGAGGGCGTCGCGGGTAAGCCGCTGGTCTGGGCGGCGAGCCTGCTGCTGGTCGCCGGCCTCGGAACGAGCTTCGGCGCCCGCCGGCTGGGGCGCGACCGCACCGCCTTCCTCGGCTCGGCGGCCTTCCTGCTCGGCACGCTCGCCGCGATTGCCGCTTCGGTCTATCCGACCTGGCTCGCCTCGACGATCGACCCGGCGTATTCGCTGACCGCGCCGAACTCCGCCGCGAGCCCCGCCTCGCTGCGCGCCGGGCTCTACTGGTGGCCGTTCGGGCTGCTGCTCGCGCTCGCCTACCTCGCCCTGCTCCTCCACCTGCACCGCGGCAAGGCGAAGGCCGCCGCCGAGGGCGAAGGGTACTAGCCTCAGTCCTCGGGGGAGAGCCCGAGGTAGCCGCTCGCCATGCGCAGTGTGTTGCGCAGGTTCGAGGGATCGAGCGCGAGCGAGCGGGCGAAGAGCTCTTCGGCGCGGGCGCGGTCGCCGGCCAGCAGGTGGTAGGCGCCGATCTCGGCGAGCCAGTCCTCGTCCTCGGGCGCCATCTCGACCACCCGATCCAACAGCGGCTTGGCGCGCTCCCAGTCGCCGGCGCGCTGGTAGACGCGCGCGATGCGGATCCAGTCGCCCGCCTTGGTCTTGCCCGCGGCGACCCGGTCGAGGATCTCCCGCCCCTCGGCCTTCTTGCCGGCCAGGTAGTAGACGCGAGCCACCGCGATGTTCTCGTAGCTGCCGTCGCCGGCGAGCTGGCGGGCCGCGCCGAGCAGCGCCTCGGCGGCCGCGGCCGGCTCCTGGCCCGCGAAGGCCGCGGTCGAGACGGTGAGCTTCTTGGCGGCGTAAGCGCCGACGGCGACGCCGGCAGCGAACAGGGCGAGGGCGGCGATGCGGTGCACTCGGGTCATCTCGGTCTCCTCGGTCGTTGGCGCGGGTCTGGCGGAGGGGGAGGGATTCGAACCCCCGGACCCCTTGCGGGGTCAGCGGTTTTCAAGACCGCCGCAATCGACCACTCTGCCACCCCTCCGTCTGGCCGGAGTCTAGCCTCTAGCCCTGCGAGGGGTGGCGGTCGACGTGACGGTCGCGCTCGACGATGGCGGTGACCCGGTTGCCGGGGTCGTGGAACTCGAGCCGGTCGAAGGAGAGCTGCCCCGCCATCGCGATCCCCCGGCCATGGCTGTGAAAGACGCGCTCGGGGGAGATGGTGAGAAAGCGGCGCCACTCGAAGCCGGGCCCCTCGTCCTCGATGTTGATCACGATCCGGTGGGCGTCCTTCCGGAACTCGACGATCACGCGCTTGTCGCGGTTCTCCGGCAGCGCCAGCCGGCGCGCCACCTCCGCACCCCAGCTGCCGTCGGCGAGCAGCCGGGTCTTCTCCTCGTAGCTGATGCCGAGGTTGCCGTGCTCGACCGCGTTGACCAGCAGCTCGCCCAGGCCGACCACCGTGCGCTCGGCGTCGGGGCAAGCCTGGGAGAGGAGGCTGGCGAGCGCCGAGGCCTGCTCGACGGTGCGGAAACGGAAGACGCCCTCCTGGAGCGTGGCGATCGCCTCGGCGCCGCGCGCCAGCGCCTCCTGCAGCGCGTGGTAGCGCGCCTGGTCCTCGACCGCCGAGGCGACCACCGTGCGCAGCAGGTCGCGGTCGATCGGCTTGGCAACGTAGTAGTAGGCGCCGGCCGCGACCCCCTCGAGCATCGAGGCGCGATCGGAGAGCGCGGTCTGCAGGATCACCGGGGTGGTGGCCAGCGCCGCGTCACGCTTGATCCGGCGCAGCACCTCGAGCCCGTCGGCGCCCGGCAGCTGGCGGTCGAGCAGGATCGCGTTGAAGGGGCCGCCGCCCTCGGCGAGACGACGCCAGGCCGTTTCGCCATCGACGAACGCCTCGACCTCGTACCCCTCGTCCTCGAGCAGCGTGACCAGCAGCTCGCGCCCGCCCGGGTCGTCCTCGACGACCAGCAGCCGCCCGGGGGCGCTCTCGCCGCCGCTCACCGCCCGCCGCCGCTCGCGGGGCCGGCGGTGATCCGCTCGAGGCCGCCCAGGTAGGAGCGCAGGGGTGGCGGCACGACCACCGAGCCGTCCTCCTGCTGGTAGTTCTCGAGGATCGCGATCAGCGTCCGTCCGACCGCCAGGCCCGAGCCGTTCAGCGTGTGCAGCAGCTTCGGCTTCTCCCCTTCGCGGCGGTAGCGCAAGTTCGCCCGCCGCGCCTGGAAGTCGGCGCAGTTCGAGCAGGAGGAGATCTCGCGGTAGGCGTTCTGGCCGGGCAGCCAGACCTCGAGATCGTAGGTCTTGGCGGCGGCGAAGCCCAGGTCGCCGGTCGACAGGCTGACGACCCGGTAGGGCAGATCGAGCCGCTCGAGCACCCGGCCGGCGTTGCCGACCATCGTCTCGAGCTCGTCGTAGCTGGTCTCGGGGGTCGCCAGGTGGACGAGCTCCACCTTGTGGAACTGATGCTGCCGGATCAGGCCGCGCACGTCCTTGCCGTGCGACCCCGCCTCGCTGCGGAAGCAGGGGGTGAAGGCGCAATAGCGCAGCGGCAGCACGCCTTCGTCGAGGATCTCGTCGCGGTGCAGGTTGGTGACCGGGACCTCCGCGGTCGGCACCAGGTAGTAGTCGAAGCCCTCGAGCCGGAAGAGGTCGGCCGCGAACTTCGGCAGCTGGCCGGTGCCGAACAGCGAGGCCGAGTTGACGACGTAGGGGGGGAGCACTTCGAGATAGCCGTGCTCGCGGGTGTGCAGGTCGATCATGAAGGCGACCAGCGCCCGTTCGAGCGCGGCGCCGGCACCGCGGTAGACGGTGAAGCGGGCACCCGCGACCTTGGCGCCGCGTTCGAAGTCGAGGATGCCGAGGTCGGGGCCCAAGTCCCAATGCGCCTTCGGCGCGAAGGGGAAGCTCGGCGGCTCGCCGATCCGGCGTTCGACCCGGTTGGCGCTCTCGTCGGCGCCGACCGGCACCGACTCGTGCGGCAGGTTGGGCAGCGCCTGCTCGACCCGGGCGAGCTCGCCGTCGACCGCGCCGAGGCGCGACTCGAGCGCGGCGATCTCCTCCTTGAGCGCGGCGACCGCGGCGATCTCCGCGGCCGCCGACTCGCCGCTCGCTTTCAGCCGGCCGATCGCCGCGCTCGCCTCGTTGCGCCGCCGCTTGAGCTCCTCGACCCGGGCGAGCGCCTCGCGCCGCTCCCGGTCGAGCCGGCGCCACTGCTCGACCACCGCCGGCTCCTGGCCGCGAGCGGCGAGGGCGCGGGCGACGCGGTCGGGATCGCTGCGCAGCAGCTCACGGGAGAGCATGGAGAGCGCGAGCGTAGCCGTCGGCCGCCGCGCGCGTCAACGCGCGCGCGGCGGCGCGCGTAGACTCCTCGAAGCCGCCATGCCCGCCCGAGATCCCGCCGGGACCCTTCCGCGCCGCCGGCCCGCCGGCGGCGAGCTCGGCCTCGCCGGCCTGCTGCCGCTCGCTGCGCTCGCCGCCGCCGGATTGGCCACCGCGCGCTCGTCGACCGAGTCGGGGGCGGCGGCTGCCACCGAGGCGCTCACTCTCTTCGCCGTCGCGGCGCTCGCGCCGATCGCGCTGCTCGCCGGCGCGCGGGCGCCGACAGCGCTCGCTGCGCTGCTCGCCGGCGTCGCGCTCGCCGCCCTGCCGCACCTGGGCGTGCTGCGCCTGGCGGCCGTGCCGCCGCTCGTCTCTGTCGCGATCGCTCTGGTCGCCGCGCGCGAGCTCGACCCCCGGCGCGCGCCGCCGCGACCGGCGAGCGCGCTCGCCATCGCCTTCGCCGCGCAGCTCGTGGCGCGCGGCGTCGCGCTCTGGTTCGCCCCCGCCGCGCCCGCGACCTGGCTCGAGCTCGTGGTGCTGCCGGCCTCGGCTGGCGCCGCCCTCGTGCTGGCCGCGGGCGCCGCGCCCGGCGCCGCCGGCCGCGCCACGGCCGTCGCGCTCGCCGCCTTCGTCGCCGGACCCGGCTTCACGCCGGCCGGCGTCGGCGCGCTCGCCGCCCTCGCGGCGGTCGAGCGCTCCGCCCGGTCCGGGCCTCGCCTGCGCCTCGTCGCGACCGGCGCTCTCGCGCTGCTCCCCTTCGCGGCCGCCGCCGAGCCGGCTTGGCTCGCGCTCGCCGTCGCCGCCGCCGCCGTGACGGCCGCGGGCGCGGCGCCGCCGCTGGCGCACGCGGCGCGCACGCTGCTGCTCCTGCTCGCCCTCGCGACCGCGCTCGCCGCCGCCCCCCCCTGGGCGCGCCGGCCGGCCGCCGCGAGCGCCCTCTCCGCCCTGGGCGCCGCCCGCCCGCTCGTGCTCGAGCGGCCGGTCGACACCCGCCCAGTCGTGCTCAGCGCAGCCGCGCCTCGTTTCGAGACCGCGCTCTCCGGCGAGCCGGTGGGAGGCTGGGTAATCGACTCCTACCTGGTCGAGTCGGCGGCCCTCCCCTGCGGCCGCCGCTTGGCGACGGTCACCCTGGAGGGGGGCGAGCCGGTGCCACTCACCCTCGGCCGCGACAGCGGCGAGTGGGCGTCCGACCGCGCCGACGTCGCGGCCACGCTCACCTGCCCGCCGCCCCCGCCCTGGACCTCTTGGGTGCCGGCCGAAGGGCGGTTCTTCGGCCACCACTACCGCAGCCGCGCCCGCCTCGCCACGCCGCGCGCCGCTCACCGGCTGGTCGTCGAGCGCGACCCGACGCTCCCGCCCGGCGTGACGATCGCGCTCTTCCAGGTGGCGACCGAGCGATGACGCGGCGCTCCCTCGTCGAGCTCCTCCTCGCGCTCGCCGCGGCGGCGGCGCTCGATGCGCTCCTGCCGCCCTTCGCGGCGGCCGGGCTGCGCGCGACGCTCGCCTTCGCGCCGATCCCGCTCGCGCTCTTCGCCGCGGTCGCCCGCGCCGCTCCCCGCGGGCGCGCGCGGCCGGCCGAGCACGCCGCGCTCGTCGCCTGGGTGCTCGCCGCGCTCGGCCACGACCGGCTCGGCCTGCCCGAGTCGGCGCCCCTGGTCGCCGCCTTCGGCCTCCTCCTCATGGGGGCGCGGACGCTCCGGCTGGCGCTGGCGCTCGCCCCCCGGCTGCGCCGCCGAGAGGCGCCGCTCGACCTGCTCCCCTTCGTGCTGCTGCCGGCCGCCGTCTACCTCGCGATGCTCCCCTGGGCGAGCGCGGCGCGCGCGCCCAACGGCGACGAGCCCTACTACCTGCTGCTCGCCCACTCGATCGCGGAGGACCTCGACGTCGACCTCGCCGACGAGTACCGGGAGGGCGCCTGGCGGAGCTTCTCCGACCAGCCGGTCGAGCCACAGCCGGGCGATCCGACCGGTCCCGCGGGCGAGATCTACTCCCGTCACGAGCCGGCGCTGCCGCTGCTGCTCGCCCCCGCCTACGCCGCGGCCGGGCGCCTCGGCGCCCAGCTCGTGATGGTCGCGCTCACCGCGCTCGCCGCCGGCCGGCTGCTCGCCGCGGCCCGCCGCCAGCCCGGCGTCGGGCCGCGCGGCGCGCTGGCGGCTTGGGGGCTGTTCGCCTTCGCGCCCCCGCTGCCGCTCTACAGCCACCAGGTCTGGGTCGAGGTGCCGGCGGCGCTGCTGCTGCTCCTGGCGATCGAGGCGCGGCTCGACCTGCGCGCGTCGGCGGGCGCGGCGTCCTGGCGCAGCTGGCTCCGCTTCGCTCTGCCGCTCGCGGCGCTCCCCCTGCTCAAGCTCCGGCTGCTCGCCGTCGCCGCGCCGCTCGCCCTGCTCGCGCTGGCCGGGCTGCGCCGCCAGCGCCGCCTCCAGGTGTCGCTGGTCGCCCTCTTCGCTCTGGTCGTCGCGGCGATCCTCACGGCCAACCAGCTCGCCTTCGGCAACCCGCTCAAGATGCACTCGGTCGAGGACCTGGCGCTCGGCTCGGTGCCGCTCGAGCAGTTCCTGCGCGGCGGCGTCGGGCTCGGCTTCGACTTGGCGTTCGGGCTGCTCGCCGCGGCGCCGCTCTGGCTGCTCGCCCTGCCGGCGGTCGCGCGCGTCCTCTGGCGCCTCGAGCCGATCACGCTCGAGCTGGCCGCGCTCGCCCCCTACCTCCTGCTCACCGCCTCGCGCCGCGAGTGGTACGGCGGCTTCTCGCCGCCGTTCCGCTACGGCCTCGTTCTGCTGCCGATCGTCGCCCTGGCGATCGCCCGACTGCTGGCGCGCCGGCCGCCGGCGCCGGCGCGCACGCTGATCGCCGCGCTGGCGGCGCTCTCGCTGCCGCTCGCGCTGGTCTGGCTCGCGCTGCCCGAGTTCAGCTACCACCTGGCCGACGGCAGCAATCATCCGCTCGACCGGCTGAGCGCGCGCCACGCCGTCGACCTGCTGCGCTTCCTGCCCAGCGCCGTGCGACCGAGCGCGGCGACCTGGCTCGTGCCGCTCGCGCTCGCGGCGCTCGCGCTCGCCGCCTTCGCGTCGCGTGCCCGCCGGCCGCGCCGCGCCTGGACGGCCGGCGTCGCGGCGGCGCTCGCGCTCTGGCCGGCGTTGCTCGTCGCCGCCCACCGGCTGCCCACCCGGGTCGTCGAGCTCGAAGACCCCTGGATCGCCCATCGGGGCGCCCTGCCCTACCCGGAGCGCTGGGTGCTCGACCGCACGCTCTACCGCGGGGGCCGGATCCTGCCGGAGGGCGCCGAGGCCGCTTTCGTTCCGGTCCCGGGCGGCCGCCAGGTCGAGATGGCGGTCGAATGGAGCTACATCCGCAACGTCGCCTCGCCGCTCGCGCTCGAGCTCTGGGCCGACGACCGGCTGCTGGCGCGCCTGCGGCCGGGTGCGCCGGGCGTCTGGCAGCGCACGCAGCTCGGCCCCTTCCCCTGGCGAAAGGGATCGCGCCTCCGACTGGTCGGGGGCGCGCCGGAGGGGTCGGCGCCGGTCAACGGCCTCGTGGTCGATCGCCTGGAGCTCGCCTGGCGGTGACTCGGGTCGTCGCCGTGGTCCCCTCGCTCGGCCTCGCTCCGGGGGCCGGCCGCGCCCTGGCCGCGCTGCGCGCCGAGCTCGCGCGCGCGCACGGCGCTCTCGTCTGGGTGCACCAGGGAGTGGCGGGCGAGCCTCCGGAGCTTCTCCCCCCCGCCGAGCGGCTGCTCAGATTGCCGCGGCGCGCCGGCTTCGCCCGCGCGGTCAACACCGGCATCGCCGCCGCCCGGGCGGCCGGCGCCGTGAGGATCGCCCTGGTCAACGACGACGCGACGGTCGAGCCGGGCTGGCTCGCCGATCTCGACCGCGCGCTCGACGACCATCCCGAGGCGGCCGCCGCGCAGGGGGTCGTCCTGCTCGAGGAGCGCCCCGCGCTCGCCGACGGTTGGGGGCTCGGCTGGAACCGCTGGCATCAGGCGGTGCAGCTCGGTCACGGCGAGGCGCCGCCGCCGGCGAGCGCCGAGGCATGCGAGGTCTTCGGCGTCTCGGCGACCGCCGCCCTCTACCGCGCCGCGGCGCTCGCCGAGCTCGGCGAGCGGCCGTTCGACGAACGGCTCGACAGCTACTACGAAGACGCCGACCTCGCCGTGCGTCTGCGCGCCCTCGGCCACGCCGCGCTCTCGGTGCCGGCGGCGCGCGCCCGCCACGGCGCCGGCGCCACCGCGCGGCGGCGGCCGGCGCGGCGCTGGGCTTGGATCCAGGGGAACCGCTGGGCGGTGGTGGCACGCGCCGCCGGGCGTCGCTTCCCGCTCCTGCTGCCGGCGCTCGCCGCGCGCGACCTCGCCGACCTCGCGCGCGCGCTGGCCGAGGGGGACGGCGCGCGCGCCGCCGGCATCCTCGGCGGCTTCGCACGCGCCGCCTGGCTGCTGCCGCGTTTCGCGCGCGCCGGTGCGCCCTGGCCGCCCTTCGCCCCCTCCGTGCGCTCGCGCTAGGCTGGCCCGGATGAGCTCGCCGCGCCTCTCGACCGTGGTCGTCGTCTGGCGGGCGGCAGCCGACGCGCTCGAGCTGGCGCGCACCTTTCCCGGCGACCCGCGACACGAGCTCCTGCTGGTCGACAACGGCGGCGACCTCCAGCTGGACGAGGCGCCGGGTCGCCGCGTGCTCCGGCCCGGGCGCAATCTCGGCTTCGCCGGCGGCTCGAACCTCGGCGCGCGCGCCGCCACGGGCGAGCTGCTCCTCTTCTTGAACCCCGACGCGCGCCCGGTCGACGACGCCTACGCGCGGCTGCTCGCCGGTTTCGAGGCGCAGCCGGCGGCCGCCGGCCTGGTGCCGCGCCTGCTCTCCCCCGACGGCGCCCCGCAGGCGCGCTGGCAGCTGCGGCCGCTGCCCGGCGCGCTCGCGCTGCTCGCCCATGCCTTCTTCTGGAATCCGACCCGCGGGCCGCGCGCCGAGCCGGCCGCCGGCACGCCGGTCGCGCAGCCGGCGGCGGCGGCGCTGGCCCTCCGGCGGTCCGCCTTCGAGCGCGTCGGCGGCTTCGACGAGGGTTTCCATCCCGCCTGGTTCGAGGACGTCGACCTGGCGCGGCGGCTGGCCGCCGCCGGCCTGCCGCTGCTCTACCATCCGGCGGCCGCCTTCACCCACCGGATCGGCTCGAGCCTGGCGACGCTCGGCTACGCGGGCTTCCTGATCGCTTACGACCGGGGGCTCGCCCGCTATCTCGCCCGGCATCACGGAAAGGCCTGGGCGGGCGCCTTCCGCGCCCTGGTGCCGCTCGGCGCGCTGGCGCGGCTCGCCCTGCTGCCGCTGGTCAAGCCGACGCGCGCGCCGAGCCGCCGGGCAGCCGCTCGCGCGCTCTGCGCGGTCGCGCGCGCGGCGGTCGCCGGCTTCCCGCGCGACCGCGAAGGGGTGGCGTGAGCGCGCCGGTCACGGTGGCGATCGTCACCCACGACGACGCCGCCGATCTGCCCGCCTGCCTGGCCGCGGTCGCCCGTCAGACCCAGCGGCCGCTCGAGCTGGTGGTCGCCGACTGCGCGAGCCGTGACGACTCGCTCGCCATGGCGCGCCGGCACGCGCCGTCCGGCGTCGAGACCCGCCTGCTCGAGCTCGGCGAGAACCTCGGCTTCTCCGGGGGGATGAACGCGGCCTTCCGCGCGAGCCGGGCGCCCTGGTTCCTCACCCTGAACGCCGACGCCGAGCTGGCGCCCGACTACCTCGAACGGCTGCTCGCGCGGCTCGTCTCCTCGGCGGCCGCACGGCCCGGCGCCGCGACCGGCCGCCTCCTGCGTCCGGGGGCGCCGCCGACGCTCGACGCCTGCGGCTTTCGCCTGACTCGCGCCTGGCGCCACCTCGACCGGGGCTCCGGCCAAGCCGACCGGGGGCAGCTCGGACGCGCCGAGCGGGTCTTCGGCGGCACGGGCGCGGCGACCCTCTGGTCGCGCGCGGCGGCCGAGGACGCCGCGGTCGAGCCGGGCGAGCTGTTCGATCCGCGCTTCCACACCTACCGCGAGGACGCCGAGCTCTGCTTCCGCCTGGCCGAACGGGGCTGGGCGGTGCTCTACGAGCCGGCGGCGCGCGCGCTGCACCGCCGGCGCGTGCTGCCGGAGCGGCGGCGAGCGCTGCCCGCCTTCGTCAATCAGGCCTCGCTGCGCAACCGCTACCTGCTGCGCATCTACCATCAGACCGGCGCGAACCTCCTGCGCACCCTGCCCTGGACGCTGGCGCGCGACCTCGGCGCGCTCGCCTGGGTGCTCGCGCTCGAACGCCGCTCGCTGCCCGCCTACGCTTGGCTCTGGCGGCACCGGCGCGAGCTCTGGGCGCGGCGGCGGCGGCTCCAGGCGCGCAAGAGCGCGCCGGCGAGCGACCTCGAGCGCTGGTTCTCGACCGACGCGCTGCCGCTCGGGGAGGGGAGTTGAGGGGAGGGGCGGGAATCGAGGAGAGGGGCCGGGAGTCGAGCCGCCCGCCGCGCGTCGCGCTGCTCGGCAGCCGGGGGATCCCGGCGCGCTACGGCGGTTACGAGACGCTCTTCGCCGAGCTCGCACCGCGCCTCGTCGCGCGCGGCTTCGACGTCACCGTCTACGCCCGAAAGCACTACGTCCGCCGCCCCGTGCGCCGCTATCGGGGAGCGCGCATCGTGGTGCTGCCGACGCTCGCCACCAAGCACCTCGACACGCCGGTCCACACGCTGCTCTCCTGCCTGCACGCCGCCAGCGAGCGCTTCGACGCGGCGCTCGTGGTCAACTCGGCCAACGCGCTCTTCCTGCCGCTGCTCGGCGCGGCCGGCGTGCCGAGCGTGCTCAACGTCGACGGCATCGAGAGGCGCCGGGCGAAGTGGGGGGCCTTCGGCCGGGCCGTCTACGCGCTCTCCGAGCGGCTCGCCTGTCTGCTGCCCGACGCGCTGGTGACCGACGCCGAGGTGATCCGCGAGCACTACGAGCGGCGTTACGGCGCCCCCTCGACCGTGGTCACCTACGGCGTCGACCGCGGCCCGGCGCGCGGCCGGCGCACGCTCACCCGGCTCGGGCTCGAGCCGGGGCGCTATCTGCTCTACGTCTCCCGCTTCGAACCGGAGAACAACCCGCACCGGGTCGCCGAGGCCTACCGGCGAGTGCCGGGCGAGCTGCCCCTCGTGCTGGTCGGCACGGCCCCCTACGCCTCGGCCTTCATCGACTCCTTCACCCGCGGCGCCGACCCGCGAGTCCGCTTCCCCGGCGCGATCTACGGCCGCGGCTACCGCCAGTTGCTCGAGCACTGCGCCGCCTACGTCCACGCCACCGAGGTGGGCGGAACGCACCCCGCTCTCGTAGAAGCGATGGGTCATGGCGCCTGCTGCATCGTCCACGACACACCCGAGAATCGCGAGGTCGCCGGCGCGGCCGCGCTCTACTTCCGCGCCGAGGAGCCGGCGAGCCTCGCCGCGGCGATCGGCAGGGTGCTGGCCGACCCGCCACTGGCCCGCCGGCTCGGCGAGGCGGCCGCCGCACGCGCGCGTGCGCGCTTCGACTGGGAGGCGGTCGCCGACCGCTACGCCGAGCTGCTCGCGCGCGTGGCCGGGCTCGGACCGCTCCCGGCTTCGCGGCGGGAGCCCCCGGCGGTCGGCTAGAATCGGTCGCCAGAGCCGCAGCCGGCGCCGCGCGCCGTGCTCGACCGCGCCGACATGCTGAAGCAGCAGGCCCGACTGATCGCGACCGGGGTCTACCTCCTCGACCTCGCCCTGGTCTCGCTCGCCTTCTTCCTGGCGCACGTCCTGCGCGACACCCTGCTTCCGGCGCTCGGCCTCGACGCCTTCGAGGCCGGCCTCTACCCGGTCGAGCGCTACCTGCCGCTGCTGCCGCTCGCCCTCGCGCTCTGGTCGGTGCTGCTCTGGTCCTCGGGCCGCTACCGCTCGCACCGCACGGTGCCGCTGCTCGCCGAGGCGAGCGCGATCCTGCGGGTCACCGCCACGGCCGCCGTGCTCTTCGCCCTCGCCGTCTGGGCGCTGCGGCTCGACGAGCGGCTGCTCGGCGACGATCGCATCAGCCGCTCCTGGATCCTGCTCTTCGCGCTGCTCGCCGGCCTGCTGCTGCTCGCCGAGAAGATCGCCCTGCGCGCCACCTCCCGCCACTTCCGGGTGCGCGGCTTCAACTTCCGCACGGTGCTGCTGGTCGGCACCAACCCGGCGGCCCGCGCGATCGCCGCGTCGATTCGCGGCCACCGCTACTGGGGCTACCGGGTGCTCGGCTTCGTCGCCGGCCGGCAGGAGAGCGGCGCGCCGGAGCCGGACGTCCAGCCGCTGCTCGGCACGGTCGACGAGCTGCCCAGGATCCTGGCCGAGAACGTCGTCGACGAGGTGATCTTCTCGGTCTCGCGGCGCGAGCTCGACCAGTTCGAGAACCTCTTCCTGGCGCTCCAGGACCAGGGCATCCTGACCCGCTTCGCGCTCGACTTCTTCCCCCACACCCAGGCCAAGATGGTGCTCGAGGAGCTCGACGGCGTGCCCCTGGTGACCTTCTCGACCAGCCCGACCGGGGTCGCGCCGCTCGCCTTCAAGCGGCTGGTCGACGTGGCGCTCGCCGCGTTGCTGCTGCTGCTGGCCGCGCCGGTCGTGCTGCTGATCGCCTCGGCGATCAAGCTCACCTCGGGCGGCGCGGTGCTCTTCCGCCAGACCCGCTGCGGCCTGAACGGACGCCGCTTCGTGCTCTACAAGTTCCGCACGATGGTGGCCGACGCCCACGAGCGCCGCCACGAGGTCGAGCACCTGAACGAGATGAACGGTCCGGTGTTCAAGGCCTCCAACGACCCGCGCGTCACCGCGCTCGGCCGGCTGCTGCGCAAGTTCAGCCTCGACGAGCTGCCGCAGCTCTGGAACGTGCTGAAGGGGGACATGAGCCTGGTCGGGCCGCGGCCGCCGATCCCCGAGGAGGTCGCGCGCTACGAGCGCTGGCAGCGGCGCCGGCTGGCGATGAAGCCGGGCCTGACCTGCCTCTGGCAGATCTCCGGGCGCAACCAGGTCGACTTCGACCGCTGGATGCAGCTCGACCTGCAGTACATCGACTCCTGGTCCCCCTGGCTCGACTTCAAGATCCTGGCCAAGACCGTCCCGGTCGTCCTCTCCGGGCGCGGCGCCTCCTGACTCCGGTCAGGCCCGCGGCGGCCGAGGTGCGGCGCCCCGGCTGCGCGGCAGACGCCCGGCCAGCAGGTCGAGGGTGGTCGCGAGCACCGCGACGAGCGGTCCGGGGTCGGCGCGGCCGGTGCCCGCGAGATCGAAAGCGGTGCCGTGGTCGACCGAGGTCCGGACGAAGGGGAGGCCGAGAGTCCAGTTGGTCGCCAGGCCGAAAGCGGCGGTCTTGACCGCGATCAGTCCCTGGTCGTGGTAGAGCGCCAGCACCCAGTCGAACTCGCCCCGCCGGGCGCGCGCGAAGAGCGAGTCGGCGCTCTCCGGGCCGTGGGCATCGATGCCCACCGCCCGGGCCCGCTCGACGGCGGGTGCGATCCGCAGCGGCTCGTCGCCGCCGAGCAGGCCCCCTTCGCCGGCGTGCGGATTGAGGCCCGCGAGCGCGATGCGGCCGCCGGCGTGGCGGTCGAGACAGGCGAGCGCCTCGAGCAGCATCCCCGGCTCGAGCCGCGCGATCGCCTCCGTGAGCGGCTCGTGGACGGTGGCGAGGGCGACCTGCAGGTCGGGAGCGAGGAAGGCCATCAGGTAGTCGCGCCCGTAGCGCTCGAGCCCGCAGCGCGCGGCCAGGTGGTCGGTGTGCCCGACGAAGCCGGGAGCGGCGTGGGTGGCGATCGAGGCTTTCGAGACCGGCGCCGTCACCACGGCGTCGACCGCGCCCGCGAGCGCCAAGTCGATCGCCAGGTCGAGCGCCGCGAGCGCCCCGTGGGCGTCGGCGGCGAGCGAACGGCCGGGGGTGACCGCGCGCCGCGCGCCGACCGGATCGACCGCCGGCAGGGCGCCGGGCGCCAGCGCGAGCAGCTCCTCGCGGCGCGGCCGCGTGGCGAGCCAGACGATCCGGTCGATCAGCTCCGGCGCGACGCGGGCGGCGACCGGCTCGAGCGCGGCGCGTTCGAGGACCAGCAGGGGACGCGCCGCCGAGCCGAGCGGCGCGCGCTCGAGCGCGCGCAACACGATCTCCGGCCCGATGCCGGCCGGATCGCCCTGCGTCAACGCGAGCAGGTGCGTGGCTACTCCGTGGCGCCGGTTTCGCTGCTGCCGGCGTCGCCGCCGCTGCCGCCGCTGCCGCCATTACCGCCGTTGCCGCCGTTCCCGCCGTCGGCCGCGGGCGCTGCGCCCGCCCCCCGCCGCCGCGCGCGGCGCAGCTCCTCTTCCTTGAACAGGTAGCGGATCGAGTGCTTCGGGATCAGCAGATTGGGGCCGACGTGGCGGTTGAGCTTGATCGCGCCCTTGTCGTACCACTCGATCCAGCCGCGCAGCTCCTCGCCATCGACCAGCACGACCACCATCGGCGTGCGCGCGGCCATCTGCTTGAGGTAGTAGAACTCCTCGGCGTTGGTCTGCTCGGGCGGGCTCTGCTTGCGCCGGGTCACGGCGCGCGGCTCGCCGCCGCGTTTCTGCTCTCCCAGGTCGGGACGGATCAGCTTCCGATTGCTCATGACGGCTCGGCCATCCTCGCTTCGTTCGCTCGCTTCTTCGCGCTCTTGTACTGATCGTCCTCGTAGGCCAGGCAGCAGAGCAGACGACCGCACTGGCCTGAGATCTTCGACGGGTTGAGCGAGAGGTTCTGCCGCTTGGCCATCTGGATCGAGATCGGCCGAAACTCCTTCAGCCAGGTCGAGCAGCAGAGCGTC
This sequence comes from Acidobacteriota bacterium, assembly GCA_011525905.1. Classification (GTDB taxonomy): domain Bacteria; phylum Acidobacteriota; class Thermoanaerobaculia; order Multivoradales; family JAGPDF01; genus JACTMI01. The sequence goes on from WYBK01000322.1 coordinate 19,263, forward strand.
TTGCCGCACACCCCGATGCCACCCAGCAGGGCCGCCTCGTCGCGCGCGCCGACCTGGACCATGTGGACGCGGGTCGAGAAGCGCTGGGCGATCTCGCGCACCAGACGGCGGAAGTCGACCCGGCGCTCGGCGGTGAAGTGGACCGTCGCCTTCTTGCCCGACAGGCTGAAGTCGACGCGCGAGACCTTCATGTCGAGGCCGAGCGCCCGCGCTCGCTCCTGGCAGAAGACCTTGGCGACCGCCTGTCGCTCGAGCTGGCGGTCGTGCTCGTCGACGTCGGCCGGAGTGGCGCCGCGCAGGATCTTCTTGGCGCTCGCCTTCTGACAGGGCTTGAACACCGTCATCGGCGAGCTCTCGACGTGCCCGAACGCCGGCTCGCCGTCGACCTCGACCACCACCCGGTCGCCGCGCGCGAAGATCGTGCCGCCGGTGGTGCACAGCGTCAGGTTGGTCTCTTCGGCGAAGCGCACGCCGACGAACGCCGACTCGACCGCCGTCGACATCCCCTTGTAGGCGCAGCCGCCGCAACCCGACATCTCCGCTTCGCCTCCTCCTTCGGCCGAGCGTTTCCTGGCACTCGGGTCCCCGACGTGCAGGATCGGTACCACGAAGCCGGAGCCGCTGGCTCGGGGAGCCGTCGACGTGCCGCGCGAACCGCGCCTCGGCCAGGGTCTCTCGGGGCATTATCCCCACCCCATTCCAGCCCTGTCAACTCGAACAAGATTTTTCTTGACAGCGGTTTACGACGATGCAAAGCCCTCCGGCGAGGCGTCGAAGCGCTCGATCAGGCGACGCCCGATGTCGCGCCGGAAGCGCTTGGCCGGCCAGCGGATCTCGGCCGCGGCGGCGTAGGCGCGTCGGAGCGCCTCGGCGAGGTCCTGCCCGGTCGCCGCCACGTTCAGCACCCGGCCGCCGGCGGAGACCACCCGCCCCGCCGCCGCGGCCGTGCCGGCGTGGAAGACCTCGACGGCCGGGTGCGCGGCCGCCGCCGCGAGGCCCTCGATTTCCTCCCCCTTGACCGGACGCTCGGGATAGCCCTCGCTGGCCAGCACGACGACCGCGGCGGCCTCCTTCCGAAAGTGGAGACGGGAGACCGCGAAGCCGCCGCCGGCGGCCGCGGCGAGGATCGGCAGCAGGTCGTCCTCGAGGCGCAGCATCACGGCCTGGCACTCCGGATCGCCGAAGCGGGCGTTGAACTCGAGCACCTGCGGCCCCTCGGCGGTGAGCATCAGGCCGGCATAGAGCACGCCGACGAAGCGGCGATTCTCCTCGGCGAGCCCGGCGAGGGTCGGCTTGAGGATCTTCTCGAGGATGGCCGCGCCCTTCTCCGCGGAGAGCAGGCCGGAGGGGCTGTGCGCGCCCATGCCCCCGGTGTTCGGGCCCTGGTCGTCGTCGCCGAGCCGCTTGTAGTCGCGGGCCGTCGCGAGCGGCAGCAGCCGCTCGCCGTCGGCGAGCGCCATGAAGGAGACTTCTTCCCCCTCGAGAAAGCGCTCGACCACGACCCGGTCGCCGGCGTTGCCGAAGCGGCGCTCGTCGAACAGGACCGCCAGGCCCTGCTCGAGCTGGGCCGCGTTCGCGGCGATCACCACGCCCTTGCCCGCCGCCAGCCCGTCCGCCTTGAGTACCACCGGCAGGCCGAAGCGCCGCGCCGCGCGCTCGGCCTCGGCGCGCGAGTGCGCCACCACGAACTCGGCGGTCGGCACGCCGTGGCGCGCCAGGAACTCCTTGGCGAAGACCTTGCTGCCCTCGATCTCGGCGGCCGCCCGGCGTGGACCGAACACGCGCACGCCGCGCGCCAGCAGCTCGTCGACCAGGCCGAGGGAGAGCGGCAGCTCCGGGCCGACGACCACCAGGTCGATCGCCATCGCGCTCGCGAAGCCGGCGAGCTCGCGGATCTCGTCGACCGCGATCGGCACGAGGTCGGCGGCCGCGGCGATCCCCGGATTGCCCGGCGCACAGTAGAGCTCGTTGAGCTCGGGACTCTGCGCGAGCTTCCAGCAGAGGGCGTGCTCCCGGCCCCCCGCTCCGACCACCAGTACCTTCATGGCGCCCCTCCGCTCGCGGCCGCCGGCGCGCCGAGCGCGACCAGCGCCGTCTCGACCTCGTCGACCACGTAGTCGGGGGTCGAGGCGCCCGCGGTCAGCCCGACGGTGTCGATCCCTTCGAACCAGCTCGGATCGAGATCGCCGACGCCCTGCACCAGGTAGCTCGGCTTGTAGCGACGGCAGATCTCCCAGAGATGCCGGGTGTTGGCCGAGCGCCTGCCGCCGATCACCACGATCGCGCCGATCCGCGGGTCCTGGCCGAGGCGGTGCGCCGCGTCCTGGTTCTCCTTGGTGGCGTAGCAGATCGTGTCGGCGCGCGTGGCGCCCGGGCACTCGGCCTCGATGTGGCGGACGACCTCCTCGAACTCCTCGGCGTTGAGCGTCGTCTGGTAGAAGATCTTCACTCGCGCGTAGCGCGCCCAGTCGATCGCCCGCGCCTCCTCGAGCGTGTGCAGCACGTGGTAGCGCGCCGGATCGAGGTCGTGGGTGTAGCCGATCACCTCGCGGTGGCGCGGGTCGCCGATGAAGACCAGCTGGGCTCCCTCGGCGAGCGCGATCGACGCCTCGTCGTGGATGTCGTAGACGAACGGACAGGTCGTGTCGAGCACCTGCAGACCGCGCTCGCGCGCCCGGTGGTGGAAGGAGGGGGGAACCCCGTGCGCCGAGAAGACCACGGCGCCCCGGTCGACCTGCTCGAGTGCCTCGACCGTGCCGACGCCCAGCCGCTCCATCTCCTCGACCACGCGCTCGTTGTGGACCACCTGGCCGAGGATCGCCCCCCGATGACCCAGGCGCGCGAACTTCTTGACCTTCTTGTCGGCGATCCGCACGCCCGCGCAGAAGCCGTACTTCTCGGCGCGCTCGACCCTCATGGCAGCGGGCAGTCTAGCAGGGGGCGCCGCGCTGCCGCGCCGACGCCGGCGCCCGGCCTCAGGCGATCAGCCGCTGCAGCGCGCCCCGCCAACCGCGGAAGCGCACGCGCCCCTCGAGGCGGAAGAGGATCCAGCAGTCGTCGCCGTCGAGGGTGTGCGGCCCGTGCTCGGAGCCCGGCTCGTAGATCGCGAAGTCGCCGGCCACGAAGGCGCCGCGCTCGTCCTCGTAGCCGCCGGCGAGCACCACCGCGTGCTCGAAGCCGAGGTGGCGGTGGCGCGGGAAGACCCGGCCTCCCGGCATGTGCGCGACCGCCAGGGCCACGCCGCGCTCGTCGTCCCGGTCGAGCACCGCGAGGCGCGCGCCGCGCAGCAGCGGCCGCCACCAGCGCACTCGGCCACCGGGCACGAGCTCGCGGCGGGCGGCGAGCGGCAGCGGCACCGAGGCCGGGATCGGATCGGCGGCCGGTGCCGAGTCGAGGCGCGCCGCGAGCTTCGTCCAGAGCGCGTCGGGCGCCGGCAGGCGCGGCAGGGCGCCGAGCGCCCAGCCGCCCGGAGCGCTGACCGCGGCGACCTCGGCGCGGCAGGCGGCGCAGTGGTCGAGATGCGCCTCGAGCACGACGCGCAGGGCGCGGTCGAGATGTCCCGAAGCGTGGGCGAGCAGAGTCTCGGACGGGGGGTGCATCATGGCGCGGGAGCCTCGGTAGGGGTGCCCGCCGGCACAGCCGGTCCGGGCTCGGTCAGAACGTCGCGGAGAATCGCGAGGCCGGCGCGGATCCTCGACTTGAGCGTGCCGAGCGGCAGATCGAGCCGCTCGGCCGTTTCCTCGTAGGTGAGCCCGCCGAAGTAGGCGAGCTCGAGAGCCTGGCGCTGCTCGGCCTTGAGCGCTCCGAGCGCCTGGCGCACCGAGAGCGCGGCGACGCGGCCGTCGGCGCCCGGCTCGTCGGACTCGAACCGGGTCAGGTCGACGGCCCCGTCCTCGTCGGCGCGCGCCGAGCGACGGCGCCAGAGATCGACCAGCTTGTTGCGCGCGATCGTGTAGAGCCAGGCCGGCACGTCGCCGCGGTCGGGCCGATAGCTCGGGGCCTTGCGCCAGACCGAGAGGAGCACCTCCTGCGCCAGGTCCTCGGCCGCCTCGCGCTCGCGCGCGAGCATCCGGATGTAGGCGAGCAGGCGGCCGGCATGGCGGTCGTAGAAGAGGCGGAAAGCCTCCCGGTCCTCGCGCGCGATGCGCCGGATCAGCTCGCGGTCGGTGATCTCGTCGGTCATCGGTAGGGCCGTCTCCAGCCGGAGGCCGCGCCCGGGCAGGGATGCAGCGGCGGCGGGGGCGGCGGCACTCGGCATTCTGGCACTCTCCGGCCCTACTTACGCAGCGCTGAGAGCGCCGGATGAGCGCGCGAGGCGGATCAGGGCGCGGGCAGGGCGGCGACCGGCAGCAACCGGACGCGCAGGCGCGTCTCGCCCGGGCGCTCCCCGTCGGTCCAGGCGACCGCCAGGCGGTCGCCGAGCGCCGCGAGGCGGGGTCGGCCGCTCGCCCGGCCCGCGGACAGCGCGGCGACCGCGCGTCGGGGTCCCGCGGCTCCGGCGCCATCGATCAGGACCAGGCGAAGCTCCGCTCCCGCGCCGGCCCGGGCGATCCAGGCCACGGCGCTGCGCCCCTCGCCGAGCGCCGCGGCCGCCGCGCGGCCGACCGGCGCCTCGGCATCGAGCGTCACCGGCGCCGTGACGCTGCGACCGCCGTCGGCCGAGCGGGCGAAGCGCACCCGCGGCGCCTCGCCGGCCGCGGTGAACCAGGCGAGGGTGAGCTGCTCCCCCGCGGCCGCGAGGGCCGGTCCGTTGACCGGGCAACCGGCGATCTGCCAGCCCTCGCCGCCGACCGGCAGCGTCGCGACCGCGCCGTCCTCGGCGCGTCGGGCGAGGCGGACGTCGCGGATCTCGCCGGGCGAGCGGTCGCGATAGGCCACCAGCGTCGCCCCGCCGACCGCGGCCGCCGCGGTCGAACAGCAGTCGCAGACCCGCTCGTCGAGCGGCGCGCGCACGCCGATGCCGGCGGCGTCGATCGCGGCCGTGTAGAGCGCCATCGCGCCGCCGGCGGGGGTGGCGCGGCCGTCCAGCCAGAAGGCGCGCGCGCCCGCGGGCGTCGTGGCGAAGGAGACGAAGCCGTGCTCGGCGGCGACGCCGTCGTCGTTCAGGCGGCCGAGCCGCGCGAAGCTGGCGCCGCCGTCGCGCGAGCGGGCGACCCAGAGATCGTAGTCGTAACGGCCGGCGCCGCTCGACTCGAGCCAGGCCACCAGCGTCGAGCCGTCGCCGCCCACCGCGATCTCGGGCGTGTCCGCCCAGTTGGCCCAGATCCGTTCGCCCGCGGCGACCGTCACCGGCGCGCTCCAGCCCCCGGCGCGCCAGCGCGCGACGACGACCCGGTGACCGCCGCCATCCCCCCGCTCGAGCCAGGCGGCGAGCAGCGCGTCGCCGGCCACGGCGAGAGCCGGCGCGAAGGCGCCCGCCGCCGCGGGCGGATCGATCGCCACGCCTTCGGGTCCGGGAGACGCGGCGGCGGGCGCGGGCGCCTCTCCCGCGAACCCGGCGAGCAGGGCGAGCGCGGCGAGGCCGGCGAGCGGCGGGCTCACGCGCGCGCGCGCCGGAAGCGCTCCTCGACGGCGCGCCAGTCGACCACGCGTAGGAAGGCCTCGAGGTACTCGGCGCGCCGATTCTGGTACTTCAGGTAGTAGGCGTGCTCCCAGACGTCGACGCCGAGCAGCGGCACCTGGCCGGCCGAGATCGGCGAGCCCTGATTCGGCGTCGACTCGATCACCAGGCCCCGGCGCCGATCGAGCGCGAGCCATCCCCAGCCGGAGCCGAAGACGCCGGCGGCGGCGGCGCGGAAGGCCTCGGTGAAGGCGCCGAACGAGCCGAAGGCGCCGCGCAGCGCGCCGCCGAGCTCCCCTGCGGGCTCCCCGCCGCCGCGCGGCGAGAGCGACGCCCAGAGCAGGGAGTGGTTGGCGTGGCCGCCGCCCTGGTCGCGCACCGCGGCGCGCACGCCCTCGGGCAGGGCGTCGAGGTCGGCGAGCAGCCGCTCGACGCTCCGGCCCGCGAGCTCGGGCGCCCTGGCGACGGCGTCGTTGAGCTTGGCGACGTAGCCGGCGTGGTGCTTGCCGTGGTGCAGGCGCATCGTTTCGGCATCGAGGTGCGGCTCGAGGGCGTCGGCGGGGTAGGGCAACGGCGGCAGCGCGAACGGCGCCTGGGGGGCGGCCGTCGCCGCCGCCTCGGCGCCCAGCAGCCGCGGCGCGGCGCCCAGCGCCAGGCCGGCGCCGGCGAGTGTCCCGAGGGCCTGTCGACGGGTCATGCGGATCGTCATCGCCACCTCCCGCGCGTCTGTCCGGCGCGCGGCCCGCGCGCCGCCTTTCGCCATGATACGCAATCGCACGGGTCGCCTCGGCGAGGCCGCCGGCGCGCGGCCGGCCGTGTCAGAATTCGCCCGGCGCCGCGCGGCGCCCGCGCTCCGGCATGACCCGCCCGAATCGCCCCGATCCGACCGACGACCTCGCGCAGCTCCTGGCGGTGCTGCCACCCGACCTGCGCGACGCGGTCGCCCGGCAGGGGCGCCTCGAGGAGCTGCTCGAGATCGTCCTCGACCTGGGCCGCCGCCCCGAGGCGCGCTTCGCGCGCGCCAACGTCGAGCTCGCCGCCGAGCCGCTCGGCCGCGAGGTGCTCGACCACGTCGTCGAGCGTGTCGGCTGCTTCGGTCCCGACAACCGCGCCGGCATCGAGCGGACCCTCCACCGGATCTCGGCGCTGCGCAACCGGCGCGGCGCCGTGGTCGGCTTGACCTGCCGCGTCGGTCGGGCCGTGGTCGGCACCGTCGACATCGTGCGCGACGTCATCGAGACCGGCCGCTCGACGCTGCTGCTCGGCCGCCCGGGCGTCGGCAAGACGACGCTGCTGCGCGAGGCGGCGCGCGTGCTCGCCGACGAGCTGGGCAAGCGCGTGGTGGTGGTCGACACCTCGAACGAGATCGCCGGCGACGGCGACATCCCCCACCCGGGGATCGGGCGCGCGCGGCGGCTGCAGGTGTCCACCCCCTCCGAGCAGCACGCCACCATGATCGAGGCGGTCGAGAATCACATGCCGGAGGTCGTCGTGATCGACGAGATCGGCACGCAGGCGGAGGCGCTCGCCGCGCGCACCATCGCCGAGCGCGGCGTCCAGCTGATCGCCACCGCCCACGGCAACGCGCTCGACAACCTCCTGCAGAACCCGACGCTCTCCGATCTGGTCGGGGGCATCCAGGCCGTCACCCTCTCCGACGAGGAGGCGCGGCGGCGCGGCACCCAGAAGACCGTGCTCGAGCGCAGGGCGCCGCCGACCTTCGAAGTGCTCGTCGAGATCCGCGACAAGGACCGCTTCGCGATCTACCCCGACGTCGCGGAAGTGGTCGACCGGGTGCTGCGCGGCGCCGCGCCCCGCCCGGAGCTGCGCGTGCGCGGCGCCGACGGCCGGGTCGAGGTCGAACCGGCCGCCTCCGGCGAGGAGCCGGCCGCCTCCGCCGCCCCCGACTGGCGGCGGCCGCGGCGCCGCAGGCGCCTGCTGCGCATCCTGCCCTACGCGGTCTCCTCGCCGCGACTCGAGCGCGCGATCCGCGACCTGCGGCTGCCGGCGGCCGTGGTCGACCGGCTCTCGGAGGCCGATTGCGTGGTCACGCTCAAGTCGCAGGAGAAGCGGCTGCCCAAGACGCTGCGCGCCGCCGAGGCCGAGGGCAAGCCGATCCACGTGCTGCGCAACGGCACGACCGGCCAGGTCGAGAGCTTCCTGCGCGGCCTCTTCGAGGTCGGCGACCTGCTCGACGAGCAACGCAACGCGATGGCCGAGGTCGAGGTCGCGGTCGCCGAGGCGCGCGCGAGCGGCCGGGCGGTCGAGCTGGCGCCGCAGGCGAGCTTCGTGCGGCGGCTGCAGCACGAGGCGGTCGAGCGCCACGGCCTGACCTCCGCCTCGCGTGGCGACGAGCCCTTCCGCCACGTCGTCGTCTTCCCCGAGCACTGATCCACGAGCGGGCGCGCCGGACCCGTCGCGTTCTAGTATTGCGCCGACGTTCTGGAGGACCGATGCCCCGATCGACCGCGCACCGACTCGCCCGCGCCCTGCGCGCCGCGCTCATCGCGCTCTGCTCGCTCGCGGCCCCCGCCGCTCTCTCGGCTGCGGGAGGCGGCGCGCCGGAGGCCGGGCTCGCCTTTCCGCCCCCGCTCGCGAGCTACGGCGGCGAGGAGGGCCTGCCGCTCGGCGAGGTGCTCGCCGGGCGGGTGCGCGCCGAGCCGCTCAACCTGGTCGCGACGCTGCTCTTCTTCGCCGCGGTCCTGCACACCTTCCTGGCGCCCAAGATCGCCGCCTACGCCCACCGGCTCGAGCACCGGCCGCCCGCCGACTACGACCGGGACGGCGAGATCGAGCCGCACGAGCACCCGCTCGACACCAGCACGTTCAAGGCGGAGTTGCTCCATTTCCTGGGCGAGATCGAGGCGGTTTTCGGACTCTGGGTGGTGCCGCTGCTGATCACCCTGACGGTGGCCAAGGGCTGGGGCACCGCCGAGGGGTTCATCGGCCGTGGCGTGCACTTCACCGAGCCGGTGTTCGTCGTGGTCATCATGGCGATCTCCTCGACCCGGCCGGTGCTGCAGTTCGCCGAATGGCTGATCGGGCAGGTGGCGCGGCTGGGCGGCGGTACGCCCTTCGCCTGGTGGCTCTCGATCCTCACGGTCGGTCCGGTGCTCGGCTCGTTCATCACCGAGCCGGCGGCGATGGTGATCGCCGCCCTGCTGCTCTCGCGCCGGCTCTTCGCGCTCGGGCCCTCGCGCCGCCTCGCCTACGCCACGCTCGGCCTGCTGTTCGTCAACATCTCGGTCGGTGGCACGCTCACCCACTTCGCCGCGCCGCCGGTGCTGATGGTGGCGGGCAAGTGGGGGTGGGGCTTCTCGCACATGGCGAGCCAGTTCGGCTGGAAGGCCGTGGTCGGCGTGCTGATCGCCAACGCGCTCTACGCCACGCTCTTCCGCGGCGAGCTCACGGCGCTCTCCGCGCGCGTCGCCGAGCGTGCGGAGGCGACCGCCGCCCGGCGCGCCCCGGCGCCCTTCTGGGTCGTGGCGATCCATCTCGTCTTCCTCGCCTGGACCGTGATGACCGCCCACACGACGGCCCTCTTCGTCGGCGGCTTCCTCTTCTTCCTCGCCTTCCTGCAGGCGAGCCAACCCCATCAGGACCCGCTCAACCTGCGCTCGCCGCTGCTGGTCGGCTTCTTCCTCGGCGGTCTGGTCGTCCACGGTGCGCTGCAGCAGTGGTGGATCGAACCGGTGCTCAGCCGACTCGGCGAGCTGCCGCTCTTCTTCGGCGCGGTGGTGCTGACGGCCTTCAACGACAACGCGGCGATCACCTACCTCGCCTCGCTCGTCCCCTCTTTCAGCGACGGGATGAAGTACGCGGTGGTCGCCGGCGCGGTCACCGGCGGCGGCTTGACGGTGATCGCCAACGCGCCCAACCCTGCGGGCCAGGCGATCCTCGGCAAGCACTTCGAAGGGGGCATCCAGCCGCTCGGGCTGCTGGCCGGCGCGCTGCCGCCGACCGCCGTGCTGGCCGCGGCCTATCTCCTCCTCTGAGCGGCGCGGCGGGCGGCGCGCCCGCGCCCTTCGGCGAAGGCGAGCGCCGTGGCGATGTCGGCCGTGGCGAGCTCTTCGGCCCTCTCGACCTGGTCGGCGTAGGCGCGCCGCACGTGCGCCGGCAGCTCGCCCGGCAGCAGCAGGCACCAGGCGAGCGCCCGGCCGCGCGCCTCCCGCTGCAGGGAGCGGACCAGGCCGAGCCCGCCCGGCAGCGCGCTCTCCGGGTCGACCAGCACCGCCGCCGCGCTCTCCTGCTCGAGCTCCTCGAGCACGGCCTCGGGCGTTTCGGGCGCGCGCGCGGCGAGCCCGGCGGCCGCGAGCGCCGCGGCGCGCGCCCGGCGGCGCTCGCGCTCGCCGCCGAGCAGGACGACCGACGCCCCGTCTGGCCTGCCCTCGCCGGCGATCAGCCCGGCGACGGTCTGGGCGACCTCTTCGACGTCGGCGCTCGCGGCGAGCACCCGGTCGAAGACGAGAGCCCAGCCGCGCTCGTCGTCGCCGGCGCTCGCCAGCAGGAGCAGCGGCACCCCGCTGCGCGCCAGCTCGCGCTCGAGCGCCGCCGCGCTCCCCCACCCCTCGGGACGCGCCGGGTCGAGGCGCAAGACCACGGCGGCCGGCTCGAGCTCGCGCATCATTCGCCGCGCCTCCTCGAGGTCGGGCGCCCGCACCGCCAGCCGCCCCTCGGGCTCGAGGAGGCGCGCCAGGCCCCGGAAACGCTCCGGCTCGGGCTCGATGACCAGCACGCGCGGCAGATCGGGTGAGGCGCCCGAGCGCTCCTCCTCCTCGACCCGCGCCAGCAGGGCCTGGGGCACGAGTGGCAGCAGGACGCGGAAGCTCGCGCCCTGGCCGGCCCGGGAGTCGACCTCGATGTGCCCGCCGAGCAGGCGCGCGAGCTGGCGGGCGATCGGCAACCCGAGCCCGGTGCCCGGCGCATCGCCCGGCCGGGACGCGGCCTGACGGTAGGGCTCGAAAATCCGCTCGAGGTCGTCGGCGCCGATCCCCGGCCCCTGGTCGCGGACCGCGAGCTCCCAGGCCGGAGCCCCCAGGCTGCCGCCCCCCTCGGGCAGCGGCCGCGCCTCGATCGCCACCAGGCCCCGCGGCGGCGAGAACTTGATCGCGTTCGACAGCAGGTTGAGCACGATCTGGCGGAGCTTGGCGACGTCGGTCTCGACCCGTTCGAGCGGCGGCTCGACGCGCGTCTCGAGGCGCACGCCGCGCGTTACCGCGAAACCCTCCATCAACGAGGCGACGCTGGCGAGCAGCGGCTCGAGCGCCACGGCCTCCAGGTGCACCTCCATGCGCCCCGACTCGAGCTTGGCCTGGTCGAGCAGGTTGTTGACCAAGCGCAGCAAGTGGTTGCCGCTCTCGCGGATGTTGACCAGGAAGCGCAGCTCGCGCGCGTTGAGTCGGCCGCCGGCGGCCGACTCGAGCAGCTCCGAGAAGCCGAGGATCGAGGTCAGCGGCGTGCGCACCTCGTGGCCCAGCCGCGCGAGCAGCTCGTCGCGCTCGCTGGCGCGGGCGCGCACGCGGGCGTGGCTGCGGTCGAGCGTCGAGAGGTGCTCGGCCAGCGCGCGAGCGTAGCGGGCGAGGTCTTCGGTGCGCTCGGCGACGCGCCGCTCGAGCTCGCGCGCCCGCGCCTCCACCCGCCGGGTGCGCAGCCCCATTCCGGCGGCACCCAGGCCGACCAGCGCGAGCAGCGCCGCGAATCGCACCGGCGGGCGCTGCCACCAGGCGGGGCGCACGGTGAGCGGCAGGGCCGCCGGCTCCCCCCACTCGCCGCCGCGCAGCGCCGCCCGCACCTCGAGGCGGTAGTTTCCCGGCGCGAGATTGGTGAACTCGCGGAAGGGCTCCGAAACCGCCTCGGGCCAGTCCGCGTCGAGCCCCTCGAGCCGGAACTGGTAGCGCAGGCCCCGTTGCCGGCGGAAGAGCAGCGCCCGCGCTTCGACCCGCAGCCGGTCGTCGCCCGGCGCCAGCTCGACCGGCGCCGAGCCCAGCCAGCCGGCCACCCCCGTCCCTTCGAGCGCCGAGAAGGGGGCGGCGAGCAGACGCCCGCGACGAGAGATCAGGCGCTCGATCGCGACCGCCGGCGAGGGCTCGGCCTCCGGCTCGAGGCCGGCGGGGAAGCCGGTCATCCCCCCCTTGAAGCCGAACCAGTACCGGCCGAACGCGTCGCGCGTGAAGGCGCTCGAGTGCGAGACCTCGGTGGCGAGCGGACCGTCGCCGCGCGCGAAGCGGGCGAGCACGCTCCCCTCCCCCTGGCGGGCGCGCGGATCGAAGAGCAGCACCCCCCGGTTGGTCCCGAGCAGCAGGTGACCATGCTCGTCGTCGCCGAGCGTGAGCACCTGCACGTCGGCGAGCCCCGCCTCGGCGCCGTAGCTGACGAACCGGGGGGGCGCCCCGGGCCGCAGCTCGAGGAGGCGCGTGACGTGGCCGTAGCCGCCCAGCCAGAGCGTGCCGTCACGCGCCGTCGCGAGCGCGCGCACGGTGCCGACCGGCGCGGCGCTCTCGGCGACGGCGTGGAAACGCCCCGCCTGGCGGTAGGAGAGCCCCTCGCCGTGCGCGATCCAGAGGCGCCCCGCGGCGTCCTCGGCGAAGATGTAGCCGCGGTCCGCGGCCATGCCGTCGGCACTCGTGAAGACTTCGACCCGCGGGGGAGCGGCGCCGGCGACCAGCCCGCGCACGCGCGCCACCGCCAGCGAGGTCGCCACCCAGAGGTCTCCGGCGCGGTCGAAGTGCAGGGCGTAGATCGTGCCCGGCCAGGGGGGCGGGTCGGGCAGCGGCCGCAGGCAGCGCCCGCCCTCCAGGCGGCAGATGCCGCTGCCGGTGCCGACCCAGAGCCGCCCGGCCGGGTCGAAGGCGAGCGCCCAGACCCACGCCTCCGGCAAACCCGCCTCGACGCCGAAGCTCTCGATCTCCGGCCGGCCGTGGGCGTCGAGCGCGAGGCGCGCCAGCCCGCCGACGGTGCCCGCCCAGACCGCGCCCGCGCGGTCGGCGGCGAGCGCGTAGACGTGCTCGCCGGGGAGCCCCTCCGCGACGCCGTAGCTCCACAGGTCGACGCGATCGAGGCGCGCCAGACCCCCCTCGACGCCGATCCAGACCGACCCCTCGCCGTCGACCTCGAGCGCACGCACGTCGTCGTCGCGCAGGCCGTTCTCCCGGCGCAGCACGCGGCAGCCGCGCAGTCCGGGCAGCTCGCAGATCGCCAGGCCGGCGCCGGTGCCGACCAGCAGCCGGCCGGAGCGGTCGACCAGCAGCGCGTAGATGTCGTCGTCCGGCAGGCCGTCGGCGCGGGTGACGCGGGAGACGCTCTCACCCTCGAAGCGCAGCAACCCGGCGCCGCGCGTGCCGACCCAGACGACGCCGGGGGCCTCTTCGGCCAGGCCGCGCACCACGCCCTCGCCGAGCTCGTCCGGCGTGTGGAGGCGGCACCCTTCGAGATCCCCCTCGACGCCGATCCGGCAGCGGGCGAGGCCGGCGCCGCGCGTGCCGACCCAGAGCTCGCCGGTCGAGCTGGCGAGCAGCGCGTAGACGTACTCGCTCGGCAGGCCGTCGGCGGGACCGTAAGCGCGGAAACGCACGCCGTCGAAGCTCGCCAGGCCGCGCTCGGTACCGAACCAGAGGCGGCCCTGGTGGTCCATCGCGCTCGCCCAGACGGTCATCCGCGGCAGCCCCGCGAGGTCCTCGATCGCCACCAGCTCGCGGCCGTCGTAGCGCGCCACCCCGCTGTTGGTGCCGATCCAGAGGACACCGTCGCGGTCCTCGAGCAGGGTGCGCGCGGTCGGACTGGGGAGACCTTCGGGCACCGAAAAGGTGGTGAAGCTCTCGCCGTCGTAGCGGCAGAGCCCCCAGGTCGTGGCGATCCAGAGATAGCCGCGCGAATCGAGGTGGAGGTCCCAGACCTGGGTGCCGGCCAGCCCCTCGTCGGCCGTGAAGGTGGCGAGCGGGTAGCGCTGCGGGGAGGCGGCGGGCGGGATGGCGAGCGAAGACGTCAGGAGCAGGAGCGCGATGCGTCCGAGCGTTCCCCGGCGCGCGCCCCTCGGCTCCGCCCGGAAGACGTCGTTGCCCTCCGCCATCGCCCCCCCCGAACTCGCGGCTACGCTCCTTGCGGGCGAGCGTAGCACGCGCTCGCCGGCGTCCGGCGGGCGCGTTCACTCGGTCGAGACGGTGGTCCCTCCGGCCGGCGAGTGGAGCGCGGCCTCGAGCGCGTGCCAGGCGAGCGTGGCGCACTTGACGCGCATCGGGAACTCGGCGACGCCCGCGAGCGCCGCGAGCTTGCCGAGATCGACCTCACGGTCGGGCGCGCCGCCGGTCACCGTCGCACGGAAGGCGGCGAACAGGCGCTCGAACTCCTCGATCCGGCGCCCTTGGAGCGCCTCGGCCATGAGCGACGCCGACGCGGTCGAGATCGCGCAACCGCTCCCTTCGAAGCCGAGCGCCCGGATGACGCCCTCCTCGACGTCGACGTAGACCTTGACCCGGTCGCCGCAGAGCGGATTGAAGCCCTCGGCCTCGCGCTCGGCGCCCGCCGGGCGGCCGAAGTGCCGAGGCGAGCGGTAGTGGTCGAGCAGCACCTGCTGGTAGAGCTCGGCGAGCTCGTTCATCCTCTCCCCCCGCGGAACAGGTCGCGCGCGCGCTCGACGGCGCGCGCCAGCGTCTCGACCTCTTCGACGGTGTTGAACGCCGCGAAGGAGGCGCGCACCGTCGCCGGCAGCCCGAGCCGGCGCATCAGCGGCTGCGCGCAGTGATGGCCGGCGCGCACCGCCACGCCGGCCGCGTCGAGCACCGTGCCGACGTCGTGCGGGTGCGCCCCCTCGACCACGAAGGAGAGCACGCCGGCGCGGCGTGCCGGCCGGCCGACGACACGCACGCCGTCGAGCGACTCGAGCCGCGCGACCGCGTGCTCGGCGAGCGCCGTCTCGTGCGCGGCGATCGCCTCGATCCCGACCCTGGCCATCCACTCGACCGCGGCGGCCAGGCCAACGGCCTCGGCCGCCGCCGGCGTCCCGGCCTCGAAGCGCTGCGGTGCCTCGGCGAAGTCGGTCGTCTCGTCGCCCACGGTTCGGATCATGCCGCCGCCGGTCTGGTAGGGGGGCAGCTCCCGCGCCAGGCGGGGGGAGAGCCAGAGCGCGCCGATGCCGGTCGGGCCGTAGGTCTTGTGGCCGGAGAAGGCGTAGGCGTCGACGTCGAGCGCTTCGACCGCGAGCGGCAAGTGCGGCGCCCCCTGCGCGCCGTCGACCACCACCAGGGCGCCGGCGGCGTGCGCGCGCGCGGCGATCTCGGAAACCGGCAGCACCGTGCCGAGGGCGTTCGAGACGTGCGGCAACGCGACGATGCGCGTGCGGCCCGAGAGCTTCCCCTCGACCTCGGCGAGCGGCAGCTCGCCCTCCTCGTCGCACTCGGCGATCACGAAGCGGGCACCGCGCTGGCTGGCCAGCCGTTGCCAAGGGACGAAGTTCGAATGGTGATCGAGCCGGGTCACCAGGATCTCGTCGCCCGCCTCGACCCGCTCGGCGAGCGTCGCGGCGAGCAGGTTGATCGCCTCGGTGGTCCCGCGCACGAAAGCGACCTGGGCCGGGTTCGCCGCGCCCAGGAACCGGGCCACCGCCGCGCGCGCGCCCTCGTAGGCGGCGGTCGCCTCGCCCGACAAGCGGTGGACGCCGCGCGCCACCGAGGCGTTGCCCTCGGAGTAGAAGCGTGACACCGCCTCGATCACCGCCCGCGGCTTCTGCGCCGTCGCCGCGCTGTCCAGGTAGACGAGCGGATGGGGGCCCAGGCGCCGCGCGAGGATCGGGAACTCGGTGCGCAGCTCGGCGACGTCGAACCCGGTCGGGGCCGTCCGCTGCGCCGTCGCTCGCTCCATCTCCGCCTCCTCGCCGTCCAGGGTCTCAGACCGCGTCGCGCACCACCTCGCCCTGCGGCACCCAGGCGAAGAGGAACTCCTGCAGCTCGGCCTGCAGCGCCGGCACCTCGACCCTCGCCACGAGATCGGCGGCGAAGGCGTAGGTCAGCAGGCTCCTCGCCGCCTCCAGTCCGATGCCGCGCGAGCGCAGGTAGAAGACCGCCTCGTCGTCGAGCTGGCCGACGGTCGAGCCGTGCGTGCACTTGACGTCGTCGGCGTAGATCTCGAGCTGCGGCTGCGAGCTGGCGAGCGCGTCGTCGGAGAGCAGCAGGTTGCGGTTGGTCTGCTTGGCGTCGGTCTTCTGGGCGCCGGGGTGGACGTGGATGCGGCCGGAGAAGACCGAGCGGGCGCGGCCGTCGAGCACTCCTTTGTAGAGCTCGTGGCTGGCGCAGTGCGGCGCTTCGTGGTCGACGCGCATGTGGGTGTCGACCAGCTGCTTGTCGACCACCAGGTAGAGGCCGTTGAGCGTCGCCTCGCTCCCCTCGCCGGTCAGGGCGCAGCGGATGTCGTGGCGCACGATCGCGCCGCCGAGCGAGAAGGAATGGGTCGAGACGTTGGACGCGCGCCGGGTCTCGACGGCGATGCCCGACAGGTGGAACGCCTCCTTGCTCTCGCGCTGGAACTTGTAGTGGTCGACGACCGCCGCCGGCTCGGCGACCAGCTCGGTCACCGGACAGACGAGGTAGCGCGCGCCCGGCTCGCCCGCGAAGCTCTCGATGACGGTCGACTGCGAGTGCTCGCCGGCCAGGATCAAGGTGCGCGGAAAGCTCGCCGTCGGCTCGGCCGCCGCGGTCGAGAAGAAGATCAGGTGGAGCGGCCGCTCGACGACCGCGCCCGGCGCGACGCGCAGCACCGCGCCGTCCTCGAAGAGCGCGGTCGACAGCGCCAGGAAGGGGTGGTTGTCGAAGCGGGCGCGCCGGCCGAGGACCCGCTCGACCTCCGCGTCGCCCGCGCCGAGCAGGCTCGCCAGCGCGTCGAAGCGGACGCCCGCCGGCAACTCGCCGGCCCCGAGCTCGGGCAGGAAGCGGCCGTCGACGAAGACGAGCTCCGCGGTGCCGGCCAGGCGGAAGGGCGCGATCGCCCGTTCGAGCGCCGCCGGCTCGACCGCTGCCGGGCGGGCGAAGCGCGTGCGCGCCACCGGGCCGACGTTGGTCTGGCGCCACTCCTCGTCCTTGGGCCCCGGGAATCCGAGGGCGCGGAAGCGCTCGGCGGCCTGCGTGCGGAGTTCCCGGATGCCCTCCGACTCGGAGCGGGCGAGCGCCGCCTCGAGCTCCGCGGCGAAGGGGGCCGCTGCGGTCAGGGTCTCGCTCATCGCCCCCTCCTCAGGCCGTCGCCGGCGCCGGCTCGACCTCGAGCCAAGAGTAGCCCTTCGACTCGAGCTCGAGCGCCAGCTCCTTGCCACCCGACTGGGCGATGCGGCCGTCGATCAGCACGTGAACGAAGTCGGGCACGATGTAGTTGAGCAGGCGCTGGTAGTGGGTGATGACCAGGAAGCTGCGCTCGGGCGAGCGCAGGCTGTTGACGCCGTCGGCGACGATGCGCAGCGCGTCGATGTCGAGACCGGAGTCGGTCTCGTCGAGCACGCACAGGCGCGGCTCGAGCACCGCCATGTGGAAGATCTCGTTGCGCTTCTTCTCGCCGCCCGAGAAGCCCTCGTTGACCGGCCGCTGGAGCAGCCCTTCGTCGAGGCCGACCAGCTTGACCTTCTCCTTGACCAGCTTGAGGAACTCGATGGCGTCGTGCTCGGGCAGGCCCCGGTGCTTGCGCACGGCGTTGACCGCGGCCTTGAGGAAGTAGGTGTTCGACACGCCGGGGATCTCGACCGGGTACTGGAAGGCGAGGAAGATGCCCTCGCGGGCCCGCTCCTCGGGCGCCATCTCGAGCAGGTCCTTGCCGTCGAGCAGCACCCGCCCCGCGGTGACCTCGTAGTCCTCCTTGCCGGCGAGGATCTGGGCGAGCGTCGACTTGCCGCTGCCGTTGGGGCCCATGATGGCGTGGACCTCACCGGGCTTCAGCGTCAGATCGACGCCCTTGAGGATCTTCTTGCCTGCGACTTCGGCGTGGAGGTTCTGGATCTCTAGCAGCATGCTCGGTTCATCCGTTCTTCAGTGGTTCGTTCGTCGGTACGTCGTCGCTCGTGACTCGTGGCTCGCGGGGCCTGTCGGGCCCGCTTCCCGTGAATGCTCGCTGCGCTGCGCGTTCACGGGAGCCCTCGGTCC
>WYBK01000323.1 GCA_011525905.1 Acidobacteriota bacterium
CGCGAGCTCGTGGGCGAGCACGGCGGCGTCGACCAGCGCGCTGTTGGCGCCCTGGCCGAGGTTGGGCGCCATGGCGTGCGCCGCGTCGCCGGCGAGCACGCGCCGGCCGTCGAAGAAGCGCTCGCACTCGACCCGCTCGACCCGGTTGATCAGCAGCTCGCCGAAGCCGCCGACGCCGGCGAAGATCGCCGCCGAGGGGGGATAGGCGCGCGCCCAGGCGGCGGCGAGCGCACCGAGGTCGCGCGCCGCGAGCGCCGCCGCCACGGCGGGCGCTCCGGCCGAGGCGAAGAAGTAGGTGCCGTCCGGCACCGGCGCGCAACCGAAGATCCCGGCGCCGGTCCAGGCCTCCTCCATCCGCGAGCTCTCCTCGCCGGTCAGGCCGCGCAGGTAGACGATGCCGGCGTCGATCCGCCGCGCTCCGAAGCGCCCCCCGTCGCGCACCCGCGAGCCGACGCCGTCGGCGCCGACCACCAGGTCGCAGCGCCGCTCCTCCTCGTTCCCTTCGGCGCCGCGCAGCCGCACGACGCCGTCGAAGCTCGCCGTGACGACCTCGACTCCGAGCCGGAGCTCGATGCCAGGCTCGCGAGCGACCGCGCCGAGCAGCGCCTCCTGCAGCGCGGCGCGCCGCACGATCAGCAGGTGGGCCGGCTCGCCCAGCCCCTCGAAGCTCGGCTCGAGCAGCGTCCGGCCGCGCGCGTCGACGATGCGGCCGCCCGCTGGAACCCGGCCCCGCGCCTCGAGCTCGGCGGCCAGGCCGAGGCCGTCGAGCACCGCCAGGCCGTTGGGCGCCAGCGCGATGCCGGCGCCCACCGCGCGCGGCTCGGCGACCCGCTCGCAGAGCAGGACGCGGGCGCCGCGCCGCGCCAGGGCGAGCGCCGTGGCCGCCCCGGCCACGGCGGCGCCGGCAATCACCACGTCGAGCTCGAGCCTCGCCATCCCCGCTCCTCTCCGCGCGCCTCCGGCGGCGTGAACGAGCATTCTCTCCCCGATCGGGCGCGCCGCCTCGGCCGCGAGGCGCGGCGCGCCTCCCACGCGCCGGCTCGCGGCTTGCGTAAGATGCTCGCCAGGAGGTCGGAGCCATGACCCATCGAGAAAGTCTCGCCACGGCGCCCCGCGCGCTCGCACTCATCCTCGCCACTCTGATCGGCGCCGGGCTCGCCGACGGCGCCGCCGCCGCGCCGCTCGACTCCTTCGCCGGCCGGCGCGCCGGCACCGGGACGCTCGAAGGCGCCCCGGGCACCGCGCAGCTCTCCGAGGCCGAGGTCCGCCTCCGTCCGGGCGGCGCCGCCGAGATCCTGGTCTTCGACCGGCGCGGCTCCTTCCGCTTCACCGGCAGCTGGCGCAAGGATCCCGGCGACTACGTCAAGCTCGAGATCGTCGAGGCGATGGGCAATCCCGCCAGCGCCTCCGGCTGGGTGCTGGTGCGCGACGGGCGCTTCGAGCGGATCGAGCTCGACGGCCGTTCGCAGGGGGGACGCAAGCTCGCCCTCTCCTTCGAGGCGAGCGGCCGCGACCTCCCCTACGAACCCGACTGGACGGGGCTCGACGCGACCGAAAGCGGCTGGGGTGAGCTCGAGCTGACGCGCGCGCGCCGCGAGGTCGAGCGCGCGCGGGTGGTGCTCTCCCCCGACGGGCGGGCGGAGATCACGGTCTGGGCGCCGGGCGAGCTGCGCCTCTCGGGCAGCTGGTCCGACCGGCGCGCCGACTCGGTCCGGATCGAGATCCGCCAGGTCTCCGGCGCCACTTCGGCGCAGGGGAGTGGCGAGGTCCGCTGGCGCCGCGACGGGCTCGAATCGGTCGAGCTCTCCGGCACGCTCGATCGCGATCCGCTCCGGCTCGGCTTCCGCGCCGGCGCCACGCCCCCCCGGCCGCCGGCCTCGGGGAGCTTCACCATCGAGTACGGCCACGACCAGCCGGGCGCCGACTACCGCGACCTTTCCACGCCGGATATCGAGGCCTGCCAGGACGCATGCGCCCGCGACGAGCGCTGTCGCGCCTACACTTTCAACACCCGCGACCGCCGCTGCTATCTGAAGTCCGAGGAGCGTCCGCTGGTGCGGCGCAGCGACACGGTCACCGGCGTCAAGCGGAGCGGGAGCGGCTCCGGGGGCTTGACCGAGCGCCCCGGCTACAACCTCGAGGGGGGCGACTACAGCCGCGTCTACCTCGACAAGCTCGACCAGTGCCAGGAGGCCTGCCGGCGCGACCGCCAGTGCCTCGCCTACACCTACAACACGCGCGACCGGATGTGCTACCTGAAGGATCGGGTCGGCACCTACTCCCGGCGCAGCGACACGGTGAGCGGCGAGAAGGAGAGCGGCTACCGCCAGTGACGCCGGCAGGCAACCGAGAGAGAGCGCGGGCGCGCTAACCTCGACGGGCGAGGAGGTCCACCATGATCGAGCCCCGCGGCTTCGCCTACGTCTGGGAGTACCGGGTCGCTCCGGAGAACCGGGAGCGCTTCGAGGCGGTCTACGGCCCCGAGGGGGACTGGGTGAAGCTCTTCCGCCGCGACCCCGACTACCGCGGAACCGACCTCCTCCACGACGCCGACCGCCCCGGCCGCTACCTGACGATCGACCACTGGACGAGCCGCGCCGCCCGCGACGCCTTCCGCGCCCGCTTCGCCGACGACTTCGCCGCCCTCGACGCCGCCTGCGCCGAGCTCACCGCCGAAGAGCGCAACCTCGGCGACTTCGACTTGCGCTAGTGGCCGCGGCCCGCCCCCGCAGCCCGGGACCGCGCAAGCGAACGCTTTAAATCCATTGAATTCAGATACTTGCGAAGTGGCTGGCACCTCGTGGCGGGATTTGCGGCGGTTCGCGTAGCTGTCGGGTGAACGGCGGTACCGGGGAGACGGGCCGCCTCCAACCGAGGAGGAAGTCATGGAAGCAGTCGCCACGAAGCGCGAGCCGATGCCGATGAACGGGGTCGACACCCCGACCCTGTTCGCCACCATCAACGCCGTCAAGGGGCAGCCCGAGCTCGCCCGGTTCACCTGGCGCGCCAGCAACCGCTGGCTCGCGGGGACGCACAGCCAGAGCCAGTCCGAGACCTTCAGCGGCGCCGGCGGCGACCACGACCACGCCACCACCTTCAAGTTCGACGGCGACCACCCGGCGGTGCTGGTCGGCGGCGACCAGGGCCCGACGCCGGTCGAGTTCCTGCTCTACGGCCTGGCCGCCTGCCTGACCGCCGGCATCGCCAACGTCGCCGCCGCCCGCGGCGTCAAGCTCACCTCGGTCGAGTCGAAGATCGAGGGCGCGATGGACCTGCGCGGCATCCTCGGCCTCTCGGACGAGGTGC
This sequence comes from Acidobacteriota bacterium, assembly GCA_011525905.1. Classification (GTDB taxonomy): domain Bacteria; phylum Acidobacteriota; class Thermoanaerobaculia; order Multivoradales; family JAGPDF01; genus JACTMI01. Next base: position 3,307 of record WYBK01000323.1, read on the forward strand.
GCAACGGCTACGAGAAGATCCGCGTCTCCTTCAAGATCGCGGGCGACGCGCCGGCCGAGAAGCTGCGCGCCATCGTCGACCAGTCGCGCGCCCGCTCGGCCGTCTTCGACGTCCTGACCAACGGCACCGCCGTCGAGATCGACGTCGAGACCGCCTGACGCTCTCCCCGGGGTCGCCGGCCGCGCTCGTCCGCGGGCCGGCCGGCGACCCGCCACTTTCGCCCTTCCCCTGCCACGAAACCCCTCCCTCTCGAGAGCCGGAGCGACCCCGATGCAGTCCATCGACACGATCGTCGTCGGCGGCAGCCAGGCCGGGCTGGCCATGAGCCGGTGCCTCGCCGAGCGCGGCGTCGAGCACGTCGTCCTCGAGCGGGGGCGGATCGGCGAGCGCTGGCGCAGCGAGCGCTGGCGGAGCCTGCGCCTGCTCACGCCCAACTGGCAGAGCCGGCTCCCCGGATACCGCTACACCGGCGACGACCCGCACGGCTACATGACCAAGGACGAGCTGGTCGGCTACCTGGAAGGCTACGCCCGCTCCTTCGGCGCGCCGGTCGAGGAGGGGACGGCGGTGCTCGCGCTCGCGACGGACGGCGAGGGGGGCTACCGCGTCACGACGGACCGGGGCGAGTGGGCCGCGCGGCGCGTGGTGATCGCCACCGGCGACTCGGACCGGCCGGCGCTCCCCCGCTTCGCCGCTGCGCTGCCGCCGGCGATCCATCAGGTCGTCACCACCCGCTACCAGGCGCCCGACGACCTGCCGCCGGGCGGCGTCCTGGTGGTCGGCGCCTCGGCGACCGGCGTGCAGCTCGCCGAGGAGATCCACCGCTCCGGCCGGCCGGTCACCCTCGCGGTCGGCCGCCACACTCGGCTGCCGCGCCGCTACCGGGGGCGCGACATCCTCTTCTGGCTCGACGCCCTCGGGATCCTCGACGAGCGCGCCGACCAAGTGCACGACCTCGCCGCCTCGCTGCGCCAGCCCTCGTTCCAGCTGGTCGGCCGTCCAGACCACGCGACGCTCGACCTCGACGTCCTCCAGCGGCTGGGCGTGCGGCTGGTCGGCACCGCGCTCGACTTCGAAGCGGGCCGGCTCGAGCTCTGCGACGACCTGGCCGCCTCGACGCTCAAGGCCGACGCCAAGCTCGGCCGCCTGCTGGCGAGAATCGACGCCTTCGTCGAGCGCGCCGGTCTCGATGCGGAAGTCGATCCGATCGAGTCCATCGCGCCGGTGCGACCGGCGCCGGCGCCCCCGTCGCTCGACCTCGCCGCCGAGGGGATCGCGACCGTCGTCTGGGCGACCGGCTACCGGCGCGACTACGGTTGGCTGAAGGTCCCGGTGCTCGACCGCGCGGGCGACATCCGCCACCAGGGGGGCGTCACCCCCGCCCCGGGGCTCTACGTGCTCGGCATGCGCTTCCAGACCCGGCGCAACTCGAGCTTCCTCGACGGCGTCGGCAATGACGCGCGCGAGCTCGCCGCGCACCTCGACGCGAGCCGGCGGCGGCGCGCCGCCTGACCGGTGAAAGGGACGACGCCATGAGCCGATTCGACGAAATCGCCAGCCGCTACGACGTCGTGGTCGTCGGCGCCCGCGCCGCGGGCGCGGCGACCGCGATGCTGCTCGCCCGCAGGGGGCTCTCCGTGCTCGCCGTCGACCGCAGCGGCTATGGCGCGGACACGCTCTCGACCCACGCGCTGATGCGCGGCGGCGTGCTCCAGCTCGCCCGCTGGGGGGTGCTCGAAGGCGTCCGCGCCGCGGGCACGCCGGCGGTGCGCCGCACCACATTCCACTACGGAGACAGCTCGGTCGGCGTCGACATCCGGCCCAGGGATGGCGTCGACGCGCTCTTCGCGCCCCGCCGCACGGTGCTCGACGCGCTCCTGGTCGACGCCGCCCGCGCCGCCGGCGCCCAGGTGGTCCACGGCGTGCGCATGACCTGCCTCGTCCGTTCGCTCGGCGGCCGCGTCCAAGGGGTCGAGCTCGAGAGCGCCGCGGGCGGTCGCCGCCGGGTGCGCGCCGACCTGGTGATCGGCGCCGACGGCGTCCGCTCGCGCGTCGCCCGCCTCGCCGGGGCGCGGGTCGAGCGCCTCGCCCGCCGGGCGAGCGGCGTCGTCTACGGCCACTTCGCCGGCCTCGAGGTCGACGGCTACAACTGGCACTACGCCGCCGGCGTCTCCGCCGGAGTGATCCCGACCAACGACGGCCTGACCTGCGTCTTCGCCGCCATGCCGCGCGACCGCTTCCTCGCCGAGATCCGCTGGGACCTCGCCGCCGGCCACCGCCGCGTGGTCGAGGAGGTCTCGCCGGCGTTCGCCGGCCGCATGGCGCGCGCGGTGAAGATCGGCTCACTGCGCGGCTTCCCGGGCGAGCCCGGCTTCTTCCGCGAGGCCTGGGGACCGGGTTGGGCGCTGGTCGGCGACGCCGGCTACTTCAAGGATCCGATCACCGCGCACGGCATCACCGACGCGCTGCGCGACGCCGAGCTGCTGGCGCGCGCGGTCGCGACCGGCGAAGAGCGGGCGCTCGCCGACTTCCAGGCGCAGCGTGACGCGTTGTCGAGCGATCTCTTCGAGGTCACCGACGCGATCGCCGGCTACGATTGGACGCTGGACGAGGTGCAGCGGCTCCACCGCGAGCTGAGCGACGCGATGAAGGGCGAGGTCCAAGCGCTGCTCGCGCTCGACGCGCCGCCGTCGGGCGCCGCCGAGACGGCGCGCCGTTCCGCCTGAGACTCGGACGAACCCGGAGAGCCGCCGATGACCACCCCCAAGAACCCCGCCTGGCCACAGGGCGCCCCGCGCGTCGGCCAGAGAGCGAGCCGGACCCGCGAGGTCCGCCCCGAGTACATCCGTCTCTTCACCGAGATCAGCGGCGACGAGAACCCACTGCACTACGACGAGGCCGCGGCCGCGGCGAGCCGCTTCGGCGAGATCGTCGTCCAGGGGGGAGTTACCAGCTCGATCCTCAACGCCGTGGTCGCCGAGGAGCTGCCGGGGCCGGGCACCGTCTTCCTGCACGTCGACTGGAAGTTCACCGCCCCGGTCCGCCCGGGCGACACGATCACCGGCGAGGTCGAGGTGGTCGAGGTGCGCGAGGACAAGCCGATCACCAAGCTCGCCACCCGCGTCCGCCGCCAGGACGGCGTCGTCGCCCTCGAGGGCACCGCCGTCTGCTACACGATGGCGCTGCCGGCGCGCTGACGCCGGTTCACCCCGCGCCGAGCCCCGACCGTCCCGAGCGGCGCCGAGCACCGCTGCCCGGCACGGTTCCTGCTCTCCTCCACGGGCGAAACGACCTGGAGGTGACCATGCGAAGTAGCTCCCCTTCCCGCCGGCCGGCCCTCCTGGCGCTCGTCGCCGCGCTCGTCGGCGCGCTCGCCGCGACCTCCGCCGCTCGCGCCGCCGACGGCTACGAGCTGGCGCTGGTCTTCGCGCCCTCGGCGTCGTACAGCGACTTCGCCGGGGTCGAGGTCGACAGCGCCTACGGCCTCGGCTTCGGCTGGTCTTGGAGCGACGCCTGGGCGCTCGAGCTGCGCGGGCTCTACGGCGACGACGACGGCCCCTTCACCCGCTACGAGCAGCGCTCCTTCGAGCTCGGGCTGCGCCGCGCCTTTCTGCCGAACGCCGCCTGGCGCCCCTTCGCGCTCGCCGGCGCCCGCTGGCGCGACGCCCGCTGGGAGGCCGACGTGATCTGCGTCCAGCAGGTCGGCGCCCCCTGCGACCCGGCCCGCCAGGACGACGAGGCGGTCGGGCCGATGGTGGGCGGCGGCGTCGACTGGCACTGGACGGAGGCGGCCGCCCTGCGCTTCGACGGCCGCCTGTCGTTCTACGACTCGGACCTGACCGGGTCGGTCGAGGAGGACCTCGACCTGTCGCTCGGCCTGGTCTTCCGCTTCTGAGCCGCGCCGCGCCCGCCGGGCGCGCTAGTCAGCGGCCGCCGGCCGCCGCCGGCAGGGGGAAGCCGCGCTTGCGCATGAGCGCCTCGATGCCGGCGTCCCGGCCGCGGAAGGCGCGGTAGGCCTCGGCCGAGTCGACCGTGTTGCCGACCGAGAAGACCTCCTCGACCAGCCGCTGGGCGATCTCGCGGTCCCACGCACCCTTGCCCGAGGTGAAGGCCTCCCAGGCGTCGGCGGTCAGCGTGTCGGCCCAGAGGTAGCTGTAGTAGCCGGCCGCGTAGCCGTCGCCCGAGAAGACGTGGCCGAAGTGGGGCGTCCGGTGGCGCATGACGATCTCCTTCGGCATGCCGAGCGCCGCCAGCGTCTCGCGCTCGAAGCGGTCCGGATCGATCTCGACGCCCCCGGCCAGGTGGAGCTTCAGGTCGATCAGCGCGCTCGCCAGGTACTCGACGGTCGAGAAGCCCTGGTTGAAGGTCGCGGCGCGCTCGATCTTCTCGACCAGCTCGCGCGGGATCGGCTGGCCGGTCTGGTAGTGCAGCGCGTAGCGGTTCAGGACCTCGGGCGTCGACAGCCAGTGCTCGAGGATCTGCGACGGGAACTCGACGAAGTCGCGCGCGACGCGAGTGCCCGCGAGCGTCGGGTAGCTGACGTCGGACGACAACCCGTGCAACGCGTGCCCGAACTCGTGGAAGAGGGTCTGGGCATCGTCCCAGCTGATGAGGATCGGCTCGCCCGGCTTGCCCTTCACGAAGTTGGAGTTGTTCGAGACGATGGTGGGGATCGGCCGCTCGAACCGCTCCTGGATCCGGTAGGCGTTCATCCAGGCGCCCGAGCGCTTGCCGGTGCGGGCGTAGGGGTCGAAGTACCAGAGGCCGACGTGCTCGCCGCTGCCGGCGCGCTCGACCTCCCAGACCCGGACGTCGGGGTGGACGACCGGCAGCCCGGCGACCGGCTCGAAGCGGAAGCCGAACAGCTCGCCCGCGACGTAGAACATCCCCTCGCGCAGCTTCTCGAGCTGCAGGTAGGGCTTGACCGCGTTGGTGTCGAGGTCGTACTTCGCCTGGCGCACCTTCTCGGCGTAGTAGCGGTAGTCCCAGGGGGCGATGGTGACGCCAGCGCCCTCGCGGTCGGCGATCGCCTGCATGTCGGCGACCTCCTCGCGCACTCGCGCCACGGCCGGCGTCCAGACCGCCTCGAGCAGCTCCATCGCCCGCTCGGGGGTCTTGGCCATCGCCACCTCGAGGCGCCAGTGGGCGTGGGTCTGGTAGCCGAGCAGCTTGGCGCGCGCGGCTCGCAGCTTCAGGATCTCGGCGACGATCGCGTTGTTGTCCTTGGCGTCGCCGTTGTCCCCGCGGCTGTAGTAGGTCTTCCAGACCTTCTCGCGCAGGTCGCGCCGGTCGGAGTAGGTCAGGAAGGGCTCCATCGAAGAGCGGGTGTTGAGGATGGCGTACTGCCCCTCCTTGCCGCGCTCGGCGGCCGCGGCGGCCGCGCCGGCGACGACCGACTCGGGCAGGCCGGCCAGGTCCTTCTCGTCGAGGTAGAGGACGTAGTCGCCCTCGTCGGCGAGTACGTTCTGGCCGAACTGCGTGTAGAGCGTCGCCAGCCGCTGATTGAGCTGGGAAAGCTGCTCTTTGGCCGCCGCGTCGAGCCGGGCGCCGGCGCGCACGAAATCGTTGTGGATCTTCCAGACCAGCCGCCGCTGCTCGGGCGTCCAGTCCGCCCGCTCGCGCTGCGCCCAGACGGCGTCGATGCGCGCGAACAGCTTCGCGTTCTGGGTGATCTTGTCGAAGAAGGCGGCGAGCTTCGGGCTCATCTCCCGCTCGACCCGCTGGAAATCGGGCGTGTTCATCGTCGAGGAGAAGACCCCGTAGACCGTGGTCACCCGGTCGAGCGTGCGCCCCGAGCGTTCGAGCGCGGCGATCGTGTTGTCGAAGTCGGGCGCCGCCTCCTGCGCAGCGATGGCGTCGACCTCGGCGAGCTGCTCGGCCATCGCGGCTTCGAGCGCGGGCACGAAGTGCTCGACCTTCACCTGGTCGAACGGCGGCACGCCGCCGTGGGGGCCGGTCCAGGGCCGCAAGAGCGGGTTGTCGGCGAGAGCGGGAGTCGCGGCGACCAGCGCGGCGACGCCCAGCGAGGAGAGGAGGGGGTGGTTCATGTCGGGGGGCTCCATCGATCGTGACTCGATTCCGGCTCCGGTGGGACCGCCGCGACGCGCGACGCGCGCGGCGGCGCCGCAGGATTCTATCGCCCCCACCCCGCCACCCGCCCCGCCCGAGGCCCCGTTCGTCCCTCGCACGAGCCTTCGCCCCACCCCCGCAGCTCGCTCGCTCGAGGGCGACGCTTCGCGGGCTCCGCCTCGGCAGGACGCGCGCCCAGGAAGCGGCAGTTATGGGGGAGGTTTCGCCAGCCGCCCAGGGCTGCCGCGCCAGCGCCCCCGAGGCCCGAACCCACGCCCCTAAGCCGCCGCTTCCTCGACGCACGCGCCGCCTCGACGCTTCCCGCGCCAGCGCCCCCGACGCCCGAACCCACGCCCCATAGCCGCCGCTTCTTCGACGCACACACCAGCACGACGCCTCCCGCGCCAGCGCCACGCAGGCCCGAACCCACGCCCCATAGCCGCCGCCTCTTCGACGAACGCGCCGCCTCGACGACTCCCGCGCCAGCGCCCCCGAGCCCGGGCCCTGCCTCCGGAGACCAAAGGCCTTTCGAGCGGCGGCCGGAGCGCGGCGCGGATCGAGGGTGCGGGGCGGATGCGAGTAGCATCGGCGCATGGAGATTGCCGCGGCGCCGGTGCTGCCCTGCCGGGACCTGGATGCGACGATCCGGTTCTACGGCGCGCTCGGCTTCCACCTGGTCTACGAGCAGGCGGAGCCCTCGCCGTACGCCATCCTCGAGCTGCACGGCGTCGAGCTCCACTTCTTCGTCCACGCCGAGCTGGTGCCCGAGCGCTCGATCGCCGCCTGCTACCTGCGGGTCGGCGACGTCGGCCGGGTCTTCGCGGCCTGGTCGAAGCTCGGCCTGCCCGCGACCGGGATCCCGCGCCTCGAGCCGCCGGTCGAGCGCCCCTCCGGCATGCGCGAGCTCCTCCTGGTCGATCCCGATGGGACCGAAGTGCGCGTCGGTCAGCTCACCGAGTGATCCGATCGGCCGGAGCGCTTGGATCGAGCGGATCGGTGGCGCCGGCGGCGCGCGCGACCGCCAGCAGCTCGTCGACGATCCAGAGCGTCAGCCCCCAGATCTTGCGCCCGCCGAAGTGGTAGCAGGGCAGGACGAGCGGTGTCCCCCGCCAGGTGTGGTCGAAGCTCTCCCGGTTGGCCTCGTCGGCGAGGAAGGCGAGCGGCACCCAGACCGCTTCGGCGACCTCGTGGTTCAACACGAAAGCCGGCTCGTCGCGCGGCTCGGCGAGCGCGAAGGCGAAGGGCACGACGCTCCTCGGCAGCGCCCCCTCGCGCAGGTGGGTGCGCACCTCGGTGAGCCGAGCGAGCCGGCGCGCCGCGCGCTCGAGGTCGAAGCCGAGCTCCTCGCGGGTCTCGCGGACCACCGCGGCGAGCGGCGAGCCGTCCCCCGGGTCGACCCGGCCGCCGGGCAGCCCCATCTGACCCGACCAGGGGTCGCGCGGGTGCTCGGCGCGGCGGATGAAGAGCAGCTCGGCGCCCGCGCCCCCGTCCCGCAGCACTGCGGCGACCGCCGCCTTGTCGGTCGGCGGCGCGTCGAGGCCGGGGCGGCTCGGCATTCGGCCGAGCGCCGCGGCCACTGTCGCGAGATCGAGCGCGCCCATGCGGCGGGCATTCTCCCACTCGCACGCCCCCTCCGAGGGCGCTAGAACCGGTAGGCGACGCTGCCGGTCCAGCTGCGCCCCGGCTCGGGCAGGCGCACGCCGGCGCGGAAGGGGTCGCGCTGGAAGGAGAGGTGCTCGACGTAGTCGCGGTCCAGGAGATTCGTCACCCCGACGGTCGCGACGAGGGCGCCGGCGCGCCAGCCGGCGCGCAGGTGGGTCACCGCCCATCCCGGCGTCGGCGTCTCGCCGAGCGAACGGTCGACCCGATCCTGCTCGAGCGCCGCCACCTCCTCGAGCTCACCGAACAGCCGGCCGTCGTCCCAACGCACCGCGAGGCGGGCGGTCGGCGGCGGCGTCTCGGCGAGCGGCGCCGCGGCGAGACCGAGGTCGCGCCGCGCCGAGCGCTCGCCGCGCACCCAGGAGAGATCGCCGGAGAGCAGCCAGTTGCCGGCGAGCGCCACCGCGCCGGCCAGCTCCGCGCCGACCAGCGTGGCATCGGCATTGGCGAAGGTGCGCGCCGCCTTGCCGCCGGCGTCCGCCGCCACCTGCACGACCACGATCTGATCGTCCACCCGCTGGCCGAAGAGCGAGAGCCGGAGCCGGGCGCCCGAGCGTTCCCAGCCGAGCTCGACGTCGAGCGCGGTGGCGCGCGCCGGCTCGAGGTCGGGGTCGCCGACCCAGTCGCTCGCCGGGCGGGCGAGCGCGAGATAGCGCTCGATCGGCTCGGGGACACGGGGGGCATGGCCGAGCCCGAGGGTCAGGTCGAAGTCGCCGCGCCGGTGGGCGAGACGCAGCTTCGCCGCGGGCAGCAGGTCGCGCGTCTCGAGGTCGGGCTCGCCATGGTAGCGGCGCAAGAGCGCGAGGTTCGCCCGCGCGGCGTCGGCGCGGCTCTCGGCCGCGTCGAGGCGCGCGCCGGCGGCGAGCGTCGTCCGCTCGCCGAGCACGATCGTCCGCTCGAAGTGGGCGCCCGCGACGTCGACCTCGACGTCGGGGATCATCGCCTGCGGCGCGTACCCCCCCATCGCCATCCGGTTGGTCGCGTCCCAACCCCGGCGCAGCGCCTCGATGCCGCCGGTCCAGCCCTGGCCGGCGACCGACGCGGAGAGCCCGAGCGTGGTCGCCTCGGCGTCGGTCGCCATCGAGTAGGGACGGGGGCGGCCGATCGCGGTCGCCCGCAACGCGTCGTCCATCGAGTGCTCGACCCGCGAGGCGTCGACCTGGGCGGTCCAGGAGAGCGACCGCGCGCCGGCGGCGTCCTCGCTGTAAGTCAAGCGCGCGCGGTCGGCGTCGTCCGCCGTGCCGTCCATCGCCAGGTAGGGGTAGAGCACGCGATCGGCGCGCTGCAGGGCGAGCGCGAGATCGAGCCGGCGCCGCTCGTCGAGCGTCAGCCCGAGCTTCGCCCAGCCGGTCCCGATCTCGAAGGCCCGCTCCTCGGCGACCCCCGGCCGGTAGTTGGCGACCTCGGTCACCCGGGCCCCCGAACCGTCCCGGTAAGGGTCGGAGCTGCGATAGGCGCCGCCCGCGAGCAGCGAGACGCGCTCGCCGCGCACCGACCCGACCAGCGCCGGATTCCAGTAGCCGAAGTCGCCGCCGGCCAGCTCGGCGCGCAGGTGCTTCCCCCGCTCGGGCTCGCGAGTCACGATCCGGACCGAGCCGGCGAGCGCCCCGGCGAAGCCGAGGTCGAAGGGGCCCTTCGAGACTTCCACCCGGTCGACCTCGGCGAAGTCGACGTGGAAGACCGCCGGGTCCATCTTGTTCGGGCAGGCGCCATAGAGCCGCTGACCGTCGAGCAGCACCGCGAGGTCGCGGCTCTGCGCGCCGCGCACCACGACCTCGTTGGCGATCCCACCTTTGCGCAGCTTCCAGACTCCTGGGAGCTCCTCGAGCGCTTCGCCGACGTCGCGCGCGCCGCTCTCGCGCAGCCGGGGCGCCTCGAGCGACTCGCGCGGCGCCGCGCCGAGCGCGGCGATCGCCTCCTCGAAGACCGGCAACGGAATCTCGACGTCGAGGCGGCTCTCGGCGCCGGCAGCGACCTCGAGCAACGCCGCGGCGACTTCCGGCCAGCCGGGCAGCGACGCGGTGACCCGCCAGCGGCCCGGCTCGAGCCCGGCGAGACGGAAGAGGCCCTCCTCGCCACTGGCGGCGCGCAGCTCCCGGCCGCTCGTCTCGTGGCGCAGCTCGAGGGTGACCCCGGGGAGACGATCCCCGGCGGGGGTGACGACGCGGCCCGCGACCGAGCCGGTCGCCTCGGCGGCACGGGCGCCGGAGGCGAGAAGCAGCGCCACGGCGGCGATGCCCAGGATTCGAATCGAACTCACGAGCAGACTCCTTTTCCCTGCGGTTCGAGGCACTGCGCTCTTCGGGGTGCGGGCGCGCGGCGGCGCCCCACCCTCGCGGGGGGCCCGGCGCCTCGGTTCGAGCGGTCAGACGGGCAGAGTCGGGAAGCGGGGGGGCGGGGTCTCGGCCTCGAGCACGGCACCCACCGTTGGCAGCTGCGGCCCCGCGACCGGCGAGAGGTCGGGCATGGCGGCCGCCACGGCGAGGGCCGGAGGGAGCACCGCTGGGTCGAGCTGCGCGAGGCGGACCTCGTCGCCGCCATGGCCGCCGCAGCGACAGGCCGAGCGCAGACAGACGTCGCTGCGCGTCGCCTCGGTCGCGCAGCAGCAGCGCCCACGGGTGCAGCAGCGCCCCTCCTCTTCGTGGTGGAAGAGCGCGGCCAACGGCGCCGCGGCGGCCAGCGCGAGGGCCACGGCGAGCGCCCAGGCGATCCCCTGTCGCCCCTGGCGAGTTGGCGAAGCCGCACGCCAGCGCATGCCCGCAGTGTACGCCCGAGCAGGGGCGTCCGACATGACCGGCGTCAGGCCACCCCCCGGCGTGGGGCGCGCACGCTGCCGCGCGGGCATCCTCGCGTCATGCGGACCCGTGCCCTCCTCCCCCTCGCCGCGCTGTCGCTGTTCCTCCCTCCGCTGGCCGCCGAGAGCCCCGAGCCCGCTCCGATCGAGCGCGCCCGTTTCGCCGCCGCCGAGCTGACCACCGAGCTCGGGGCGCGGCTGAAGCGCGAGCTCGAGGCCGGCGGCCCGGTCGCCGCGGCGCGCGTCTGCTCGGGCGTCGCCCAGCTCATGGCCGCGGCGCACTCGCGCGACGGCGTCACCGTCCGCCGGGTGAGCGAGCGCTTCCGCAACCCGGCCGACCTCCCCGACGCCTGGGAGAGCGCCCGGCTCGCCGAGCTCCGGGCGGCGCTCGAGCGCGGCGAGCTCCCCGACGAGCTCGCCGAAACGGTGATCGAGGAGGGGACGCCGGTCCTGCGCTACCTCAAGCCGATCCGGGTCGGTGAGCTCTGCCTCTCCTGCCACGGCGACCCGGAGAGCTTTCCGGAGGAGCTGCGCCGCTTCCTCGCCGAGCGCTACGGCGCCGACCGCGCCGTCGGCTACCGCGTCGGCGACCTGCGCGGCGCCGTCTCGGTCACCGTGCGCCCCACCCCCGCGGGGGGTTCGGCCCCCTGACGCGGGTCATGGCGCCGAGGCCACTCCGGCGGATCGAATGCGGCGCATGAGATTCCACCTGCTCGCGCCGGCGGTCCTCGCCTCGCTCCTGCTCGGCGCCCACCTGCTGCGTGCCGGCTGGCTGCTGCCGGCGGTCGCCGTCGCGCTGGCGCCGCTCGCTCTGGTCGGCGGCCGCAAGATCGCCGCGCGGCTGCTGCAAGGAGTGCTCGCGCTGGGCGCCCTCGAGTGGCTGCGCACGCTCGTCGTCCTCGCGGCCGCGCGGCGCGAGGCGGGCCTGCCCCACCTGCGCCTGATCGCCATCCTCGGCGCGGTCGCGCTGATCACCGCCCTCGCCGTCCCGCTCGTCGAGCGCTGGCGGCGCGGCGCGGCACGGGAGGC
>WYBK01000324.1 GCA_011525905.1 Acidobacteriota bacterium
CGACGGCGCGCGGGCGGGGACCCGCCCTGGCCGAGCTCGCCGCGGTCGCCGGCGAGGCCGCCGCGGCCGGCTGCCTGCCGCTCGAGCTCGAGGCGCGGCTCACGGCGGCGGCGCTCGGCGAGCCGGCCGAGTCGGCCCGGCGCGCGGCGCTCCTGGCGCAGGCCCGGGACGCCGGCCTGCTGGCGCTCGTCCGGGCGCACGGCGGGGGCGAGGCGGACCGCGGGCCCTGACGCGGCGGGTCGCTCTTCGCCGGTTGGACGCTCCCGGCCCTCTCTCCGTAGGAGAAAGATTGCGGCCCTGCGGGCCGTGCGGCCGGCCTGTCCGCGGAGAGCCGATATGATCGAAGCGATGACCAAGAGCCCCGAGACCCTCGCCGAGGCGCTCGAGACGATCCACCCGAAGGGCCTCTTCGCGGAGCTGCGCCGCGGCGTGCTCGGCCAGGACCGGGCGTTGCGCTTCGTCGCCGTCGCCATCCACAAGCACGTCCTGGGCAAGGTCTCCGGCAACATCCTGCTGATCGGCTCGTCGGGCACCGGCAAGACGACGATCATGAACAACATCCAGCGGCTCTACGACACCGTCCCGGGGTTCGAGCCGTTCCGCGCGGTCACCATCCTGAACGCCAACCTGCTGGTCGACTCGGAGCGCACGGAGTTCCGCCCCGACCGGATGTTCTCGGCGATCGAGCAGCGGGCGCGCGTCATCCTGGGCGAGCGGCCGAGCTTCGAGGAGCTCGAGGAAACGATCGAGCGGGCGACGGTCTGCGTCGACGAGATCGACAAGATGTCGACCGTGGTCGCCGGCAAGCCCAATCCGATCGGCGTCGTGCTGCAGCAGGGGCTGCTCACCCTGATGGAGGGGGAGCGGGTCCCCTACCGGCTGCGCGCCTGGGAGGGGGGGCGCGAGGTCGAGAAGATGGTCGAGATCGACACGCGCAAGATGATGTTCGTCTGCGGCGGCGCCTTCGAGGGGCTCTACGACCAGGTCTACAACCGGGTGACCAAGTCGGGCTCGGGCGAGCGGATCAAGACCGAGGCGGTCAAGACCGCCGACGGCTCGGTGCGGCTCGAGACCCGCTTCTCGCTCGCCGACTTCCTCAAGATGAAGGACCTGTTCGAGTACGGCATGGTGCCGCAGTTCATGGCACGCTTCGACAAGGTGGTCGTGTTGAACGACCTGAACACGGCGATCTTGAAGGAGATCCTGTTGCACTCCTACGACTCGCCGCTGGCGCGCACGCAGCGCTACTTCGAGTCGCTGGGCGTCGAGCTCGAGCTCGAGGACCTGGCCGCCGGCCTGATCGCCGAGAAGGCGGCCCAGGAGAATCGCACCGGCGCGCGCGCCCTGCGCGACGTCTTCTCCGAGGTGGTCAACCCGCTCGAGTTCGACCCCGACGACGACGCCGCGCCGGTGGCGGGCGATCCGGGCCGCCGCCGCATCAAGGTCGACGCCGACCGCGTCCGCCGCTTCGTCAAGTGACCGGCGGCGGCGCCCGCCGCCGGCCGGTCAGCGCAGCGCCAGGATCAGCCGCTCCTCCCCGCGGCCGAGCTCGACCTCGCCGCGGCCGATCGCGCGCACCGTCCACCCCTCGACCGACTCGCCGACGCCGATCAGGCGGCCGTTCAGGTAGGCGAGCGGCGCGACCTCGGAGTAGGCGATGCCGCCGATGCGCAGGCGCACGCCGCCCGCGAGCTCCGCTTCGCGCACGAAGCGGCGGGGCGCCGGCGCCCCGCCGGCGCTGGCGCCCCGAAGGCTCTCTTGCTCTCCGGTGGCGGTTCCGGACGCGCTCGCCGGGCCGGGAGGCGCTGCGGCGGCGCGCTCGTTCTGCGAAGGGACCCTTGATGGGGGAGCAGGGGCGGGCGCTTCGGCCGAAGGGCTGGCGGGGGTCGCCGGTGCGGCGCCTGGCGGAAGATCGACGCGCGGCGCCGGAGTCGCCTCCGACGCCTCGCGCGCAGCGCCACCCCCGTCCGACCCGGCCTCCCCCATAACTGGCATTGCGGCGCTCGGCGTGGTCGACCCGTCGAACCGCGAAGCGCCCGGAACGCCGGGCTCGGTCTCCCCCTTCACCGAGATTGGGACGTCGGGCGTGGGCGATTCGGCGGTTCGCGCAGCGCCGACTGCGCTCGAATCACGGAAGAGAAAGAAAGAAGCGACGCCGGCCAGGGCGATCAGGCCTGCGGCCGCCGCCGCGAGCGCGGCGGCGCGGGGGGCGCGGCGCCGGCGGAAGGGGTGGAGCGGCGGCCGCGGCTCGGGCGGCGGCGCCAGGCCCTTGTCGCGCGCCTCGCGCGCGGCGGCCTCGCGCTGCGCCTTCTTGAGCGCGTCGGAGACCAGGCTCACCGGTGCCGCCCCTCGAGCTCGTCGACCGCGCGCCGGACGTGGCGCGCGGTCAGGCGCTCGGCGCCCTCGACGTAGCCGGCCAACAGAGCCGTGTCGCAGACCGCGTTGATCAGCCGCGGCACGCCGCGCGAGTAGCCGAAGATCCGGCGCATCGCCCAGGAGGTGAAGGTCGGCCGGCCGTTGCCGCCGGCGACTTGCATCCGGTAATGGACGTAGAGCTCGGTCTCGTCGCGGTCGAGCGGGTCGAGGTGATAGCGCACGGTGATTCGCTGGCGCAACTGGCGCAGCCGCTTGTCGTCGAGCATGCGGCGCAGCTCGGGCTGGCCGATCAGCACGATCTGCAGCAGCTTCTCCCGGTCGGTCTCGAGGTTCGACAGCAGCCGCACCTGCTCGAGCAGGTCGGAAGAGAGGTCCTGCGCCTCGTCGATCAGCAGCACGACGACGTGCCCGAGCGGCACCTGGGCGAGCAGGAACTCGTTGAGCTGCGACAGATAGGCGACCTTGTCGACCCGCCCCGAGGTGTCGAGCCCGAGCTCGGCCAGGATCGAGCGCAGCAGCTGCGGCGCCGACATCACCGGGTTCAGGATCAGAGCCGTCTGGAACTCGGGCCCGAGCCGCTCGAGCGCGGCGCGGCAGAGGGTGGTCTTGCCCGCGCCGACCTCGCCGGTGATCTGCACGAACCCCTTGCGCTGGCGGATGCCGTAGAGCAGATGCTCGAGCGCCTCCCGGTGGCGCTCCGAGAAGTAGAGGAAGCGCGGGTCGGGGGTGATCGAGAAGGGAGGCTCGCGGAAGCCGTAGAAGTCGAGGTACATCGTCCTCCGGCGCCGCAGGCTAGCACGCCCGCGGAAAAGAAAACGGCCGGCTCGCGAGGAGCCGGCCGTCGATTCTGCCGAAAGCGCCGGAGGCTCGGGCGTCAGCCGCGCCGCCGCCAGAGCAGGAACGCCGCCGCGCCGGCGAGCAGCACGGCGAGCGTGGCGATCCCCTTGGCGCCGAGCGTCGGGATCTCCTGCGGCACCGGGTAGGCGTAGCAGACCGCCTCCCCTTGCTGGAGATTGAGCGTCCAAGTGTTGAGCGTGCCGGTGTCGAGGCCGGCATTGTCGTCGACGATCAGCCGCCAATCGCCGGCCGCCGGCGCCCCGTTGAGTGTCCAGAACGCCGGGCCCAGGCCGGCCACCGTCGGGTCGACCTGGCCGCCCGGAACCGAGATGTCGGCGCAGAGCGTCGTCGTGCCGCCGTCGACGAAGGTGGTGTTGATGTTGTCGGCCGAGCTGCAGCGGCGGTCGAACATGTTGATGATCTGGCCGGTCGCGACGTTCTCGAGCCGGAGGCGCAGGTCGCCGATCCAGGTGTGGGTGATGCCGACGTCGACGCTCGCGGAGTAGACCGGGAAGGCGTCCGGCACGGTGATCGTGTCGAAGACGCCGGTCGTGTTGTTGTCTGGAATCGCGAGCGCGGGATTGCTCGTGATCGAGGTCACTCCCCCGATCGGAGTCGCGCAGGGGAGGCCCTCGGCGAAGCTGCCGCCGGCCAGCGTGCAGAGGTAGACGTCGGTCTGCGTGCAACCGCCGCTCGACGGGTCGCAGCAGGCCCCGAGCGCGCCGAAGCAGGGCACCGGATCGACGCTCGGCACCCCGGTGTCGGCGAGCGTCAGGTCGAACGCGCCGGTGCCGCTACCGAAGCCGTGCACGAGGACACGATAGGTCGCCCCGAGCTCGGAATCCCACGCGACCTGCGACTGCAGACCGCAGAAATCGTCGTTGCCGGTGATGCAGGTCGGCGTCGCGCAGTCCTGGCAGTAGACCGAGATCTTCGAGTCGTAGGCGGTGCCGGTGCAGGTGCTCGCCTGGAGCACCGTGCCCGTGCCGGTCACCTCGTACCAGACCCCTCCGGACGAAATCGAAGTCCCGCAGGTGGGGAAGCTGGTGTCCGGAACGGCGCCGATCGTGGTGCCCGTGGTCACCGACGGCACCGCGACCGGAATCGCGTCCTCGCACAGGTCGTTGGCCGGCGCGACGGCGAGCTGGCTGAGGCTGAGCGTGAAGCTGCCGGTCGCCGTCGAGAAGCCGTGGACCAGGACGTAGACGGGAGAGCCGGCGGCGGCGGCGAAGTCGACTTGCGAGGTGAAGCCGCTGCAGCCGATGGCGTCGTCGTTGCCGGCGATGCAGCCGAGCGCGCCGCAGCTGCCGCCGAAGACCGAGATCTTCGTGTCGTAGTTCGCCGCGTTGCAGGTCGAGGCGCGGAAAATGCCCCCCTGCGCGGGCGTGAAGGTGTACCAGACGCCGGGCGCGGTGTTGGTCGTGGTGCAGGTTCCGGCGCTGTCGAAGGTCGCGTCGACTGTCGTGCCTGCCGTCGAGGAGGGGATGCCGACGACCTGGGCGTTGGTGCAGAGGTCGTTGGCTGGCACGCCGAGCGGCCCGA
>WYBK01000325.1 GCA_011525905.1 Acidobacteriota bacterium
CGGTGAGACGCCGGCGCGGATTCGGGGACAGGAAACGAATCCAGGGATTCGTTTCCAGTCCCCGAATCGTCGGACCTTCGCCCTCCCCTTGCGAAGGCGGAACCCGGAGGCCCGCCTTCGGAGCGGGAACTTTCCGTCTCGGATAGCGTAGAGAACCTCGGATCCGTCTGTTCTGCCATCGGATGAGGTGCCCAAGATGAGTCGTGGCAAGAAGATCGGCGCGGCGGTCGCCGTGCTCGTGGTGATCGCCCTGATCGTCGTCAACGTCGTGCAATCCAAGCAGAAGAAGGCGCCCGCCGTGACGGTGGAGAAGGTCGAGCGCACCGACCTCGAGAGCCTGGTGACCGCCACCGGCAAGATCGAGGCGCAGCGCAAGGTCGATCTCTCGGCCAACGTCATGGGGCAGATCGTCAACCTCGCGGTGCGCGAGGGGGACGTCGTCGAGCGCGGCGCCTTCCTGCTGCAGATCGACCAGACCCAGCGCCAGGCGACCGCGCTCTCGGCCGAGGAGTCCTTGAAGGCGCTCTTCTTCGACCGCGACGCCGCGCGCGCGCGCGCCGAGGAGGCCGAGAAGGCCTACGAGCGCGTCCAGCGCTCCTTCGCCGACGAGCTGGTGCCGCAGGCCGAGGTCGACGCCGCGAAGGCCGCCTTCGAGGCGGCGGAGGCCACGGTCAAGGCGGTCGAGCGGCGCATCGAGCAGGCGCGCGCCACTCTGGCGGGCGCGCGCGACGAGCTGTCGAAGACCAAGATGACCGCGCCGATCGGCGGCATCGTCACCGCGTTGCCGGTCGAGGAGGGGGAGATCGCGGTGATCGGCACCATGAACAACCCCGGCACCAAGCTGATGACGATCTCGGACATGGGCGTGGTCGAGGCGGTCATGGAGGTCGACGAGACCGACGTGCCCGCGGTGCGGGTCGGACAGAGCGCCGACGTGCGGATCGACGCCTACGGCGAGCGGAAGTTCGAGGGCATCGTCACGGAGGTCGGATCCTCGCCGATCCAGGCGACCGGCGCCGACGCCGCGGTCAACTTCGAGGTCAAGATCCAGCTCGCCGCGCCGCCCGAGGGGATCCGCCCCGGCTTCTCCTGCTCGGCCGACATCCTCACCGGCACCGCTCGGGGCGTGCTCGCGATTCCGATCCAGGCGCTGGTGGTGCGCGACAAGCCGCTGCCCGAAGGGGAAGAGGCCGCGCTCGGCGAGCGCGAAGAGGAGGAGGGCGTCTATCTCTTCGACGAAGCGGCGAAGACGGTGAAGTTCCAGCCGGTCGCTTCCGGCCTGCTCGGGGAGACCAGGGTCGAGGTCGCCGCGGGGCTCGAGGAGGGGCAGCAGATCGTCACCGGCCCCTTCAAGGCGCTGCGCGAGATCGAGGACGGCGACAAGGTGCGCCTCGAGGAGCCGAAGAAGAAGGGGGAGAAGGGCGAGCCGGGCGACTGACGCCGTCCGGAGTCGATCGGGAGCCGCATCGTGGAGACTCTGCGCATCGCCATCGCCGCCCTCGGCCGCCACAAGCTGAGGAGCTTCCTGACGCTGCTCGGCGTCATCATCGGCGTGATGACCGTGGTCGCCGTGGTGGCCATCATCAACGGCCTGAACGCCTACGTCGCCGAAAAGATCTTCACGCTCTCGCCCGACGTCTTCGTGGTCACCCAGTTCGGCATCATCACCAGCCAGGAGGAGTTCCTCGAGGCGCTCAAGCGCAAGCGCATCACGCTCGAGGACGCCGCCGCGGTCGAGCGGCGCTGCGCCGGCTGCGGCCAGGTCGGCATCCAGAACTTCACCAACCAGCCGGTCAAGCGCGGCGCCGAGCGCCTGCCCGACGTCGCGGTGATCGGCGGCACGGCGAACATGGCCGAGCTGTCCAATCTCGATCTCGAGGCCGGCCGCTTCTTCCTCGAGGTCGAGAACCGCCGCGCCGTGCCGATCGCGGTGATCGGCTCGGCGGTGCGCGAGGAGCTGTTCGGGCCGCTCGACCCGATCGGCCGGCTGGTCTGGATCGGCGACGTTCCCTACAAGGTCGTCGGTCTGCTCACCAAGCAGGGCTCGGTGCTCGGCCAGAACCAGGACACCCGCGTCTATCTGCCGCTCGGCGCCTTCCGCAAGCAGTTCGGCCTGCGGCGCAGCGTCACGATCTTCGTGCGGCCGCACGGCGGCATGGCGAGCCAGGAGACGACCATGGACGAGGTGCGGACGATCCTGCGCGCCCGGCGCAACACGCCCTTCCGCGCCAAGGACCCATTCGGCATCGTCACCTCCGGCGCGGTCCAGACCGTCTGGCGCCAGATCTCGGCCGGCGCCTTCGCCCTGGTCACCTTCATCTCGGGCATCTCGCTCGTGGTGGGCGGTGTCGTGATCGCCAACATCATGCTGGTCTCGGTGATCGAGCGCACCAAGGAGATCGGCATCCGCCGCGCGATCGGCGCGCGCCGGCGCGACATCCTGCTCCAGTTCCTCTCCGAGGCGGCGCTGCTCTCGCTGGTCGGCGGCCTGATCGGCGTGGCGCTCGGCTGGGCGATCGCCGTCGGGCTCGCCGCCGCCTTCCCGCTGCCCACCCGGGTCACGCCCGGGCTGGTCGCCGCCGGCCTGCTGATCGCGGTGGTGACCGGCCTGATCGCCGGAGTCTTCCCGGCGCGCAAGGCCGCCCGGCTCGCTCCGATCGAGGCGCTGCGCTATGAGTAGGACGATCCTCCAGGCCTTCCGTCGCGGCTTCGTCGAGAACGTCCGCTTCGCCAAGACGGCGATCCTCGGCCACAAGCTGCGCACCGCGCTCACCGTCCTCGGCATCGTCATCGGCGTCGCCACCGTGATCGCCATGGTCTCGATGGTCGAGGGCTTCAACCGGGGCGTGACCGAGAGCTTCGAGTCGTTCGGCTCGACCCTGGTGCAGTTCCAGCGCTTCGATCCGCAGTTCGGACCGACGCACGGCGGCCGCGACGAAGAGCAGCGCCTGCGCAAGCACCTGACCTACGAGGACGCCATGGCGATGCGCGAGCTCTGCCCGGCGATGCGCTCGGTCTCGCCCGAACGCTACTGGTTCCCCAGCCCGCGCTCCGGCGGCCAGATCCCGCAGCTCGCCTACCGTGGGCGCGAGGGGACGCCCGACACGGTGGGCGGCGTCACCTTCGCCTACCTCGACGCCAACGCCAAGCAGCTCGCCCTCGGCCGCTTCGTCACCGAGGCCGACGAGCGGCGCGCCGCCGACGTCCTGGTTATCGGCTGGGCGCTCGCCGACGCGCTCTTCCCTTTCGAGGATCCGATCGGCAAGCGGGTCACGCTCAGCAATCGGCGCTACGAGGTGATCGGCGTCTTCGAGGAGCAGGGGGCGACCGGCTTCGAGTCGACCGACGCTCACGTCGTCATGCCCTTCTCGACTTTCGACCAGGCCTTCCCCTGGGTGGAGCGCGACTTCGGCGTCAACATCGCGACCGTGCCCTGGCGCGCCGAGCTGGTCGATGCGGCGATCGAGCAGGGCACCGCCGTGCTGCGCCAGCGCCGGGGCTTGAAGTTCAACCAGCCGAACGACTTCGGCATCCTGACCCCCGACAAGATGATCGGCAACTTCCGGGCGGTCACCGACGGCATCTCGGCGACCATGATCCTGATCGCTTCGATCGCGCTGCTGGTCGGCGGCGTCGGCGTGATGAACATCATGCTCGTCTCGGTCACCGAGCGGACGCGCGAGATCGGCCTGCGCAAGGCGCTCGGCGCGGTCCGCCAGGACATCCTGGTGCAGTTCCTGATCGAAGCGATGACGCTCGCCGCCCTGGGTGGCGCGATCGGCGTCGGCATCGGCGTCGGCATCGCGGTGCTGGTGCGCAACGTGTCGCCGCTCGCCACCGCCACGCCCTTCTGGTCGATCGCGGTCGGCCTCGGCGTCTCGGCTTCCGTCGGCCTGGTCTTCGGCATCTTCCCCGCCTGGCGCGCCGCCAAGCTCGATCCGATCGAGGCGCTGCGCTACGAGTGAGCCCGCGTGCTCCTGTGGAGCGCTGCGCTGCGCGTCACCGCGGTTGCACCGAGAGTGGGGCTCCCGACCCAGAGGAGAACGCCATGACCACGCTCCGCAGGCAGGTCCCCAAGCTCGTCTCCGGCGCGGCGGCACTGGCGCTCGGCGCGGGCGCGCTCGGCGCCCAGCCGATCGAGCTCGGCTCGATCGCCGCCGCGCGCTTCGACGCGACCTGGACGCTCGACGGCACCGACATGGAGGAGACCCGCGCCAAGCTCCTCGAGGAGCTCAACTTCGGCGACGAGGGGGACGTCGGCCGCGCCATCGCGATCACCGACACCGCCGGCCCGATCGACGCCACCTTGCTCGCGGACTTCGACGTCTTCTTCATCGGCTATCTCTACGACGCGGACGACGATGCCTTCACCGCCGCCGAGCTCGACGCCTTCTACGCCTGGGTCGAAGGGGGCGGCGGCATGCTGATCACCTGCGATGCGAGCAACTACGACGCCGTCTGCGAGCGCTTCGGCTCGCCGGTCACGCACCTCGGCGAGAACCTGGTCGACGCCGCCGGCCCCGGCTTCGGCCACCCCGCGCTCTCCGGCCCCTTCGGACCGGTCCGGCAGGTGGCGGCGCAGTTCTCGATCGCCGCCTTCGACGAACCGGCCGAGGGCGACGTCGTGCTGCGCGGAGCGGTCGGGCGCCGGCCGATGGGCATCGTCCGCGAGATCGGCGCCGGCCGCGTCCTGCTGCTGTCGGACGTCGACATGCTCGCCGACTACACCCTGACCAACGACAACGGCGCGGACATCGCGGGCCCGAACGACGCGCTGCTCGGCAACGCCATCGCCTGGCTCGCGGGCGAGACCGGCGGCGGCCCGTGCACGCCGAGCGCCACCGCGCTCTGCCTCGATGGCCTGCCGGGCGACGGCCGCTTCCGGGTGACCGTGGAGTACGAGACGGTCCAAGGCGGCGGCCTCTCCGGCTTCGCGCTCGCCACACCGCTCGTGGGCCTCGGCGCGCGCCAGGGGGGGCTGTTCACCTTCTTCGACCCCGCCAATCCCGAGATGCTGCTCAAGATCCTCGACGGCTGCCTGATCAACGGGCACTTCTGGCTCTACGCCTCGGCCGGCACCAACGTCGGCATGACGGTGACGATCGAGGACCTGCTGCTCGGCGGCACGCCCAAGGTCTACGTCAACCCCGACCTCAACCCGGCACCGCCGGTCCAGGACGTCAA
>WYBK01000326.1 GCA_011525905.1 Acidobacteriota bacterium
AAGATCTTCCTCAAGCCGATGAAACAGCAGACCGAGGACTACATCACCGGCCGCTTCGGCTGAGCCGGGCGCCGTTCAGCCGCCGTCGAGCGCGGCGAGCATCTCGGCGATCCGCGCCAGCTTCACCCGCGGCCGGCCGGCGGCCGCGCCCCGCTCCTTCTCCAGCCGGTCGAGCTGCTGCCAGCCGGGGAAGTCGACCACCCGCACGCCGCGCGCGGCGAGCCGGGCGTCGATGCCCCCCGGCTCCGGCGCCGGCTCGGTCGCCGGCAGGTCTTCGAGCATCGCCGCCGCGGTCTCGGCGCCGTCCGGCTTGTTGCTGCCGATCAGCCCGGTCGGCCCGCGTTTGACCCAGCCGGCGACGTAGAGGCGCGGGCGCGGCGCGCCGGTCGCCGGCTCGATCACCCGCCCGCCCCGGTTCGGCACGACACCGTTGCGCTCGTCGAACGGCAGGTCGGGCAGGGGCAGCGAGCGATAGCCGACCGCGCGTACCACCAGGCCCGCCGGCAGTTCCTCGAACGTTCCGGTGCCGCGCGCGGCGAGGCCGTCGCCACGCGGCTCGAGCCGATTGCGCTCGAGGCGAAGCGCCCCGACGCGGCCGTCGCGCTCGACCAGCTCGACCGGCGAGACCAGGAAACGCAGGTGGATGCGCCGCGGCGCCCCGGTGGCGCCCCGCGCGGCGAGCTGGCGCAGGAGCGCCAGGTTCTTCTGGGCCTGCGGATCCTCCGCGAGCTCGGCGGCGCTGCCGACGTCGAGCTCGAGCTCGGCCGGATCGACGAGCAGATCGACGCCGGAGAGCTCGGCGAGCTCCTTGAGCTCGGCCGGCGAGCACTTGGCCTGCACCGGGCCACGACGCGCGAGCAGGTGGACGTCGCGAACCCGGCTCGCGCGCAAGGCGGCCAGGGCGTCGTCGGAAATGTCGGTCGTCGCGAGCTCGTCCGGGTCGCGCGCCAGCACGCGGGCGACGTCGATCGCCACGTTGCCGATGCCTACGACCGCCGCCGACTCGACGCCGAGATCGACCGGCAGGTCGAGGAAGTCGGGGTGGCAGCTGTACCAGGCGACGAAGCCGGTCGACGAGAGGCTGCCCGGCAGATCCTCGCCCGGCACGCCGAGGCGTCGGTCGCTCTGGCCGCCGACCGCGAAGACGATCTGGTCGTAGCAGTGCTCGAGATCGGCTAGCCGGAGGTCGCGGCCGTAGTCGACGTTGCCGAGGAAACGGACGCGCGGGTCGAGCGCCACCCTCTCGAAGACGCGCGCGACCTCCTTGATCTTCTGGTGGTCGGGGGCGACGCCGTAGCGCACCAGGCCGTAGGGCGCCGGCAGCCGGTCGATCAGGTCGATCGTCACCGCGCGGCCCCTGTCGGCGAGCAGCGCGGCGGCGGTGTAGAAGCCCGAGGGGCCGGCGCCGACGACGGCGACGCGCAGCGGACGATCCCTGGTTGCGAGCGGTGCGGACATGGCGTTTCAGCCTACCCCGACGCCCGCCGCTCGCGCGACCGCCCCGGGGGGTGGCCGAACGCCTCGGAACCGCTCACTCGCCCGAGAGATCGTGCCGGATGCGGCCGAGCAGGCGGTTGAGCGGGTTGTCGCGCGACAGGAAGGGGATGATCGGCCGACGTCGCACTCCGATCTCCTGGCGCAGCGCGCGCAGCCCCTCGTGGTTGGCGTCGAGCTTCAGGCCGCGGGCGATCGACTGCACGACGCCCCGCCGGTCGTTGGCGAGCATGCGCACCCGCGCCAGGTTCCAGTGGTTGTCCGGCTCGTAGAACTGCACCTTGACGGCGTGCTCGCAGAGCTTCAGGCCGTCACGCACCCGGCGCTGCGCTTTGGCTACCCCCCAGCCGAGATAGGAGTAAGCGATGCCGGGCAGCTCGGAGCTCACGCCGTGCGCCTCGACCACCCGGCCGAGGATCTGGATCCCCTTGTCCCACTCCCCCCGCCGACAGAGGGCGACGCCCTCTTCGGCGAGCTGCTTGGCCTCGAATCCGCCCGTCGCCATCGGAGCCTCATGCTACACTGACAAGAATCGTCCGGGAGCGCCCGCGCCCCTCATGACCGAATCGAAGCCCGCGTCGCCCGATCTCGAGGAGCTGGTCGCGCTCGCGCGACGGTTCGCCGACCGCAAGCTCTACGACGAGGCGCTCGAGCTCTTCCAGCTCGCCTCCCGGCTCGATCCCAAGAACCTCGGCGCCCGTCTGGCGATCGCGCGCCTGCGCAAGCTGCAGCGCGGGCAATCGCGCCGGCGCGAGGCCCGCGATCCGGTCGAAGCGGCGCGCGCCGAGATGCGCCGCAACGCCATCGACGCGGCGCACTTCGTCGGCCTGGCCTGGCTCTACGCCGAGAAGGGCGAGGAGTTCCGCGCGCTCGAGTGCCTGGAGATCGGACGTGCCAAGGACCCGATCGCCCCGGCCAACCACAAGCTCGCCGGCCGCATCCACTACCGGCTGCAGGACTACGACACCGCGGCCGAGCACCTGCGCCGCGCCCTGCTCTACAACCCGTTCGACCGCGAGGGCGCCGAGTTGCTCGGCCAGGTCGAGTACGAGCGCAAGCAGTTCGAGGCGGCGATCGCCGCCACCATCGATGCCTTCCTGCTGCTCCCCTCGACCGACGAGGAGCGGGCGATCCGCCTGCGCCGGCGCATCCGCACCCTGCGCCACCTGCTCGGCTGGCAGAGCCAGCAGGTCATCGCGCTCTTTCGCGAGCGCGAGGAGAACCTGCACGTCGCCTTCGACCGCCTGGAGTGGCGGCGGGAACGCTTCCGCGGCGCCGAGGGGCTGGCCGAGGCCGGCCCCGGCGGCAGCGCGGAGCTCCACGGCCGCCTCTCGCTGGCGGCCCAGCTGCGGCGCTCCGACGCCTGGGCCCATCTGACCGACGAGCAGATCTTCAAGCTCTCCTCGGTGGTCCGCGAGGAAGAGCTCGAGCCGGGCGAGCTGGTCTTCGCCAACAACTCGGAGGGCAGCGACCTCTATTCGGTCGAAGAGGGCGAGATCTCGATCCAGCGGCCGACCCCCTACGGCACCTTCCCGCTGGCGCTGCTCAAGCCCGGCTCGCTGTTCGGCGAGGTCAACTTCGTCTCGCGCGGCATGCGCTCCGGCGACGCGCTGGCGCTCAAGCCGACGCGCCTCCTGCGCTTCGACGGGCCCGGCCTCGCCCGGCTCGCCGAGGGGTGGTCGGAGCTCGGAGTGCAGCTCTACTGGGGGCTCTGGCACGCGCTCGCGGGCAAGCTGCGCGCCACCAACGAGCAGCTGCGCACCTTCTTCACGGCCGAGCAGCAGCCCGAGAACTTCCTGCGCCTGCGCCGCGGCCGCGGCGGCGTGCAGGGCGTCGACGAGCTCGCCGCCGGCGACAAGCTGCGCTTCCTGCAGGAGCAGGGGCTGTCGGGCAAGGAGCTGACGACGCTCGCTACCTTCTCGCGCGAGCTGCGCTTCGAATCGGGCGCCGCGCTCTTCGAGGAGGGGGACGAGGGGCACGAGATGTACGTGGTGCTCGACGGCAAGGTGCTGATCAGCAAGTACATCCCGGGCGCCGGCGAGGAGGCGCTGGCGATCCTCGAGCGCGGCGACTTCTTCGGCGAGATGTCGCTGATCGACGGCGAGCTGCGCTCGGCCGACGCGCGCGCCCACGACGGCCCGCTCTCGGTGCTGGCGCTCGACCAGGGCACGATCCAGGAGATGCTGGCGCTCGACCCCGAGGCCTCGCTCGACTTCCTGCGCCTGCTCTGCCGCCTGATCGCCAAGCGGCTGCGCGAGATCGACGAGAAGGTCGTCAGCTGGCGCATCCTCTCGGGCGAGCGCAACGCCGGCGAGCGCGGCCGCATCGCCTCGGCCTGACCGCGTCTCGTCTCTTCCGATTGAACCCCGCTCGCTCGAGCAGGAACGAACGGCGCGCGGGAGCTCACCGGCCCCGCCCGATCCGGGGGTGACGATGCACTCTGTCCAACGACGGCTCGTTCCGCTCGCGCTCGCCTGCTTCGCCGCCCTCGCGCCGCCGGCGCGCGGCCAGACCGTCAACGGCTGCACCTTCGCGGCGGCGACTCCCGCCTGGGACGCGCCGGCCCGCCAGGTCCTGCTCGGCGTCGGCTTCTCCTACGCGCCCGCCTGCCTGGCGGTTCGCTCGGGGCAGAGCGTCCAGTGGTCGATGAGCTTCACGTCGCACCCGCTGCGCGCGGGCGAGGTGATCGGCGGCGTGCCGCAGGCGCCCGACCCCGGCAACCCGATCCAGTCGACCAGCTCGGGAACCTCCGTCACCTTCGCCTTCCCGGAAGCCGGCGACTACCCCTACTACTGCGACAACCACTTCAGCTTCGACATGTACGGGGTGGTCTACGTCGTGCTCTTCGCCGACGGCTTCGAGGACGAAGACCTCTGCGACTGGGACGCCGTCGCCCCCGCCGAGACCTGCCCTCCCTGACCTGCCGGCCGCGCCCGCCCCGACCTCCGGCGGCGGGAACGACCTCCCCATAGACGAAAAAAGGGAGGGGACCGGAGTCCCCTCCCCGCTTGCCGTTCGGGCGGTGAGGCGAGGCCTCAGCGACCGAAGGAGAGGCGCACGCCCAGGCTGATCGAGCGCGGGTCGACCCAGTCGGTCGGCTCGCCGAAGGCGGTCTGGCCGTCGCCGGCCGCCAGATCCTGGGTGCGGATCTCGGTCTGGTCGTCGAGCGCGTTGAAGACGGTCAGGAAGAACTCCGTGCCGACCGGTCCGAAGTCGCGGCCGTAGCGGGCCGAGAGGTCGAGCTGGCCGTACGAGGGGTTCTTGATGCCGCCCACCGCGCCCGGCTGCGCCCAGCCGGCGAACTCGTCGGTGGCGCCGTTGTAGACGAAGTCGCCGCCGCCGACCGGCAGGTGCCGGCTGAAGGCGAGGAAGGTGCGGTTCTGGAAGGCGCCCGAGTTCCAGCGGTAGGTGGCGCCGAGCACCAGGCCCATGTCGAAGTGGTAGCTGCCCTGCAGCTTCACCAAGTGCTCGATCGAGCCGGGCTGCTTGCCCTCGATGTTCGGCGCGCGCGGATCGAGGAAGAGCACGTCACCCGCGAAGTCGGCGTTGGAGTCCGAGTTCGAGTTGCCGGTGGCGTCGGTGTAGGTGTAGGAGAAGAGACCCTGCCAGCTGTTCGACAGGCGCTTGCGCAGCACCAGCTCCGCGCCGTCGAGCTCGCGCTTGCCGCCGGCGAGCGTCGCGATGAAGAAGTTGATGCCGGTCGGGATCGTCGAGTAGCCGAAGTACTCCGGGCCGAGGAAGAGCGCGCCCGGAGCGTCCGGATCGCCGGAGTAGCACTCGCCGGCGTACAGGCAGAGGTCGTAGTCCTCGATGATGTCCTCGGTCTGGCGATGGAAGACGCTGATCTCCGCCGCCATGTTGTTGCCGAGGTCGCGCTGATAGGTCAGCAGGTACTCGTCGGTGAAGGGCGTCTTGGTGGTCGGGGCGAAGGTGGCGTCGAGCACCACCGGGCCGCCGCGCGTCCGGTAGGTCACCCACTCGCCGTTGGCGAACACCTGCTCCTCGAGCACGGTGCCCGAGAGCGTGCCGGCGAAGTTGGTCAGGTTGTTGCGGATCGGGTCGTAGTAGCGCCCGTAGAAGGCCGAGAGCTTCTGCCGCCCGTCGCCCCGGATGTCCCAGGCCGCCGAGACGCGCGGCGCGAACTCCCAGTCGAAGGTGAAGATCTCCTCGCCGGTGGTCGCGTTGTGCGTCCACTCTTCCGCGCGCACGCCGACGTTGAAGGTCCAGTTCTGGATGCGGAACTGGTCCTGCAGGTAGAAGGAGAGCCCCTCGGAGCTGGTCTCCTGGAGGCCGGCCGACGCCTGGATGATGCGGTCGTAGTTGACGAAGCCGTTCGGGCTGCCCGCGGTCGAGTTGTAGATCAGCGCCTGGCCGAGCTCGGCCTGGGTGATCACGCCGTTGTGGTCGAGGTCGAAGGCGGCGTAGAACGACGCCTTGTTGGCGCTGGCGTTGATCGTGTTGATGAAGCCGTTGAAGTCGCTGGTGTTGTTGGCGTCGAAGTAGCTGTTGGTCAGCTGGCCGGCGCCCTTGAGGGCCGAGAGCTCCGCCGCCGAGATGCCGGCGAGCGAGGGCCCGAGCGAGCCGCGGTACTGGGGCCCGGTGAACTGGCGGTCGCGGATGTTGATGTGCTCCTGGAAGTCGACACCCGCCTTGAGCGTGTGCTCGACCGCGCCGGTGCCGAAGTAGACCTCGAGATCGCCCTTCCAGTACTCGGTGTCGCGCTCGGAGATGTTGTCCTCGCCGAAGCCGCCGAGCTGCTGGTCCTGCAGCGTGGCGCCGTCACCGCGCCGGTAGATGACGGTGTTGAGCACGTCGCGGCTGGCCGCGAAGAGCGAGACCTCGCCGTTGTGCTTGCCGCCGGCGAGCGAGACCACGACCGGGCCGAAGATGCCGGTGTAGTTGGCGATGTAGCGGTCGCCGCCCTGAT
>WYBK01000047.1 GCA_011525905.1 Acidobacteriota bacterium
CGCCGCGCTCGGGCTCTGCGGGGACACGCAGCCCGGCTGCATGTCCCCGGTAGCCGCCGCGCTCAGCGGTTGCGTCCGTACTTCTCGTGGCTCGAGACCCAGTCGAGCGAGGAGATGGCGCTGGCCAGCGAGATCTCGCCGGCCAGCGCGACGCCAGCGACGATCTCGGCGAGCTTGCGCACGGCGCCGCGCCCGGTGCACCCGAGCAGCTCCAGGCACTCGCGCTGGGTCGGCAGCGCGGTGCCGCCGCCGTGGGTGGCGACGATCAGCGACGGGATGGTGATCGACATGTAGAGCGAGCGGTCGGGGGTGAGCTCGGTGTAGACGATGCCGGCCGAGGATTCGGCGACGTTGGCGACGTCCTGGCCGGTGGCGATGAACATCGCGGTAATGCCGTTGGGGGAGTGGGCGCCGTTGTTGTTGGCCCCCGAGAGGATGGAGCCGATGTTGGCGATGCCCGCGTGGTAGTGCAGCTGCTCGGGCTCGACCCGCATGTTCTGCACCAGCACGTCGCGCGGAATGGTCGCCTCGGCCACCACGCGCTTGCCCCGCGTGCGCAGGATGTTGACCTGCGACGCCTTCTTGTCGGTCGCCAGGTTCGACTCGAGGTAGAACTTGCGGCAGCGCTCCGCCACCCAGGGCTGTTCGAGGATCCAGGAGCAGGCGGCGAAGGTCGCGCGGCCGACCATGTTCTGGCCGGCGGCGTCGCCGGTGGCGAAGTTGAAGCGCAGGTAGGCGAACTTGGCGGCGAGGAAGGTGTCGATGTAGAGCAGCTTGGCCACCGACGAGGTCGACTCGGCCTGCTCGCGGATCGCCGGCAGATTCGCCTCGATCCAGTACTGGAACTCGCGTGCTTCGCGCGCCGAGTCGAAGACGAAGACCGGCGCCCGCTGCATCGCGTCGCCGACGACGGTGCAGTGGACGCCGCCCGCCAAGTTGAGCACCTTCATGCCGCGGCTGTAGGAGGCGACCAGCGTTCCTTCGGTGGTGGCCAGCGGAATCACGTACTCGCCCTTGGCGTGCTCGCCGCGGACCAGCAGCGGCCCGGCCAGCCCGATCGGCACCTGTGCCACGCCGACGAAGTTCTCGATGTTGCCGCGGGTGATCGCCGGGTCGAAGGAGTACTGGTCGACGTGCTCGAGCGCGACGCCGGTGCGCTCCTCCAGGAAGCTCCTGCGGCGACCGGCCCACTCGCGCGAGTGGTCGTTCTCCTTGTCGTAGGGGATCTGGACGCGCTTGACCACTTCCTCGGCGATCGCGTCGTTGACCTTGAGGTCGAGCGCGCCGAAGGGCTTGGCCTCGAAGCCGATCGCGATCTCGTGGTTGCCCTTGTCGAGCGGCGGGTGGCCGTCGAGCCGCAGCCGCACCGTGCGGCGCAGCGGCAGGTCGAGCGGCCGCGCCGGCGAGATTTCGGCGGCGGCGAGCGTCTCGCTCTCGCCCAGCTCGAGGCGGACGCGCTCGACCGGGAAAGAGCGGCCGTCGATCGCGACCACGCGGATCGCCGTGAGCGTCGCGTCGCTCAAGCGGTTCTTGAGCGCGAGCCGGACGCCGCCGTCGACGTTCTCCAGGCTGCCGAAGGTGTAGAGCTGCTTGAGCAGCAGCGCCGGGATCTTGAAGAGCATCGAGTCCTCCTCGCGCCGGGGGCGGATGGTCGGGGAGCTTACCCCTGTCGAGCGGCTCCGGGCCAGCCGCGCCCCATCTGCGTGCTACCCGCGTGCTACCATCACTCGGCTCCTCACGTGGAGAGCGCGCATGTCGAACGTCGTCATCGTCGGTCTGCAGTGGGGGGACGAGGGGAAGGGCAAGGTCGTCGACCTGCTCTGCCCGGCCTTCGACGCGGTGGTCCGCTACCAGGGGGGCCACAACGCCGGCCACACCGTCAAGTTCGGCGACCGCCACTTCGCGCTCCGCCTGATCCCCTCGGGCATCCTCCATCCGGGGCAGGAGTGCGTGATGGGAAACGGCATGGTGATCGCCCCCAACGCCCTCTTCGAGGAGCTCGACGAGCTGCACGCCGCCGGCGTCGAGACCGCCGGCCGGCTCCACGTCTCGAACCGCGCGCAGGCGATCCTGCCGATGCACAAGGCGCTCGACCTGGCGCGCGAGGGAGCCGCGGGCAAGGAGAAGGTCGGCACCACCGGTCGCGGCATCGGCCCGGCCTACGAGATGAAGATCGCCCGCTTCGGCGTGCGGCTCGCCGAGCTCGGCTCGCCGCGGCTCGAGGATCGGCTGCGCACCCAGCTCGTGCGCATGGAGCCGGAGCTCGCGGCGCTCGGCGCCGAGCCGCTCGGCGAGCCGGCGCGCATCGCCGACCAGTGCCGCGCCTGGGCGGAGCGGCTGGCGCCCTACCTCACCGACACCGAACACCTGCTCCACGGCTGGCTCGAGGCGGGACGATCGATCCTCTTCGAAGGAGCGCAGGGGTCGCTGCTCGATGTCGACCACGGCACCTACCCCTACGTCACCAGCTCGAACCCCACGGCGGGGGGCGCCTCGACCGGCAGCGGCGTGCCGCCGACCGCGATCGACGGCGTGCTCGGCATCGTCAAGGCCTACACGACGCGCGTCGGCGGCGGCCCGTTCCCCGGCGAGCTGCTCGGCTCCGAGGGCGAGTTCCTGCGCAAGCGGGGCAACGAGTTCGGCACGGTGACCGGCCGGCCGCGCCGCTGCGGCTGGTTCGACGCGGTGGCGGTGCGCTATGCCGTCCGGCTCAACGGCGCCGAGCTGCTGGCGCTCACCAAGCTCGACGTGCTCGACGGCTTCGACGAGATCCCGGTCTGCGTCGGCTACCGCTGCGGCGGCGAGCTGCTGACCGAGTTCCCCTCCTGCCTCGAGACGCTCGAGGAGGCCGAGCCGGTCTACGAGACGCTCCCGGGCTGGAAGCGGGAGACGGCGGGCTGCCTCGAGCTCGAGCAACTGCCGGACGCGGCGCGCGCCTACATCGAGCGCCTCGAGCGGCTGGTCGGCGCCCAGGTGGCGGTCGTCTCGACCGGCCCGCGCCGCTCCGAGACGATCCTGCCGCCCAACCCGACGCTCGACCGCTGGACCTCCGGCCGCCTGGCCGAAGTCCTCGCCCAACGCGACGCCTGAGGCGGCGACGCCCGCTCGACGGGGACATGTACCTCCGGTACGTGTCCCCGATCGCCTCGTCGCTCGCCCAAGAACCGTGGCCTCGCCCGCGCTCTCCGGGGACACGCAGCGAAGCTGCGTGTCCCCACCTGCCTCCGCGCTGCCTCTCCCGTTCGGCGCGGGCTCCCGCTCACGGTAGAATGTTGCGCGGGGCGGGCCCTTAGCTCAGTCGGTAGAGCAGCTGGCTTTTAACCAGACGGTCGGGGGTTCGATCCCCTCAGGGCCCACCACAACGAACGACGCCCTCGTCGTCTAGCCAGGTCTAGGACACTGCCCTTTCAAGGCAGCGACACGGGTTCGAATCCCGTCGAGGGTACCAAGCTCACTTCGTTCGACACCGCCGCGGCGGGATTCGGATTCGCTGGCCCTCGACGGGCCGCGAATGGCGAATCCCGTCGAGGGTACCAAGCTCACTTCGTTCGACACCGCCGCGGCGGGATTCGGATTCCCCGGGGATTGGACGGCCCGCCCGTTCGCACCCTCGAGAGGGAGAGCTTGCTCTCAGAAGCCGGCGGCGCGCAGCTCTTCCGGGGTGCGCTCCCACCAGGGCTTCTCGAAGTAGAAACGACCGTGGGCCTCGTCGAGGTAGACGAAGTCGTGGTCGAAGTAGCCGAAGACGGCGGGGCGCCAGACGGGGTCGGGCAGGACCAGCTTGCCCGCGGTCTCGTACTTCTCGAACAGAGCGCGGTAGGCGTCGACCGGCTCCCACCCCACCTGCTGGAAGGCGATCCGCCCGCCGAAGTCGCGGAAGAGCGCCTGGTCGAGCTTCCACTTGTAGACCCACTCGCGGGCCACGCGCCGCTCGGCCCGGTCGCGCGCGCCGCGCCGCTCCGGATGCTCGAGCTCGGTTCGTCGTGCGGCGTCGTGGGCGAGCGCGACGTCGAGCGCGGCGAGCTCCTTCTCGAGCGGCGCCCGCCTCGCCGCGTCGAGGCCGGGGGCCGTGAGCTCGACCGCGACCGCGGCACGCCGCCGTTCGTTCTCCCCGGAGAGGAGCGCCGCGAGTCGGCGGCCGTTCTCGACGTGCGAGATCACTTCGGCTTCGGTCGGCTCGAGCGACTTGCCGCGCGCGTAGTCGTCGAGCACGGCGAACCAGACGCGCGCCTTCAGACGGAGCGCCCGCGCCGTGCGCAGCCCCGTCTCGTCGAGCGTCGCCGCGTCTTCCGGCGGCGGATCGAGGTCCGACGCGACGATCGCCTCGCCGAAGAGGCGCGCGACGACCGGGGGCTCGCCCTCGGCCGCGCCGGCCTGCGAGACGGCGAGGAGCAAGGCGCAGCCGACGACGAGCTGGAAAGTTCGGAGACGCATCCGCATCGCGATTCCCGAGTGCATTGTAGTCGGCCAGGGAGCGGGGCTCGCCGAAGGGATTCGCTCGGCACGTCGGGCGGGCGGACGCCGACCGGCGTCGACCTCGGGCCGGGATGGGGCGCCCGCGCCTCGGCGATTCGCCGGCCGCTCGGGGAGCCCCGTCTGGTTTGTGAAGTACTGCACAGCCGACCGGTGGGCCTGGGGGTCTTCTAACGGCAAGTGCGCCCGGTACGGTGCCTCGGCTCCGAGGCACCGCATGCCCTGGCGGAGGGTTCGCCATGAAGCAGACTGCGTCTCTTGCGGCGGTATTCGTTCTCGCGACCCTCACTCTCGCGCCCGCGCAGGCGCAGCTCGGCCCCGCGCCCTCCTGGGTCCTCACCGAAGGCGCCCCGGGAACCTGTGCCGACGACGATGTCTTCCTGCCCGGCGTCTTCGTCAACGTCCCGGCGCCCCTCTTCGCCTCCGAGCAGGGAGTCTTCGAAGCTCCCGGCTTCCCGAACCTCGGCTACAC
>WYBK01000327.1 GCA_011525905.1 Acidobacteriota bacterium
GCGCACCCTCCCTGGAAGGTGTGGTAGAGGCCGAGGTAGTGGCCGACCTCGTGGGTCGCCGTGTCCCCCTCGTTGTAGGGCGCCGCCGAGCCGCCGGGCAGCGACTGGTCGAGCAGCACGACGCCGTGCCGGTAGTCCGACTCCGAGAAGGAGTTCGGGAAGTAGGCGTAGCCGAGGATCCCTTGCGAGGGCTTGCAGGAGTAGACGTTGAGGTTGTTCGCCGGGTCGATGGCGAGCGCCTGCTTCATCTTCTTCTCTTGCGAGCCGTAGCAGCCGGTGTACCAGCGCTTGTTGGTCGTCCGGTCGACGCTCGCCAGGTAGAACTGGAATCCGGTGCCGGCGTAGGCGTCGTTGAGCACGTCGATCTGGTCCTGGATCATGGCGTCGGAGATGTTGCCCTGGCTCGCCGAGGTGCCGGCGCGCACCACGTGCCAGCGCACCGGGATCGACACCGCCTGCGGCGCCTCGGGCGTGACGAAGGCGCCGCGCGCGGCGATCTCCTCGGCGACGCGGGCGGCCTCTTCGGCCGTCGCGTCGACGACCGCGCAGCGCTGACCGCGCTGCAGCTGGCCGTCGGCGCCGAAGAAGTGGATGTCGCCGGGTTGAACGAGGCGGCCGGCGCCGGCGGCATGAGCCGCAGCGGGAGCCAGGGCCAGGACGCAGAGCGCCCTACGGACGGAGTGGTGCATCGGCGTTTCCTCCTCTGGGAAAGGGAAAGACGGCGCAAGCTAGCCCGGAACCGCCCGCCGCGTCAATCCCCCCCTGCGGCGCCCCGGAGGCCGCCGTCCGGACCCTCTCCGCGGGGGTGGGCCCTCCGGCGCGGCGAAGCCTGGAAGTCGCTGGCGTAGGATCGCTCGAGGAGGTTCGCGATGGACCAGAGCACGACGACGTCGACCCGCCGCGCCGCAGAGCTGATCGCGCTCGAGGAGCGCTACGGGGCGCACAACTACCATCCGCTCGACGTGGTGCTCGAGCGCGGCGAGGGCGTCTGGGTCTGGGACGTCGAGGGCAAGCGCTACATGGACTGCCTGGCGGCCTACTCGGCGGTCAACCAGGGGCACTGCCACCCGCGCCTGGTCGCCGCCCTCGAGAAGCAGGCGCACCGCCTGACCCTCACCTCGCGCGCCTTCTACAACGACCAGCTCGGCCCGCTCTGCCGCGAGATCTGCGAGCTGACCGGCTTCACGCGCTTCCTGCCGATGAACAGCGGCGCCGAGGCGGTCGAGACCGCGATCAAGCTGGCGCGCAAGTGGGGACAGACGGTCCGCGGCGTGCCCGACACCGAGAGCCGGATCCTGGTCTTCGACGAGAACTTCCACGGCCGCACCACGACCATCGTCGGCTTCTCCACGCACGCCCAGTATCGCGAGGGCTTCGGCCCGTTCGCGGGTGGTTTCCGCATCCTCCCCTACGGCGACGCCGAAGCGGTCGCCGCGGCGATGGACGAGAAGACGATCGCCGTGCTGGTCGAGCCGATCCAGGGCGAGGGGGGCGTGGTCGTCCCGCCCGAGGGCTATCTGGCGGCGCTGCGCGATCTGACCCGCGCGCGCGGCGCGCTGCTCGTCTGCGACGAGATCCAGTCCGGCCTCGGTCGAGCGGGCAAGCTCTTCGCCTACGAGCACGAGGGGATCCGCCCGGACGTCGCGATCGTCGGCAAGGCGCTCTCGGGCGGCCTCTACCCGGTCTCCGGCGTGCTCGCCGACGACGCGGTGATGGACGTCTTCCGTCCGGGCGACCACGGCTCGACCTACGGCGGCAATCCGCTGGGCGCCGCGGTGGCGCGCGAGGCGCTGCGCGTGCTGGTCGAGGAGGGGCTGATCGAGAGCTCGGCGCGCCTGGGCGCCTACCTGCTCGAGCGGCTGCGCGCGATCCGTTCGCCGCACGTCGAGTCGATCCGCGGGCGTGGCCTCTGGGCGGGCATCGTGCTGCGGCCGGAGGCGGGCGGCGCCCGCCGCTTCTGCGAGGCGCTGCGCGAGGAGGGGATCCTCTGCAAGGAGACCCAGGAGCGGGTGATCCGACTGGCGCCGCCGCTTGTGGTCAGCCGCCAGGATCTGGACTGGGCGCTCGAGCGGCTCGAAAGGGTCTTGCAGCGTCCATGAGCGCCTCGAAGTCGGCCGGCGGCAGGGGCCGGCTGAACAGGAAGCCCTGCATCTTGTCGCAGTAGAGCATCTCGAGCACCGCCATCTGCTCCTCCTCCTCGACGCCCTCGGCGACGACGTCCATGCCGAGGCCGTGCGCGAGCTGGATGACCGCGCCGACGATCCGCGAGTCCTCGGGGCGCCGGCCGAGCTCGCGGATGAAGGACGAGTCGAGCTTGACCGTCCCGATCGGCAGCTCGCGCAGGTAGGAGAGCGACGAGTAGCCGATTCCGAAGTCGTCGACGGCCACTCGCGCGCCCCGCTGGCGCAGTCGGCCGAGCGTGGCGAGCGGCTCGCCGCCCGACAGCAGCGCCATCGTCTCGGTGATCTCGAGCTCGAGGGCGTGGGCGGGCAGGCCGGAGCGGGTCAGGGCGCGGTCGACCGTCTCGAGCAGTCGCGGGCTCTCGAAGGCGCGCGCAGTCAGGTTGACCGAGACCGTCAACCCGTCGTGGAAGCGCTGGCGCCACTCGGCGCACTGGCGGCAGGCGCTCTCGAGCACCCAATCGCTGATCACCTCGGCCGCGCCGCTCGCCTCGGCCACCGGCAGGAACTCGACCGGCGGCAGCAGGCCCCGTTCGGGGTGCAGCCAGCGCACCAGCGCCTCGGCGCCGACGATCTCGCCGGAGCCCGACTTGACGATCGGCTGGTAGTGCAGTACCAGCTGGCTCGCCAGGTTCTCGGAACGCAATGCCAGCTCGAGCGCGTAGCGCTCGCGCGAGCTCTCGCTCATCGCGTCGTCGAAGCCCACGTGGCGATTCCGGCCGGCCTCCTTCGCCCGGTACATGGCGATGTCGGCCTTGCGCAGCAGTGTCCCGGGATCGTCGCCGTCCGCCGGGAAGAGGCTCGAGCCGACGCTCGCGGCGAGCACCATCCGGTGGCCGCCGGCCGAGAGCGGCTCGCGCAGCCGCTCGAGCAGCTGGCCGGCGGCGGCGGCCGCCTCGGCGGGGCTCGCCACGCCGGGCAGCAGGACGGTGAACTCGTCGCCGCCGAGGCGACCGACCACGTCCCCCTCGCGCACCGAGTGGCGCAGCCGCTCGGCGACCGCCGCCAGCGCCAGATCGCCGACGTCGTGGCCGTAGCTGTCGTTGATCCGCTTGAAATGGTCGAGGTCGAGGAAGAGCAGGGCGGCGCCCTTCCCCTCCTGCGCGCTCAGCTCCATCTCCTGGCGCAGACGGTCGAGGAAGAGCTTGCGGTTGGGCAAGCCGGTCACCATGTCGAAGAAAGCGAGCTGCTCGATCTGCCGCGAGGCGTCGGTCAGGCGGAAGTGCTCCTCCTCCAGCAGCCAGACCACCGTCGAGAGCCCGAGCAGGCCGATCAGCAGGAGGTCGAGGTAGCCCAGCCCGAGCCCGTAACCGAGGCCGAGCCAGCCGCCGGCGATGCCGAACAGCAGTCCCTGGTGCAGCCCGCAGGCAAAGAAGGCGAACGAGACGAAACGGGGTCCGGTGGCGGTCGACCGCCGGTAGAAGCGCCACATCGCGGCGCCGGCCGCGACCAGCGCCACCGACAGGATCAGCGCGCGCACCCCGACGCGCACGAAGAGCCGCTCCCGGGCCGCCCCGGGGTCGAAGGCGTAGGCGAAGGCCGAGAGCGAGCCGAGCAGCGCGAGCCCCGCGAGCAGGGCGAGCCGTCCACGCCGATCGAACGTCCGGCCGGTCGAGATCGCGTAGGTTCCGAGCAGCATCCAGGCGCCGTGCCAGAGCGCGCCGGTCTGCGACAGCGCGGTCGCCGCCAGCCGGCTCCAGTGGTCGGCGGCCAGGATGCCCAGGTTGGCGACGCCGTACATGCCGCCCGCTTGGGCGGCGCAAAAAGCCCACCAGGCGTAGGACCACTCGAGCAGGTAGGGGCGGCGGTGGCGGCGATGGAAGCGGCGCAGCAGCACCGCCAGCAATGCGGCGAAGATCGACTGCGCTCCCAGGCCGAGGAGCGTCAGCAGGTTGGTCTCGACCGCGCTTTGCAAGACGCCGGCATTCTAGCC
>WYBK01000048.1 GCA_011525905.1 Acidobacteriota bacterium
AGGCGGAAGCGGACGACGACCGGGTCGTGGTCGCTGGTGCGCAGCGAGTCGGGGCAGTCGCTGTTGAGGTGGAGGATCTCGATCTCGGCGCCGCCCGCGAGCGCCGGCGAGACGACGACGTGATCGAGCACCTGGCCGGCGCCTTCGAAGTTGAAGGTGTAGCGCTCCGGCTCGGGGAGCCGCAGGATCAGGTTCTCGAGCGGCGGCTCGGCGAGCCGCGAGACGCCCGGCGCCCACTCCGGCTCGTTGAGGTCGCCGAGCACCGCGACCCGCGCCTCCGGGTCGATCGCCAGGATCTCCTCGACCCAAGTCCGCACCACCTCGGCCTGCGCCCGCCGCTTGGCCCCGGTCGGCTTCGCTGGCGGCTGGCGCGCGCCGAAGTCGCGGTCGTCGTCCCACTTCGACGACCAGTGATTGACCACCAGGAAGAGCGGCTCGCCGTCGACTTCGAGCTCCACCGCCAGCGAGCGCCGCACCCCCTCCCCCTCGCCGAGCGTGAAGGCGGGCGCCGTCGGCGCGACCCGGGCGGGGCTCGGCAGCAGCTCGGGCGAGCCGCCGCGGGCGAAGATCCGCGCGCCGTCGAGCGGCCCGGGATCGCCCCGGCGCGCGATGCGCGCGCGCAGCGGGTCGACCAGCAGGGCGACGCGGATGTTCCCTCCCGGCTGCCCCCCTTCGCGCCCCTCCTCCGGATCGATCCAGATCGGCTCGTAGCGCGGGCCGCCGGCCGCCGCGATCGCCCGCTCGAGCAGCGTCAGCGTGCGCGCGGAGGTGACCACGCCGTCGTCCGCGGGCCCGCTGTCGTCCTGGATCTCCTGGAGCGCGAGGATCGCCGGCGCGCCGAGCCGTTCGGCGACCACTCGCCCGATCTCCTCGAAGCGCTCGGGCGGGCCGGCGGCGGAGAGGTTCTCGGCGTTGAAGCTTGCGACGGTCAGACGCCCGGGCTCGGCGCGCAGCCGGGTCGGCGCGCCGCAGCGCGCCGCCGCGGCCGGCTCGACCGCGAGCGGCTCGGTCGCGATCAGCTTGTAGCTCGAGAAGTCGTAGTGCACCACGCCGCGCACCGGCCCAGCGACGCGCGCTCCGACGCTGGCCTGCGGCAGGCGGTGGATCCGCCCCGAGACGAGCATGCGCTCGCGCGGCGCCCCGGCCGGCTCGAGACGGACGCCTCCCGGCGTGGTCCGGCGCGGCGCCTCGGCGCCCTCGGGCAGCAGCACCAGCTCGCCGTAGCGCAGCGTCGGTCCGATCACCACGCCGCCCGGCAGCTCCAAGCGCATCCCCTCGAGGCTCTCCCAGAAGTCGAGCGCATCGCGCTCCGGCTCGAACCGTTCCAGGGCGTCGTCTTCGACGGTGAAAGGAACGCGCAGATCGCGGCCGAGGCGCGGCGGCGGCGGCAGCTCGGCCTCGCCGTCGAGCGGCACGACCGCGG
Organism: Acidobacteriota bacterium; assembly: GCA_011525905.1. Classification (GTDB taxonomy): domain Bacteria; phylum Acidobacteriota; class Thermoanaerobaculia; order Multivoradales; family JAGPDF01; genus JACTMI01. The sequence goes on from WYBK01000048.1 coordinate 1,424, forward strand.
TCGGCGCCAGCCGGGTCACCGGGAGCTGCCGCGGGTCGGCGGCGGCCTCGATCACCCTGCCATGCAGCCGGACGCGCCGGCCGGGCGCCAGCGTCGAGGCCCCCTCCCATTCGACGAAGAGACCTTCCGAGGTCGCGGGGTCGCCGTCGGGCCGTTCCGATTCGATCCAGAAGCCGGCGAGCGACCGGGTGTCGACGATCGCGGTGACGACGCCCTCGACGTCGAAGACCCAGCGCCCCTCGAGCGGCGAGCGGTGCCCGGCGCCCTGGATGCGCGCGATCGTCGCCGGCGCCTCGTCGACCGCGAAGGCGAAGAAGAGCGTCCGCTGCCAGCGCGGGTTGAAGTTGTCGTCCGAGACGACGAGCAACAGCCGGCGTCCGTCGGCGAGCCGGGGCCCGAGGGCCATCCCCTCGAAGTTGTCGAGCTCGACGCCGAGCGCCGCGAAGTCGAGCAGGAGCTCCTTGGGCGCCGGCTCGACCGCGCCGTCGCCGAGCGCGGCGCGGCCGCCGACTGGCGTCGCGCGACCCCACTCGGCGCGATAGAGACGGACCTCGTTGCCGACGCCGTCGACGAACTGCCGTTCGAGCGCGAGCAGGCGCCCGCCGCCGAGGTCGACCAGGTCGTTGAGGCCGTTGATCCGGAAGGCGCTCGGCTCGCGCGGAGCGGCGCGAACCCCCTCGACGCGGTAGGCGATCTCCTCCGGAGCCGCTGGGCGATCGAGGGGAAAGCGCAGGATGCGCGCGAGGCTCGCGACGCCGACGTCGGCCGCCAGGCCGTCCTGGACGAGCGCGTTCTCGGTCGCGGTGTAGAGCCAGTCGCCGTCGCGCGAGAGCGCGAGGCTCTCGAAGCCGAGGTTCCAGCGCACGCCCCGCTCACCGCCCGCCGGCAGGTAGGCCTCCGGCAGCTCGAAGTAGCGGCGCACCCGGCCGTCGAGGCCCGCCTCGGCGACGAAGGGCGCGATCCCCGCGTCGGCGTCCCCCTCCGAGGAGAGATAGAGCGAGCCGCCGCCGAGCGCGATCCCCTCCGGGTCGAGGCCGCGCGCCGCGAAGGGACGGCCGTCGAGGTCGGCGAGCAGCAGCTCTCCCGCCACCTCGACGTCGCCCGCCTCGAGCCTTCCGTCGGCGAGGTCGACGCGCAGCCGGTAGAGGCGCACCGGCCCGAACTCGCCGCGGTCGTCGGAGAGGGCCCAGAAGGTGCCGTCCTCGGCGTTCCAGGCGAGGCCCGAGAGACCGCCGACCGGCCGACCGGCATGCCGCGTCTGCGGCGGCAGTTCGGCGCTGCCCAGCCACTCGAGCCCGCCGAAGGGGACCGGCTCCGCTGCCGGCGCGGCGGCAACGCCCGCGACCGCGGTCAGGGCGAGCAGGGAGAGGGCGGGGCGGGAGCGCAGGGACGCGGGCATCGAGAAAGCCTCCGGCGAGCACGGCGTGGCCGAGGGAGTCTACCGGCGGATCATGCGCCGTTCGATAGAGTTCTCGACGTGAGCGCACCGACGCAGGCCCGTCAGACCCTCCAGCGCACCGCGATCCGGCGCGCTTTCGAGCGCGCCGACCGCCCGCTCTCCCCGGCCGAGACGCTCGCCTCCGCCCAACGGGAGGTCCCGGGGCTCGGTATCGCGACCGTCTACCGCAACATCCGCAACTTCGTCGACGAGGGGTGGCTCGAGGAGGTGCCGCTGCCCGGCGCACCGAACCGCTACGAGATCTCGGGCAAGCACCACCACCACCACTTCCGCTGCCGGATCTGCGACCGGGTCTTCGAGGTCGAGGCCTGCCCGCCCGACCTGCGCACGATGCTCCCGCGCGGCTTCCGCCTGGAGGGGCACGACATCACGCTCTTCGGCCGCTGCGCCGGTTGCGCCCGCTCCTGACCGGCGAGCCTCGGGAGGCGCGCGCTGGCGCGCGGCGCACCGGCCGCCGGTGGACGAGCTGGGCCAGACCGAGAAGCGCCGCGGCGAGCAGGACGATCGCCGGTCCGGTCGGCAGGTCGAAACGGTAGGCGAGCAGCAGCCCCCCCGTGGTCGCCAGCCAACAGGCGCCGACCGCGACCGCGAGCGTCGCCGCGAGCGAGCGCACCAGCCGCCGCGCGACCAGCGGCGGCAGGGAGAGCAGCGCGATCACCAGCACGATGCCGACCAGCTGCAGCAGCACGACGACCGACAGGGCCACCAACAGCAGGAGGCCGATGCCGTAGAGGCGGACCGGCAATCCCTGGACCCGCGCCGCCTCCTCGTCGAAGGCGACCGCCACCAGCCGCCGGCCGCCGAGGCCGAGCGCGCCGAGCAGGAGCAGGTCGGCGAGCGCCGCGAGCGCGAGGTCGCTCTCGGTCACGGTCAGGATGTCGCCGAACAGGTAGCCGAGCAGATTGGGCGCGTACCCGGGGGTCCAGTGCAGGAAGACCAGGCCGATCGCCATGCCGACCGCCCAGATCACGCCGATCGCCGCGTCCTGGCGGCGCGCGCGCTCGCCGTCGAGCAGGCCGAGGCCAACCGCCGAGAGCGCCGCCACCGCCACCGCGCCGAGCCGCGGCGGCAGGCCCGCCCAGTAGGCGACGCCGAGGCCGCCGAAGGCGGCGTGCGCGACGCCGCCGCCGAGCGCCACCAGCCGCTTGAGGACCACGAAGGTGCCGACCACGCCGGCCAGCAGGCTGGCAAGCGTCGCGGCGAGCAGCGCGTGGCGGAAGAAGTCCAGCTCGAGCAGCGCCGCCAGCTCGTTCATCGGCTCGGTGCTCCGTCGTGCCCATGGCCGCAGAGCGCCGGGTGGCTGCCCAGCCCCGCGAGCGGGAAGGGGTTCGCCTCGCGGTCGACGAACAGGGCGCGCGTCGGCGCGAAGGTGCCGGGAGCCAGGTCGTGGGTGACCAGCAGGATCGCGGTCTCCGCCGGCAGCGTTTCGAGGCGTGCCCAGAGAGCGCGGCGCGAGGCCTCGTCGAGCGAGGCGGTCGGCTCGTCGAGCACCAGCAGCTGCGGACGTGCGACCAGCGCGCGCGCGAGCAGCGCCCGCTGCGTCTCGCCGCCCGAGAGCTCCGAGAGGTAGGCACCGCGCAGCGCCTGGAGCCCCAGCTCCGCGAGCACCTCGTCGACCCGACTCGCGGATTCGCCCGCCGCCGTCCGCCCGCGGCGGCCGCGCAGCAAGCCGAGGCGCACCATCTCTTCGAGCCGGATCGGGAAGCCCCGGTCGAAGGCCGGGAACTGCGGCACGTAGCCTAGCGCGATCTCGGCGCGGGGCCGCAGCCAACGCACCTCCCCCTCGGTCGGCTCGAGCAGCCCGAGCAGCAGGCGCACGAGCGTCGACTTGCCGCCGCCGTTCGGTCCCAGCAGGACGACCCGGTCGCCCGCCGCGATTTCGAGGTCGAGGTCGCGCAGGGCGACGTCCGCGCCGTAGCGGAAGCCCGCGCCGACCGCGCGCACCAGCCCGCGCGCCGCCCGCTCAGCCATGGTCGAGCGCCGCCGCGAGGGCGTCTCCGATGCGCCGCATGGCCGCCAGCCAGTCGGGATCGAGCGGGTCCATCTCGAGCGTCGTCGCGCCGAGCTCGCCCGCCACGATCCGGGCGCCGCGCGCCGGCTGGCCCCGTTGCACCAGGACGACGCGGATCCCCTCGGCGCGCGCCCAGGCGATGGTGCGCGCGAGACCCGCCGGGCTCGGCTCCTTCCCTTCGTGCTCGATCGCGACCTGCTCGAGCCCGTAGTCGCGCGCCAGATGGCCGAGCGCGGGGTGGTGGATCAGGAAGCTCCTGCGCGAGAGCGCGGCGAAGCGGCGTCCGAGCTCGGCGTCGAGCGCCGCGATCTCGGCGTCGAGCGAGCGCCGCCGCGCCTCGAGCGCCACCCCGGCGTCCGGCAGCAGCCGCACGAGCGCCGCCGCCAGCTCGCCCGCCGCGGCGCGCATCCGCCGCGGCGAGACCCAGAGGTGGGGGTCGTGGTCCCCGGCTGCGGGAGCTCCCCCCGCCTCGCTCTTCTTCAACACCTCGCTCAGCAACACGCGGGCGACCTCCGGGTGGGTGGCGAGCCAAGGATCGAGCTGCCGCCGTTCGAGCAGGAAGGCCGGATGGCCGACCGCGAAGACCAGATCGGCGCGGGCGAGCGTGACCATCTGCTGCGGCGTCGGCGAGTAGCTCTCGACGTCGGCGCCGCGCGGCACCAGCACCTCGAGCGCCACGGCGTCGCCCGCGAGTCGCTCGACCAGCTGCGCCATCGGCGCGACGCTGACGACCACGCGCGGTCTCTGCTCTCCGCCCGCCGCGCCGGATCCGAGCAGGAGGGCGCAGGCGACGGCGAGACGGAGGCGCGGATCGAGGGCTCGGAGCATGGCGCGGGCCGGCGGCGGCGCCGGAGCAACAATGATAGTCGATTCTCAAGTAATGCCCGACTCGCCCCCCCGAGTCGATCCGGCGAGAAGCTCCGCCCGTGCCCCGTAGCGCTCGAGGTAACCGGCGATCCGCAGCTTGCGCGCGGTGTTCGTGCTCGACAGGTAGCGCACGGTGCCGAAGACCGGCCGCTCGGGCCCCCAGGGGCGGTCGAAGCGCCCGAGGCACCAGAAGATGCCGCTGTACGAATTGGGGTCGCGGCCGTCGAGCGCCCAGCGGTTGTTCAGCTCGATCAGCGTCGCGAGCGCGCCCTGCGGGTCGGGCGACCACTCGAGGATCTTCTTGCCCCAGAGCATCCGCAGGTAGTTGTGGATCCGCCCCTCGAGCCGCAGCTGGCGCTGCGCGGCGTTCCAGAGCGGGTCGTGGGTCTCGGCCCGCTCGAGCCGGTCGAGCTCGTAGAGGGCCGGGCGCGGATCGAGCCGGTGCTTCGCCAGCGTCGCCTTCGACCATTCCGGCAGCGACTCGTAGCGGTCGTGGTCCGCCGGGCGATGCCAGGCGAAGTGGTGGCCGAGCTCGCGCCAGGTGACCAGCTCGTCGAGGAAGGCCTCGGCCGCCGCGCTCATCCCCCACCAGCCGGCGCGCGCGCCGGTCGCCCGGGCCGCGAGCGACTCGGCGGCCCACCCCTCGCGCGCGGCCAGTCGAGCAAACAGGTCGTGCACCGAGAGGTGGCCGAAGTGGAGGTAGGCCGAGAGCCCGCTGGTGGCCTCGAGATCCGGCTGATTGCGCTCCTCCGCATAGCGGTCGAGCCGTTCGCCGAGGAAGGCCTCGGCCCGCCGCGCCGCGGCACTCGCTCCTCCCGCGAGGCCCGGCACCGGCGGCACGCCGGCGTCGACCGGCAACCTCGCCAGCGCTTCGGCGTCGCCCGCGAGCAGCGCCGGTTCGGGCGCGGGCCAGCGGGCGTCGATCCGCGCCGGCAGCGGATCCAACCGGGGGAGCTCGAGATCCTCGAGCGGCTCGGGCGACGGGAAGGCGTCGAGGTGGCGCGGCAGCTCCCGCTGCAGGACCCGGCGGAAGGCGTACGCGGTCGGCTGCGCGCGGTCGGTCGCCGAGAGCGGCAGGAGCCCGTTCGAATCGACCGCCTCGAGGCGCACCTCGAGGCGCCGCGCGGCCGCGGCGACCATGCGCGGCAGGAAGAAGCCGGGGAACTCGTCGGTCACCACCGCCGCCGCCCGTCGGGCCAGCGCCTCCAGCAGGCCCTTTCCGGCGTCCGGGCTCGGCTCGACGTAGGCCCGGTAGGTGATCGGCGCGCCGGCGGCACGGCGAGCGTTCTCCGCCATGCCGTCGAGCAGGAAGCGGTGGCTGCGCGCGCTCGCCCAGCGGTGGCCGCAGCGCAGCGGCTCGAAGACGAGCAGCGGCCGGCCGAGCTCGAGGGCGAGCTCGACCGCGCGGTCGAGCCCGAAATTCCAGGCGAGCCGCCGCGCCGCGATCATCCAGTAGAGCACGTACTCCCCCTCCGGCCGGACCGGCTGCTCGTTCGCCCGCCGGATCCTGGCCGCGGGCACCCGCGCGCCGGCCCGCGGTTCGCTCATCGCCTCTCGACCCTCCCGACCCACTCTACGGGAGCGGGAGCGGCGCGGACGGCCGGTCAGTTGGCGGTGGTGAACTCGAGCAGGTCGGCCTCCTCGAAACCGGCCTCGAGCACCAGATCCTCCGGCACGAAGTCGAGCACGTCGGTGTCGTCGAGCTCGACCAGCAGCGGCGCCCCGAGCGGGTCGAAGAGCTGGGTCGCCGGGCCGAGGGAGAGGTCGGCCAGCGTGCCGACCTCGAGGTCGGCGCGCGTCGGCAGCGCGACCGCGAAGACCAGGCCGTAGAGCATCCCGTTGAGGTCTCCATCCGGCGAGTGGAAGGTCACCAGGACCCGCCCCGGCTCGATCGCGAGCGCGTCGATCTCGGCCGAGCCGTAGCGCGAATCGACGACCAGCACCGGGTCGCCGTCGGCCACCGAGGCGTCGAAGAGGATCTCGATCGTGCCGGAGCCGATCGCGAACGGGCGTCCCGTCGCCGCGCCGAAGACCGCCAGCTCCCCGGCGGCGACCTCGCCGCCGAGCGGGCCGAGGTCGGCCTCGCCGGGGTCGGCCGGGCGGAGCCGGAGCCGCCCCCGGTCGGCGAGCGCCGGGACGAGCTCGCCGCCCGCGGCCACGAGCTCGGTCAGGCCGGGGACCACGCGCAGGTCGAAGCGCTGATCCTCGACCAGCCCGGGCGCCAGCTCGAGGTCGAGCCGCAGGAGCGGGCCGAACGCCTCGTTGAGCGTCGCGCTCGGCGACGCGAAGTGGATCTCGAGCCGCTGCGACGGCACGTCGAGCAGCGCGCTCGCGGTCGCGTCGCCGGCGGTCGAGAAGGCCGTGGCCGAGAGGACGGAGGCGAAGGCCGCCGCGCCTCCTCCCTCCTTGTCGACCGCCTCGACTACCAGCGACCCGGAGGCGAGCGCCGCGGCGCCGGTGGTGCGTACGACGAGCGACACCTGGGTGGCGGTCGGATCGGCCTCGAGGCCGTCGACCAGGACGAGCACCGGCGGAGTCTGCGCGAGCGCGGCGGCGCCGGCCGAGACGACGATGGCCAGGGCGCTCAGGACGGCGTGGACGTTGCGGATCATCTCCCCTCCCCTGGACGGCCGGAGGGACCGTCCGGGGGATGAGACAGGCGAGCCGCCCGGCCGGAACAGCCCCCGCGGGGCGGGTCAGAGCTCGATCTGGGCGCCGAGCTCGACCACCCGGTTGGGCGGCAGGCCGAAGAAGGCGTTGGCCGGGCGGGCGTTGCGCGAGAAGTAGATGAACAGGTGCTTGCGCCAGCGGGCCATTCCCGAGCGGCCGGAGGCGAGGATGGTCTCGCGGCCGAGCACGAAGCTCGCCGCGCTCGGGCGGATGTCGAGCCCGTGCGGCGTCAGGGCCCGCAGGATCTCCGGCACGTTCGGCGTCTGCATGAAGCCGTAGTGGGCGACGACCTTGAAGAAGCCCTGGCCGAGGTCGGTGAGCTCGACCCGCTGCGACGGCGGCACCTCCGGGATCCCCTCGGTGATCGCGGTCAGGATCACCACCCGCTCGTGCAGCACCCGGTTGTGCTTGAAGTGGTGGAGCAGCACGGGCGGCGTGATCTCGAGCATCGACGAGAGCACGACCGCGGTGCCGGGAACGCGGAGCGGCTTGCGCTTCTCGACGTCGGCGACGAAGGTCTCGAGCGGCAGCGCGCCGGCCAGGATCTTGTCCTGGACCAGCCGCCGGCCGAGCTTCCAGGTGGTCGCCACCGCGAAGATGACGCTGCCCATCGCGATCGGGAACCAGCCGCCGTGGGCGATCTTCGGGAGATTGGCGGCGAAGAATGGGATCTCGATCGCCAGGAAGGCGACGACGATCGCCACCGCCGGCGCCGCCGTCCAACCCCAGCGCCGGCGCATCACGCGGCCCAGCAGCACCGTGGTGCACATCATGGTGCCCATCACCGAGATGCCGTAGGCCGCCGCGAGATTGCTCGACGACTGGAAGGCGAGCACCAGCAGGACGCAGGCGACCGCCAGCAGGCGATTGATCTCGGGGACGTAGATCTGGCCGCTCGCCTCGCCCGAGGTGTGGACGATGGTCAGGCGCGGCAGGTAGCCGAGCTGCATCGCCTGCTGCGCGAGCGAGTAGGCCCCCGAAATCAGCGCCTGCGAGGCGATGATCGCCGCCAGCGTCGCGAGCACGACCAGCGGGTAGAGGATCGCCGGCGGCGCCAGCTCGAAGAACGGGTTCGCCACGGCCTCCCCCTGGCGCCGCAGCAGCAGCGCGCCCTGGCCGAAGTAGTTGACCAGCAGCGCGGGGAAGACCACGGAGAGCCAGGCGACCCGGATCGGCTTCCGGCCGAAGTGGCCGAGATCGGCGTAGAGCGCCTCGCCGCCGGTCACGCAGAGCACGACCGCGCCCAGGATCAGGAAGCCGTGGACGCCGTTGGCCAGGAAGAAGGCCACCGCGTGGCGCGGGTCGAGCGCGGCGAGCACCCGCGGCTCGGCGAGGATCGACGGCAGCCCGAGCGCCGCGAGCGAGACGAACCAGACCGCCATCGCCGGGCCGAATAGCGCGCCGATGCCCGCGGTCCCCCGCTTCTGCAGGAGGAAGAGCGCGACCAGGATGACGACCGCGATCGGCACGATGAAGGGCCGGAAGACCGGGGTGGCGACGTCGAGCCCCTCGAGCGCGCCGAGCACCGAGATCGCCGGCGTGATCATCCCCTCGCCGAGCAGCAGCGCGAATCCGATCAGGCCGAGGACGACGAGCGTCATTTGCCGCCTGCGCCCGCTCTCGCCCTTCTTCGGATACTGGCGCTGCTCGCTGACCAGGGCGAGCAGCGCCAGGATGCCGCCGTCGCCATGGTTGTCGGCGCGCAGCACGTAGCCGACGTACTTGACGGTGATCACCAGGGTCAGCGACCAGAAGACCAGCGAGAGGATGCCGAGGACGTTGGCGACCGTGGCCTCGACGCCGTGCCCGGCGGCGAAGCACTCCTTGATCGCGTAGAGCGGCGAGGTGCCGATGTCGCCGTAGACCACCCCGAGCGCGCCGAGCGCGAGGCGCGCCAGGTCGCGCGGGCCGCTGATCGTCGGGGCGTGGGAGACCGGTTCCGGAAAGCGCTCGCCACTCGGCGAGGAAGGGTCACTCATCGCGGGGGCGGAGACTAGCACGGTGCCGGGCGCCCGCTGTCGCCCCGTCGCGACTTGGGCGAGAATCGCGCTCGCCCATGGCCCCGGAGCCGCTGCCGCTCCTGATCTTCGGCGTCACCTACCTCTGCCTCGCGCTGGGGCGCGCGCCGGGGCTGGCGATCGACCGCACGGGCTTCGCGCTGCTCGGCGCGCTCGCCTTCCTCGCCACCGGGGCGCTCTCGCTCGAGCAGGCGAAGGAGGCGGTCGACGCGCCGACGCTCGCGGTGCTCTTCGCGATGATGCTGCTCTCGGCCCAGTACCACCTCTCCGGGCTCTACGGCGCGATCAGCCGTCGCCTCGGCCGGGTCGGGAGCCCGCGCCGGCTGCTCGCCGGCACGCTCGCGGTCTGCGCCCTGCTCGCCGCGGTGCTGACCAACGACGTCGTCTGCTTCGCGCTGACGCCGCTGCTGCTCGTCTCGCTGCGCCGCACGCGACTCGATCCGGTCCCCTACCTGCTGGCCATCGCGATCGGCACCAACATCGGCTCGGCGCTGACGCCGATCGGCAACCCGCAGAACATCCTGATCGCCCAGCGGCTCGAGCTCGACTTCCTCCCCTTCGTCGCCTTCTGCGCGCCGCCCGTCCTGCTCTCGCTCGCCGCGGCGTACCTCCTGCTGGCGCGCCGGCTGCGACCGCTCGGCGACGCCGGCGCGCGTGAGACGGCCCCCCCGCCGGAGGGACCGCCGCTCGACCGCTGGCAGGCGGCCAAGGCGATCGGGCTGACGGCGCTCGCGATCGCGCTCTTCCTCTCGCCCTTGCCCGCGCACCTCACCGCCGCGGCGGTCGCCGGCCTGGTGCTCACCAGCCGCAAGATGCACACTCGTTCGATGCTCGGCCTGGTCGACTGGCAGATGCTCGCGCTCTTCGTCGGCCTATTCGCGGTGACCCGCGGCTTCGAGCTGTCGGGCTGGACCGCGGCGCTCGCCGGCTCGCTCCAGCGCGCCGGCCTGCCGCTCGGCGAGGGCGCCGTGCTGGTTCCGGCGGTGGCGCTGCTCGGCACGCTGGTCGGCAACGTTCCCGCGGTCATGCTGCTGCTGCGCTTCCTCCCGACGGAGGCCGAAGTCGGCTACGCGCTGGCGCTCGCCTCGACGCTGGCGGGCAACGCCGTCCTGGTCGGCTCGGTCGCCAACCTCATCGTCGTCGAGCAGGCCGCGCGCGAGGGAGTCGTGATCGGCTTCCGCGCGCACCTGCGCGTCGGCCTGCCGATCGCGCTGCTGTCGCTCGCCATCGCCGCGGCCGCTCTGGCGCTCTCCTGAGCGCGCTCAGCCGGCCGAGCGGCGCGCCGCGAGCTCGCGCCGCCAGCCGGCGAGGCCCGAGAGGCAGAGAGCGAGGAAGAGGGCGTAGAGCGCCGCGGTGACGTGGAGACCCTTGTAGAGGTAGAGCGGCACGTAGATCAGGTCGGCGGCGATCCAGACGTACCAGTTCTCGAGCAGGCGGCGGCTCATCAGCCACTGGGCGCCGAGCGACATCGCGGTGGTCAGCGCGTCGGCGGCGGGCACGTCGCTGTCGGAGTAGCGGGTGAGCAGCCCGACGAAGGCGATCGTCGCGACCGCGACCGCGGCGGCGACCCAGAGCGCCTCGGCACGGCTCGTCCGCTCGACCGGGCGCACCGCCGCTTCGCCCCGCCCCGAGCGCCAGCGCCAGATGCCGTAGATCGAGATGGCGACGTAGACCAGCTGCAAGAGCGCGTCGGCGTAGAGCCGGCTCCCCCAGAAGACGACCAGGTAGAGCAGGTTGTTGGCGATGCCGATCGGCCAGGTCCAGGCGTCGGAGCGCGCCGCGAGCCAGACGCAGACCGCGCCGGTGGTCGCTCCGAGCGCCTCGGTCCAGGGGGCGAAGAGAGCGATGGCCGGCGTGGCGAGCGCCAGCAGGAGGAGGGCGACCAGGCGATGGGGAGCGATGCCGGCGACCGCGCCCGCGGCGCGATGCTGGCTCTCTGCCAGGGCGGCCGGCTCCGCTCGATCGCTCAGCTCGGCCAGCGCGCCACCGCGCCCCCCCAGGCCCCGGTCGCGAGCTCCTCGGCCACCACGGCGATCCGCGGCGTTCCGGCGGGAGCCACCAGCCGCGCCTCGAAGATCCAGCCGAGGCGGGCCGAGAGGTCGGCGCCGGTCGCCCGCTCGTGGATCACCATGACGCTGCCGTCGGCGCGGGGCACCGCGATGGTGAAGCGAATCGTCGTCGAGACCAGCGCCGCCTTGGCGGCCCCGAGCGGCGCGAACTCGACGGTCGCCTCGACCCGCCCCGCCGACTGCCCGCCCGCGTCGGCCGGCGCCGCCTCGACGCGCACCGTCAGCGGCAGGTCGCCGGCCGCCTCGTCGCCGTCGAGCAGCGCGCGCGCCCGCGCCGCGGCGAGCGACTCGGGCGACCCCGCGGCGACCCAGCCGGGCGCGTCGATCTCGACGCCGGGGCGCCGGGAGCGGACCTCGAGCGGCAGCAGCGAGCCGTCACGCGGGCGGTTCACCTGGTAGGTCAGCAGCAGCCGCTCGCCCAGCCCTTCGATCGCCTCGTCGAGCTTGCGCACGTCGGCGACCAGCTCGCCGCCGGTCGCCGCGCCGATCTGCCGCCAGGGCTCCTGCGCGTGCGGGACGAGCGTCAACGGCAGACTGCCGCCGGCCGTGCCGCCGGCCATCGCGCGCCAGCGCTGCGAGCCGTCGAAGCTGGCGTCGGAGGTGGTCGCCGCGTCCTGGTCGTAGGGCAGGACCGGGAAGAGGGTCCAGCCGAGCGCCGCGAGCTGCCGCGCGAACCCCGCGGTCGCCTCGCCCTGCGCGAGCGCCGCCAGGTCGTTCGCCAGCCGAGCCGTGTCGGGACTCTCGGCGCGCGCGCCGCCCCCCTCGACCATCGGCAGGTAGAACTCGGCGGGCGCCAGGTCGTAGCCGCCGGTGACCAGGAACGCCGCCTGTGGCCAATCGGGAACGCTGCGCTCGGCGAAGTAGCGCTCGGCCAGCCGCCGGCGCCCCTCGAGCAGGGTCGCCTCCTGCGTGGCGAAAGCGCGCACGAGCGCGGTCTCGCTGCCCGCGACGCCCGAGCCGCCGCGCCGGCGGGCCAGCCCGATCGCCTGGTTCGACTGGGCGAAGAACTCCTGCCGCAGGCGCACCAGGCGGCGCTGGCCGAAGTTGTCGGCCGCCTCGCGGCGCAGCGCCCGCCGGATCTGCTCCGGGTCACGGCTGGGCGGCAGCAGCCGCTCGATGCGATCGTCGGCGACGACGACCTCGACCTCGCCCAGCTCGGCGAGCCCCTCGGCCTGGCCGCCCAGCCGCCAGGCGGCCTCGCGCACCGAGCTGACGCCCGCCAGCTGCAGATCGATGTAGATCAGGATCCGCCAGGGGCGCGAGCTGGCGGCCGACACCGGCGCCGCCTCCGCGGCGGCAGCGGCACCCGGCTTCGCGCCCCGCTCCCCCGCCGGCTCGAGCGCCAGGATCGGGCAGCTGCGTCCCCCCTCGACGACTTCGATCTCCGCCGCCGTCAGTGGGGCGCTCCCGGCCGGCAGGCGGACGCGCACCGGAACCGTCACCGCCGTGACCTCGAGCCGCTCGGCGAACTCGCCGGCGGGTGTCTCCTGGGCGAGGCCGAGCGCGCCCGTCGAGAAGGGCGCGAGGGCGACGAACGCGAGGGTGAGTCGTCGGAGTCCGGTCATCGCTCGAGGCCTCCCTGGCAGTCTAGCTCGCGCCGCTCAAGCGTCGCCCTGCCACTCGACGTCGTAGCGCTCGGCGCCGCCGAGGCCGAGCCGGGCGAGCAGATTCTGCAGGATGCGCGCGGTGACGCCCCAGATCCGGTGGCGGCCGACGTGGTAGATGCGCAGCAGCCGGGGGCGGCCGTTGATGCGCACCTCGCGGTCTTCGACCAGCTGCGGTTGCGCCAGCGCGGCGAGCGGCACGGCGAACACTTCGTCGATCTCGACCGGATTCGGCCGGGCGCGAAAGCCGGCGGGGATCGCGCCGACGCAAGGGACGATGCGGAAGCCGCTCGGCGTCGCCGCTTCGTCGAGCTCGCCCAGCCGCAGGACCGCGCGCCCGTCGAGGCCGATCTCCTCCGCGCTCTCGCGCAGCGCCGCGCTCCAAGGGTCTTCCCCCGCCTCGCGGCCGCCGCCGGGAAAGGCGACCTGACCCCGGTGCTGGGGGAGCGACTCGGCGCGCTGCGTGAGCAGCGCCCAGAGCTCGCCCGACTCGACGTAGAGCGGCACCAGCACGGCGGCGCGCCGCCCCTCCGCCGAGGCGAGCCGCCGAGGCGGCGGGCTCTCGAGACGCCGTCGGACCTCGAGGATCCAGCTCGGCGCGGGAGCGCTCACGGCGCCGCCTCTCCGGCCTCGCCCTGCGGCCGTGGCGCCGCCGGCCGGGCGAGCTCGAGATCGAAGCGCAGCGGCGCCGACGGCGCGCGTCCGAGCCGCAAGTCGAGGAAGTAGACCGAGACCGGCTCGCGGCTCCACCAGACCGGATGCCGGCGCGCCGCTTCCCCCACCGCGACGTCGAAGGCGACCTGGCCGCTCGGCCGGAAGGTCGTGTTGCCGACCTCGCCGCCCGCCACCTCGAGCGACGACGGCGCCTCGCCGGCGAATTCGAGCCGCACCGACGACAGCGGCCGCGCCGAGTAGACCGCGACCTCGCCGCGCCGCCCGAAGAAGACCAGGCCGCCCTCCGCGTCGGCGAACACCTGGCGCCCGGCCGAACGGAGCACCACGCCGCCCCGCTCGACCGCCGCGTCCTCCGGCAGCGTGCGCAGCGACGTCTCGAAGGGAAGCCAATCGCGCGGCCGCTCGAGCGCCGCGGTCACCATCGGGCCGAGGCCGGTCGGGCTCCCCGAGCGGGGCGCCAGCCAGAGCGGGGCGACGAAAGGGAGGGCGGCGGCGAGCGTCAGGGCGAGCGCGCCGCGCGAGGGCGGGCGACCGATCGCGAAGAGCGCCAGCGCGTAGACCGGCAGGAAGGCGGGGTTGCCCCAGAAGCTCCCTTCGCCGGCGAAGTCGTAGGGCGCGGCGAGCGGCAGCAGGAGCGCCGCCAGCAGGACCGACAGCGGCACGAAGCGCAGCCCCGGGTCGCGCGCCGGCGCGGCGAGCGCGAGCAGCAAGGGCAGGAAGTAGGGCGCCAGGCCGACGTGGCGCCCGGCGATCAGATAGGCCAGGTTCCAGCCCTGGAGCGCGAAGTCGGCGACCGGCTGGATCGGCTCCCAGGGGGCGCCGCCGACGGCGAGCGCGGCCAGGAACGGGGCGACGAACCCGGCGGCGAAGAGCGCGGCGGCGGCCGTCCGGCGAGAACGGGGCCGCGCCGCGAGCGCCGGCAGGGCGAGCACCAAGTAGGCCGGCGCGAGCGTCGCCGCGGTGCCGAAGCCGGCGCCGGCGACCAGCCAGCGCAGCATCCCCTCGCCCCCCGGCAGCTCCCCCCGGTAGACGTCGTCGGGCGCCGCGACCCGTCCGGCGGGCCGCCCCCAGAGCGCCGCGCCGGCGATCGCGACCGCGGCGAAGGCGAGCGTCTCGGCCTGCAGGCGAAAGGCCGCGGTGAAGGCCGCCGAGCCGAATAGCGCGACGAGCAGGTAGGGCGCGGTCGACTCGCCGAGCCGCGCCCGCGTGCCGCGCCAGAGCGCCGCGGCGGCCAGCGCGAAGAGCAGCCCCTGCACCAGCGCCGGCCCGCGCTGCGGCGCGAGCCAGGCGCCGGCGACCGTCGCGAGCGCGGGCAGCGCCGGCGGGTCGAGCCGCCCCGCCGCGCTCCAGATACCCACCGGCGCGCGGCCGAACGCCTCCCGGAAGCGCGCGCCGTCCTCCTCGTCGAGCGCCAGGTCGGAGTCGCGCGCGAGGCTCGCCCCGGAGAGCCAGAGCGTCGTCTCGCCGCCGGGGCGCGGCGTCCAGCCGGCGGGCGGCCAGGCCGCCGCGAGCGCCGTCGCCGCGACGAGCGCGACGAGCAGCCCTCGCGCCAGTTTCAGAGCCACCGGTCCCACTCCCAGTCGCCGAGCGGCCGGTGCCCCTCGGCGAGGTCGATGGTCGGCTTGATCAACAGCCGGCAGGGGCCGAGCGGACGCCGGAGCTCGAGCTCGAAGCGCCGCGCCTCGCCCGGCTCGAGCCGGCCGGGTAGCGCCAACCAGGGGCGGCCGATCCAGAGGTCGACGCCCCGCGCATCGTAGAGCTGGACCTCGAAAATCACTCCGCCGGGGCGCTCGTGACTCGCCAGCCAGCGGCAGCGCGACCGGTTGCGCACGGTGACCGCGAGCGTGCGGCGCTCCCCCTCCGGCCAGGCCTCCGCCCCCGTCACCTCGATCTCTCCCGGCAGCCGGACGTGCACCGCCGAGGAGCGGGGCCCCGGCCGGGGCGGCAGATCGCCGGGCGGCTCGCGCGGCGCGAGCGCCTCGACCGCCTCGACCAGCGCCGCCGCGCTCCGCTCGGGGGCGTGACGCTCGGCGACGTAGCGCCGCGCGAGCTCTCCGAGACGCTCGAGCTCGGCGCGCGGGCCGAGCAGCACGTCGGCGAGCGCCCGCTCGAGCGCCTCGTCCTCGCCGTCACCGAGCGGAATGGGCAGCGCGAGCTCCGCCGGCAGGTCGCCGAGCTCGGCGTACTGCGAGACCAGCACCGGGCGCCCGACCGCCAGGATGCGCAGCAGCGACGCCGAGGTCTCGCCCGCGGTCGGATAACGCAGGTTGAGACAGAGATCCGTCGCGGCGATCGCCGCGTCGAGCTGGTCGAACGGGAGGAAGCCGGTGACGTGCACCCGCTCGGCGACGCCCAGCTCGGCGGCCATCGTGGCGTAGTTGGCGTAAGCGGAGAGCTCGCCGGCGATCAGCAAGTGGATGCGCTCGAGCCCGGGCCGGGCGAGCGCGCGGATCGCGACTTCGGTGCGCTTGATCGGCGTCTGGAAACCGAAGGAGCCGAGTACCGGCGCCCCAGCGGGGATGCCCTGCGCGGCGCGGAAGGCCGCGGCGCGCGCCGGGCTCGCGGCCGCCGGCAGCGGAATGCCCATCGGCACGACGCGCACGGCGAGCTCGGGATCCTCCTCGGCCAGCAGGTCGGCCGCCCAGCGCCCGTGCACGACCACGCCCCGCTGGCGGCGCAGCAGCGTCCGGTTGGCTGGCAGGAAGAACTGCGCCGCGCGGCCGAAGGCGCCCCAGCGCACCGGACGCGCGGCGGCGTCGCCGATCCAGCCATGGTCCGCCTCGAGCGCCGCCCGGTAAGGCTCCCACTCGCCAGCGCCGACCGTGCGGTCGAGCAGGAAGTGGTGGAGCACCAGGTCGTGCAGCACCATCACCCCGGGCCGCTCGGCGGCGAGCGCGGCGATCGAGGCGTGGTAGCGGTTGTTGCCCATGTGGTAGAGCGGAACGCGACCGTCGCGACCGGTCTCGGCGGCCGCGACCGGCGTCCAGGCGGCCCCGACCTCGGGCGACAGCGGCAGATCGGGCAGCCGGACGACCCGCACGTCGGCGCGCGCCGCCAGATGCGGCAGCAGGTCCATGCTGTAGTCGGAGATCCCCGAGCGGACCGGCGGCAGCGGCGAGAGGTAGTCGAGGCGCGGCGTCACGGCCGGCCGATTCTACGCGCGCCCTGCGCGCGGCCCCGGGACGGGCGCCGCCGAGGGACTGCCGCCGGGGCCGCCGGCGGCCTAGGGCAGCTCGGCGTCGGCGCCCGGTTGGGCGAGCTTGCCTTTGAGATAGGCCTCGAGGAAGGGGTCGATCTCGCCGTCGAGCACCGAATCGGCGTCGCCGACGGTCTCGCCGGTGCGGTGGTCCTTGACCATGCGGTAGGGCTGCAGGACGTAGGAGCGGATCTGGCTCCCCCAGGCGATGTCCATCTTCTCGCCCTCCTTCTTCGCCTGCTCGGCCTCGCGCTTGCGCAGCTCGAGGTCGTAGAGCCGGCCGCGCAGCACCTTCATCGCGGTGGCGCGGTTCTTGTGCTGGCTGCGCTCGTTCTGGCACTGCACGACGATGCCGGTCGGCAGGTGGGTGATGCGCACCGCCGACTCGGTGCGGTTGACGTGCTGCCCGCCGGCGCCCGAGGCGCGGAAGACGTCGATCTTCAGGTCCTTGTCCTCGATGTCGATCTCGATGTCGTCGTCGACCTCGGGGATCACGTCGACCGAGGCGAACGAGGTGTGGCGTCGCGCCTGCGAGTCGAACGGGCTGATGCGCACCAGGCGGTGGACCCCGGCCTCGCCGTGCAGCAGGCCATAGGCGTGCGAGCCGCGCACCGCGAAGGTCGCGCTCTTGATCCCCGCCTCCTCGCCGTCCTGCCGGTCGAGCAGCTCGACGGCGAAGCCGCCGCGCTCGGCCCAGCGGACGTACATGCGCAGCAGCATCTCCGCCCAGTCCTGGCTTTCGGTGCCGCCGGCGCCCGAGTTGATGGCGACGATGGCGTTCTTGTCGTCGTCGGGCCCGGAGAGCTTGAGCTCGAGGTCGAGCTTGTCGAGCTCGGGCGCCAGCCGCTCCAGGAAAGCCACGGCGTCGGCGTCGGCCTCGCCGTCGTCGCCCAGGAGCTCCTGCCAGGCGACGAGCTCGTCGGCGTCGGAGCGCAGCCGCTTCAGCGTCTCGACGCGGCGCTCGACCGCCCGCCGCTTCTGCATGAGCCCGGCCGACTCGGTCGGCCGGTCCCAGAAGCCGGGCATCTCCATCTGCCGGTCGATGTCGGCCAGCTCGGCCTCGACGCCCGCCTCCTCAAAGGTACCCCCGGAGCTGGGCGAGCTTCTCCTCGAGCTCGGCGAGGCGGTCCTGGGCGTCGGCTGCGTACATGGTCGAGGCTCCTGCGAAGTCGGTCGAGGACGGCCGCGCGCCGCCCCGTCCGCCGGGGCGCAGCGCGCGAGCCGGCGCGACGATACCGCATCCCGCCACCGCGCGCGCTCGAGCGCGGACACCCCGCGCGATCCGACGCTCTCCCCCTTCCTTCTCCGTTTCTTGCTCGCTTCTCTTCTCTCTCTCTCTCTCTCTCTCCCTCTTCCTCTCCATCTTTCTCTCCTCCTGTCTCCCGAGCCTGGCTCCGACGAGCGTCGCCACCCCACAGGACGGAGAAAGCTCCAGTGAAGAAGTGGAGCCAACCGGGCCCTTCGCCCGTCCCGATCCGCCGCGGCGTCGCTTGCCTCGGGGCATCGCGCCGCTCTGCGATCACTCACCGCTCCTCCGCCGGACTACCGGACTCCCGGTGGCCGCCCGCGCAGCGCCGCGGCGAGCGGCTTCCCTCTCCCCCATAGATGGAAAGGGCGGTCCGCCAAGCCGCCGCCCGCTGCTCGCGCAGCGCCGCGGCGCAGAGCCCTCGCTCCCCGGTAGCCGAAACGGGACATCTGCCCATTCACCGAGCACTTCGGATCGCTGGGTCAGGAACGGATCGGGAACGAAGCTCGTGCCGGGGAAGCGACCCGGGTTGCTCCCGAAACCGGCCTCGGCGCAAGAGCGCGTCGAGAGGTCGAAACCCGGTCAGCCGGCAGGACGGAGCGCCAGCCGGAGGCGCGCGGCGGCGGCGAAAAGCGTGCAGAGCAGCGGCACCAGCCAGGGGGCGCGGGTGTAGGGGGACAGATCGGTGCGCGGCTGGAAGCTGGCGTCGAGCGTCCCCTGCTCGCCCACGCCCACCGCCCCCCAGATCTCGCCATCGGGGGCGATGCGCGCCGAGATGCCGGTGATCGCCGCGCGCAGCAACCAGCGCCGGCTCTCCGCCGCGCGGAACTGCGCCGCGCGCAGGTGCTGCCAGGGGGCGGCGGTGTCGCCGTACCAGGCGTCGTTGGTCACGGTGACCAGCGCGGTCGCGCCCGCGCGCACGAGCTCGGCGACCTCGGCCGGGAAGACCACCTCGTAGCAGACCGCCGCGCCCAACCGCGCCGAGCGCCAGTCGAGCAGGGCGATCGAATCGGCCGCCGAGAAGTCCCCGGACATGCGCGCCAGCGTGCCGAGGAAGGGGAAGAGCGAGCGCAGCGGCACGTACTCGCCGAACGGCACCAGGTGGCGCTTGTCGGCGCGCGCCATCTCGCCGCCGGGCGCGCGCAGCAAGACCGAGTTGTAGGTCTTCGCCCCCTCTTCCCAGGGGGAGTTGAACAGCACCCCGCACCCCCGCTCGCCGAGCGCGGCGAGGTCGGCGACCAGCCCCGGGTAGCGCGGAAAGGCGCGCGGCCAGGCGGCGCTCTCGGGCCAGAGCAGGAGGGTGCCCGGCCGGCAGGCGGGCGTCGAGAGCTCGATCAGCCGCCGGTAGTCGCGCTCGTTGACCGCGGCGTCGAAGAAGGGGCGATTCGGCGTGTTCGGCTGCACGATCGTCGCCGGCACCGGCAGGCCGCGCGCCGGCGCGCCGCTCGCCCAGCGCGCGCCGATCGGCAGCAGCGCCGCCGGCAGCAGGAGCGCGAGGGCCCAGGGGGTCGCCCTGCGCGCCACCAGGGCCCGCGCCAGGCCGAGCGGCGGCAGCAGGACGAGCGCCGAGACGCCGTAGGCGCCGATCCAGGCGGCGAGCGGCAGGGCGCCCGGCAGGTCGATCCAGGCGTGCGCGGCCGGGCTCCAGGGAAAGCCAGTGATCAGGTGCGCGCGCAGCCACTCGAGCGCCACCCAGAGCGCCGGCAGCGCGGCGAGCGACAGCGCGTCGCCGGCCCGCCAGAGCCGTGCGCCGAGCAGCGCGAAGAGCGCCACGTAGGCGCCGAGGTAGCTCGCCAGCAGCAGCAGCGCGAGCCCCGCGAGCCAGCCCTCGATCTGGCCGTGGGTGGTGAGCGTCGGCACGATCCAGGGGATCGCCACGCCCCAGGAGGAGAGGCCGAAGAGAAAGCCGAAACGCCCCGGCCGGGGTCCGGCGAGCAGCAGGAAGAGGGGAACGAGCGCGACCAGCGACAGGCCGGGCAGCGGCCGCGCCGCGTGACAGAGGCCCCAGGCCGCGCCGCCGCCGAGGGCGAGCAGCCAGCGGACCCGCGGCGACTCCCAGAGCGCCGGCCGGGAGGTGGCGCGCCCGGACGCGCCGGCGGCGGCGGTCGCGGCGGCGCTCAGGGCGTCTCGGTGACCCAGGTGTCGAGGCGGTGCTCGCGCCGCAGCTTCACGGCCGCGGCCTCCGCCTGGTCGCGCGTGGCGAAGGGACCGACCCGGACGCGATAGTTCAGCCGCGCGCCGGACGGCGATTCGGCGAGGACCACCGGGAAACCGGCCTTGCGCAGATCGGCGGCGATCTCCCGCGCGCGCGCGCCGTTGGTCGAGGAATAGACCTGGACGAAGACCGTGCCGGTCGCCGCGGCCGTCGCCGCCGGAGCCGCCGTCGCCGCGCGGGTCGGCGCCGGCCGCGGCGTGGGAGTCGGCGCCGGCGCGGGCGCCGCGGTCGCCGCCGGGCGCGTCGGCTCGGGGGTCGGGCTCGGCTGCCGCCGAGCTGGGGGCGCCGCGGGAGTCGCGGTCGTGCGCGACCCCGCCTCGGCGCCCGAGAAGAAGGAGAGCTGATCGATCTCGGGCGTCGCCGAGGCCGGCGGCCCCGGGGTCGCGCGCGCCGCGACGGCCGGACCGGCCCCGCCGGCGGGCGCGCCGCGTCCGATCCAGACCCCCGCGAAGAAGGCCGCGACCATGCAGGTCAGCAGCGCGACGAAAGCGATCAGGACCTGCCGATTGGTGAGCGCGACCTCGTAGTAGCTCGGCTCGCGCGAGTCGCTCGACTCCACTCTCTCTCCTCTTCGTTACGAGCCCTTCGGCTCCATCAGCCCCTTCAGCATCTCGATCGGCAGCGGGAAGATGATCGTCGAGTTCTTCTCCGTCGCGATCTCGGTCAAGGTCTGCAGGTAGCGCAGCTGCAGGGTCACCGTGTTGACGGCGATGACCTCCGCCGCGGCGGCCAGGCTCTTCGACGCCTGCAGCTCGCCGTCGGCGTGGATGATCTTCGCACGCTTCTCGCGCTCGGCTTCCGCCTGGCGCGCCATCGCCCGCTGCATCTCCTGCGGCAGGTCGACGTGCTTGACCTCGACCATCGAGACCTTGATCCCCCAGGGGTCGGTGTGCTTGTCGATGATCTCCTGCAGCTTCTCGTTGAGCTTCTCGCGCTCCGACAGCAGCTCGTCGAGGTCCGCCTGGCCGAGCACCGAGCGCAGCGTGGTCTGCGACAGCTGGCTGGTCGCGTAGAGGTAGTTCTCGACCGAGACCACCGCCCGGTTGGGATCGACGACGCGGAAGTAGACCACCGCGTTGACCTTGACCGAGACGTTGTCGCGCGTGATGACGTCCTGCGGCGGCACGTCGAGCACCACCGTGCGCAGGGAGACCTTCATCATCTTGTCGATCGGCCAGAGCAGCAGGAAGATGCCCGGGCCCTTGGTGTGCGGCAGCAGGCGGCCGAGCCGGAAGACCACGGCGCGCTCGTACTCGTTGAGCACGCGCAGCCAGCGGGTCAGCAGGAAGATCGCGAGGATCAGCAGGACCGGCAACGCGGAAAACGGGGTCATCGCCTCCACTCCCTTCTCGAGCTCAAACATGGTTGGCAGCTCGGACGTGCAGCGTCATGCCGTCGACCGAGACCACCTCGACTTCGGCGCCCGCCGGGATCTCGGTCTCGGCCTCGGCGTTCCACCACTCCCCCTGCAGGAAGACCTTGCCGCGCGGGGCGATCGGCGACACCGTCCGGGCGCGCGCCCCGACCAGGCCCTCCGAGCCGGTGGTCGGTCGCCGTCCTTGGGCGCGCAGCGCGAGACTCGCGAGCAGCACCGCGACCGCCGCGAACGCCAGCGACACCGTCACCACCAGTCCGACGCTCACCCGCAGCGCCGGTTCGGGCGAATCGAACAGCATGAGCGACCCGAGCACCAGGGCGATCACGCCGCCGACGGTCAGCAGGCCGTAGCTGGTCACTTTCACCTCCGCGACGAAGAGCGCGATCGCGAGCAGGATCAACCCCACTCCGGCGTAGTCGACCGGCAGCACCGAGAGCGCGTAGAGGCCGAGCAGCAGGCAGATGCCGCCGATCACCCCCGGCAGGATGGCGCCGGGGTGCGAGAGCTCGAAGTAGAGACCGAGGAAGCCGAGCGTCATCAGGAGGTAGGCGATGTTGGGGTGGATCAGCGTCGAGAGCAGCCGCTTGAGCGCGTGCATCGGCCGCTCGACGACGGTGGCATTGGCCACCGCCAGGGTGCGCGGCGTGCCGGCCGGCTTCTCGAAGGCGCGGCCGTCGAGCCCGGCGAGCAGCGTGGCGAGGTCGGGAGCGACCAGGTCGATCAGTCCGGCCGCCAGCGCCTCGTCGGCGGTGAACGACAGGCTCTCCTTGACCGCCGCCTCGGCGCGCTCGACGTTGCGCCCGCGGCGCGCGGCGAGCGCGCGGATGGTCGCCGCCGCGTCCTGTTCGACCTTCTCGCCGAGCACCCCCTCGATCGTCTCGCCGGCGCCGCCGACCGGGTGCGCGGCGCCGGTGTTGGTCGAGGGCGCCATGGCGGCGAAGTCGGCCGCGAGGAGGAGGAAGAAGCCGGCCGAGGCCGCGCGCGCCCCCTCCGGCGCCACCCAGACGATCACCGGCGTCTTCGCCGCGAGGATCGCCTCGGTCATCGCGCGGGTCGAATCGAGCAGGCCGCCGGGCGTGTCGAGCTCGACCAGCAGCGCCGCGGCGCCGGCGGCGTCGGCCGCCGCGAGCTCGTCGGCGAGGAACTCGGCGGCGACCGGATGGACGATCGAATCGAGCTCGACGCGATGGACGAGCGCGCTCTCGGCGCGCGCGGCGCCGGCGCCGAGCAGCAGCCCGGCGCCGGCCAGGACGGCGCCCCACCAGCGGGTGCCGAGAGAGCGAAACCTCGTTCGGGGCGGACGCATCGCAGCCCCTAGGATAGCCCACCGCGCTTGACCCGGCGCCGCCCCAGGCGTCATCATCGCGCCCCGGCAAGCTCCCCTCATGAGACCGAATCCTTTCGCCCCGGCCGGCGTTCTCGCGACCAACCTGCGCCTGCTCGAACAGGGCGAGGCGCTGATCGGCCGGCTCCCGCTCGCCGCCTTCGCCGGGCCGCACAAGCCGGTCGGGCCGCATTTCCGCCACGTCCTCGAGCACTACAGCCGCTTCCTCGCCGGTCTCGACGCGCACCGCATCGACTACGACGCCCGCGCGCGCGAGGCGCGCCTCGAGGTCGAGCCGGAGGCGGCGCGTGCGCGCATCCGCGAGCTGATCGCCGGGCTGGCGCGGCTCGACGGCGCCGACATCGGAGCGGCCGCCGAGGTGCGCCTCGAGTGCGGCCAGGGGGACGAGGCGGAGCAGTGGAGCCGCTCGACGCTGCGGCGCGAGCTGCAGTTCCTGCTCAGCCACACCGTGCACCACTACGCGCTGATCGGCTTGCTGCTCGAGCGGCACGGCATCGATCCCGGGGCCGACTTCGGGGTCGCCCCCTCGACGCTCGAGCACTGGCGGAGCCAGGCCCAGTGTGCACCGCGAGCTGGCTGAGCGCCGGCGGCACGCTCCACCTCTTCTTCAACCGGGACGAGCTGCTCGACCGCGAGCCGGCGCTCCCTCCGCGGCGGATCATGGCCGACGGCATCGGTGCGCTCGCCCCAGTCGACGGCCGCGCCGGCGGCACCTGGATCCTCGGGACCGAACGGGGCCTCGCGCTCGCCCTGCTCAACCGGAACGAGGGCCGGCCGGCGCCTCCCGGCTCGCGCAGCCGGGGGGAGATCCCGGCGGCGCTCGCCCGCAGCGCCGGACCCGATGCGCTCGACGGCCGGCTCGCGGGCCTCGACCTGGCGCGCTACCCGCCGTTCACCCTCCTCGCCCTCTGGCGCGCGCCGGCCGCCGGCCGGATCCTCGCCTGGGACGGCCATCGGCTCGAGCCGCGCGCCGCCGACCCGGCCGCGGGCATCCTCTGCTCCTCCGGCCTGGGCGACGAGCTCGCCCGCGGGCCCCGCGAGGCGGTCTGGCGCGCGCGCCGCGCCGCGCGCGGCGCCGCCTGGGGACCCGAGGACCACCGCGCCCTCCACGCGAGCCACGAGCCCCACCCGCACGCATTCTCGATCTGCATGCACCGCTCGGAGGCGGCGACCGTGTCGTTCGTCGAGCTCGAGCTCGCGCCCGGGCGGGTGCGCATGAGCTACCGCCCGGGCAGCCCCTGCGCCGGCGCGCCGGCGATCGAGCTCGACTGGCCGCTCGACCCGGTGCGAGCGCTCCGGTGAGCCTCGAAGCGGCCGCGCCGCCTCTCGCCGGTGGCCCGCCCGGCGACTGGCTCGCCGGTCTGACGCCGCCGGCGGACGGGGGCGGGCTCCTGCTGCTGCTCGCCGGCCTCGCGCTGGCGACGCTGCTCTCCGAAGACCTGACCTGCGTCGCCGCCGGGCTCCTGGTGGCGCGCGGCGTGCTCGACTTTCCGGCCGCGGTCGGCGCCTGCCTCGTCGGCATCTTCGCGGGCGACCTGCTCCTGGTGGTCGCGGGGCGCACGCTCGGCCGGGGCGCGGTCGAGCGGGCGCCGATCCGCTGGCTCGTCTCGCCGGCGGCGCTCGAGCGGGCGGAGCGCTGGTTCGAGGCACGCGGCCTCCGGCTGATCGTCGCCTCGCGCTTCCTGCCCGGCAGCCGGCTGCCGCTCTACCTCGCCGCCGGCGTGCTGCGCGCCCCGGTCCGGCCGCTCGCGCTCGCGCTGGCGGGCGCGGCGGCGGTCTGGACGCCGCTGCTGGTCGGGCTCTCCTGGGCGACCGGAGGCGCGGTCGAACGCTGGTTCGCGAGCTACGAGCGCTGGGCGCTGCCCGGGCTCGCGGCGGCGCTGCTGCTCGCGCTGCTGGTGGTCAAGGTGCTGCTGCCGGCGCTCACCTGGCGGGGGCGCCGCCTCCTGCTCGGCCGCTTCCGGCGCGCGACCCGCTGGGAGTTCTGGCCGCTCGCGCTCTTCAACGCCCCGGTGCTCACCTACGTCCTCTGGCTCGGCCTGCGCCACCGCGGCCTCGCGCTGTTCACCGCGGCCAACCCGGGGATCCCCGCGGGGGGCTTCGTGCTCGAGTCGAAGAGCGAGATCCTCGGCAAGCTGCCGCCGGAAGTGGTCCCTCGCTTCGAGCGCGTCGAGCTGCCCGAGGGAGCCGAAGACCGCCTCGCCGCGGTCGATGCCGCGCGGCGGCGGCTCGGGATCGACTACCCCTTCGTCGGCAAGCCCGACGTCGGCGAACGGGGCGCCGGCGTCGCCATCCTGCGCGACCCGGCCGGCGTCGAACGCTGGCTCCACGCGGCGCCCCCCGTCGTTCTCGTCCAGGAGTACGCCGCCGGCGAGGAGTACGGCGTCTTCTACGTGCGCCGCCCCGCCGAGCCCGCCGGGTCGATCTTCTCGATCACGGCCAAGAGCTTCCCGGCGGTCACCGGCGACGGCGAGAGCCCGCTCGAACGGCTGATCCTCACCGACGACCGCGCCGTCTGCATGGCGCCGCTCTACCTCGAGCGCCACGCCGACCGGCTCGACGCCGTGCCCGCGCGCGGCGAGCGGGTCGAGCTGACCGACATCGGCAACCACTGCCGGGGGACGGTATTCCGCGACGGGCGCGCGCTCGCGACTCCCGAGCTCGCCGCCGCGATCGACCGGATCGCCCGAACCTTCCCCGGCTTCCACTTCGGCCGCTTCGACTTGCGCTGCCCCTCGGTCGAGTCGCTGCGCGCCGGCCGCGACCTGCGGATCATCGAGCTCAACGGCGTGACCTCGGAGGCGACCCACATCTACGAGCCGGGCGCGAGCCTGATCGCCGCCTGGCGGACGCTCTTCGCCCAGTGGCGGCTCGCCTTCGAGATCGGGCGCGA
>WYBK01000328.1 GCA_011525905.1 Acidobacteriota bacterium
GACCTCAGCGCTCGCGGTCCGGCGCGAGGAGCGCCGCGGGATCGTCGCTCAGCCGGAGTGGGGCTTCGACGGTCGTCGCGAAGACCCAGTCGATCCGCCGTCCTGCCGGCAGACCCTCGACGGACGCGCCCGGGCCGTCGGTCCAGCGGGTCGCGACGCCGTGGATCGCCACGTGCTCGCCCGCCTCGATCACTCCCTCGCGGTAGCGCAGCTTGCGGCTGAAGCCGAGCCTGCCGACCGACTTCTGGCCGTATCTCTCGAGCAGCTCCTCGAGCTCGGGAGTGGCACTGCGCAGCGGGCCGGAGACGTAGTGCTCGTCCCGGTGGACCGCGATCTCCGCGCCGTCGGGGTTTACCAGCGCGCAGCCGCTGCTGTCGCGAACCAGGAACCGCTGGCTCGCGCTCTCCTGGACGACGGTCTCCCACCGGCCGCTACGTCCGGAGGAGACCCACTGCTCGATGATGAGGTCGAAGTGGACGCAGCGCCGCTTCGAGAGCGGCGCGACGAGCGGCTCGCCGAGCCCCTCCAGGCGCGCGACGGCCTTGACCGGGCGGCCGGCGGCCGCGTCGGCGAGGCGAGCGCGCGGGAGCTTCGCGAGCGCGCGCTTGATCTTGGCGTCACGGCCGAAGAAGTGCCGGTAGGCGAGCGCGCCGGCCGCCAGGGCCAGACCGACGAATTCGGCGACGTGCCGGTCGCTCATCGCGGCGCCGGCGGGCGGCACCTCGGGGTCGCCGAGAGGGTCGGCCGCTCGATGCCCAGGAGACGGACGCGCAGCACGCCCGGAGTCTAAGGCTTCGAACAGTTGCCGGAACGGATCCGCTGCCCGTCGGGGGCGACCGGCTCCGAGCCCCCTCCGAGCCCCTCTGGCGAGGGAAGCCGCGTGCGCGCCGCGCGCGGGCGAGGCGGCCGAGGGTCAGTTCCCGACCAGGCGGGCGAGCTGGCGGGCCGCGTTCGCGTTGGTCGGATCGAGCTCGAGCGAACGGGCATAGGCGCGGATCGCCTCCGTGCGCTCGCCGGCCGCCGCCAGGCCCTCGCCGAGGCTGTCCCAGGCGTTGGCGGACCGCGGGTAGAGCTCGACCATCAGACGGAAGAGCGCGGTCGCGTCCGCCGCCCGACCGGCGCCGAGCAGCCGGTAGCCCAGCCGATTGAGGCCGGCTTCGTCGAACTCGAGCTCCCCGGGGCGCGTCGCCCGGAGCTCCTGGTAGCGCGCCACGGCGGCGGCGCCCCCCCGCTCGAGGGCGAGGGCGGCGACTTCGTCGGCGGCCGCCGGCAGCGGCCAGGCCGGCTCGCGGCCGTAGATCAGATCGGCGATGCCCGCGAACAGCGGCGGCAGCGGCGCGTCGCCGGTGTTGTTGACCAGCGCGACGAACAGGCCGTCCTCGGCGACGCGGTAGATGCGGGCGATCGACCAGAACAGGTACCCCTCGTGCCCGGCGACCGTGCGCGGCGCGCCCGCGGGCCCGATCGGCAGCGTGCGCACCTCCCAGCCGCAGCCCCAGTGGCCGGGCCCCTCGGTGAACATCGCCGCGCGGCTCGCCGGCGACAGGAAGCCGGGGCGCTCGAGCGCGCGGTCGAAGCGGAACAGGTCGCCCACGGTGCTGACCAGCGAGCCGGCGCCGTAGGTGGTCGAGACGTTCCAGGCACGGCGCGTGAGCAGGCCATCCGGTCCGAGCTCGTAGCCCGGCGTCAGGCGATCGACGACCGCGCGCGGCTGCATCGCGAGGTCGACCGTGTCGGTCATGCCGGCCGGGTCGAGCACGAGCTCGCGCAGCGCGGCGGCGAAGGGCCGGCCGGCGACCTGCTCGACGATCGCGGCGAGCAGGACGTAGCCCGAGTTCGAGTAGCCCCAGCGCGTCCCCGGCGGCCAGTCGAGATCGCCGCTGCACCACGTCTCGGCGAAGGGGCGGACTTCGATCGGGGCGTCGCCGACCTCGCGCCGGAAGCCCTCGCGGCCGACGCCCGGCAGGTGCATGTAGTCCGGAATGCCGGAGGTGTGGGTGAGCAGGTGGCGCACGGTGACCCGGCCACCGGTGTCCTGGCGATACCAGGGCAGCAGCTCCGCCAGGGTCTGCTCGAGCCGGAGCGCCCCGCGGTCGGCGAGGCGCAGGACGGCGGTCGCGGTGAATACCTTGGTCACCGAGCCGATCCAGTGCCGGGTCGCCGGGTCGTTGGCGACGCCGAACTCGAAGTTGGCGCTGCCGTAGCCCTTGGCGAGGACGACGCGGCCGTCGACGGCGACCAGCGCCGTGCCGTTGAAGCGGCCGAGCTCATGGTGACGGGCGATCAGGGCGTCGATCCGGGCGCCGAGGTCGTCGGTGTCGGAGTGGGCCGCCAGCGGGGCGGCCAGCGCGGCGAGCAGCAGCAGCGCGGCCACCCGGGGAGGGAGGGGCGGCGGGCGGGCGACGAGCGGTCGCGGAGCGCACATGACGAAGAGCAGGGTAGCTCCCCTGCGCTCGCCGCACGCCACCCGCCGGCGCGCGACGGCCCGACCCCCGAGGCGGTGCCGCCGGAGCCGCGCGGCCCCACCGCCGCATGTGCTGAAGGAACCGGAGCTCCAGATCCCACGCAGACCAGCGTGGTAGCTTCCAACGCGTGTTCACCCCGCCGGTGCTCATCGGCGTCGCGCTCGCGCTAGCCATCGTCGCGCTGGGTCGGCTCTCGGGCCTCGACCGCGACCGCGCGCTCTATCCGGTCGCGCTCATCGTGATCGCGGCGTACTACGTCCTGTTCGCGACCATGGGTGGAGCGCAGGCACTGGCGAGCGAGCTGATCGCGGCGACGTTGTTCGTCGTCGTCGCGATCGTCGGGTTCCGTGCCAGCCTGTGGTGGGTCGCGGCCGGGATCGCCGGTCACGGAGTCTTCGACTGGGTGGTGCACCCCCGCCTGATCGCGAACCCTGGCATGCCGCCGTTCTGGCCGGCGTTCTGCGGGTCGATCGACGTCGCGCTCGCGGTGCTCGTCGCCATCCTGCTGCTCCGCCGCGCCATCCCCGAGCGCGGCCGAGCGTCCGCGCAACCCGCGTGATTCGGGACAGATACCGAGTGGGCGCCGTCGCGTTCGATGAGAGCCTCGCGGACGCGCGGCCGGATCCGGAGCGGCGAGAGGGACTGCCGTTCAGCGCGAAGCGACCGTCTTCGACGCGACCGCGCCACTCGAGCGGGGTTTGCACGGCGCGCTGATCGTCGGGGCAGTCGACGAGCCGGTGTTCGGCGCCGGCGCAGAATTTCGAACGCCGCTGCAGATTCGAGCCCCCCGGTTTCGTGGCTTCGGGAAGCCGCGGCGCTGGGACAGGCCGTGCGATCGCGAGCCTGCCTCCTGCCCCCGTAGGCCCGGGGGCGCGGGTCGCCGCGCGGGCGCTGATCCTCAGGCGCGGCGCCGGAGGGTGGACCGGCCTGCCAAGGCCAGCAGGCCGGCCATCAGCGCCAACCCGAGGTGCCCGAGGGTCGGGATCTCGACCGGGCTCGGCCCGCCGCCGCCGCCGATCGCCTC
>WYBK01000329.1 GCA_011525905.1 Acidobacteriota bacterium
AAGAAGGCGACGAAGAAGAAGGCCACCAAGAAGAAGGCCACCAAGAAGAAGGCCACCAAGAAGGCCGCCAAGAAGAAGGCGACCAAGAAGGCCAAGAAGCCCGCTCGCAAGAAGAAGGCGGCTCCCGCCCCGGCGCCGGCTCCGGCCGCGCCGGCGATGTAGGCCGTCTCCGCTTCGCGCAGTCCTCGGCCCCGGCGCCCGCGCGGCGCCGGGGCTTTTTCGTGCGCGCGGAGCGGGCCCACCGCCCCGCCGGGCGGCGGCGACCGTCGCGCCCGCCCGTGTAGAATCGGGGCTCCGCGCACAACCCCAATCCCCCGAAGGAGAATCCCGTGCTTCGAAGAACTCTGGTCCTCGCCCTCTCGGCGGCCGTCGCGCTCGCAGCCTCCGCCCACGCCGCCAAGAGCCGGCTCGAGGTCACCGTCCAGGGCGTCGACGGCGAGCCGATCGCCGGCGCCGCCATCTCGCTCTCCGCCGAGACCGGCGAGCCGTTCACCGTCGCCGGCGTCACCGACAAGAAGGGGAAGTACAAGGCCGAGATCCCCGACTTCGACCGCGCCTACCTGCTCAAGGTCGGGCTCGAGGGCTTCACGCCCCGCGAGGATCGGCTCGATCTCGCCGCCCAGGGCTTCCGCCCCGGCCAGAACGCGGAGGTCGACGTCACGCTCGTCCCGCGCGGGCCGCTCGAGATCTACAACGAAGGCGTGCGGGCGCTTCAGGTGCGCGACACCGACGCCGCCATCGCCCGCTTCGAGGAGGCGGTGGCCGCCAAGCCCGACTTCGTCGAGGCCTGGCGCGTGCTCTCCCGCCTCCACCTCATGGGCAACCGCTACGAGCAGGCGCTCGCGGCGGGCGAGAAGGTACTCGCCTCCCTGCCCGACGACGCCGAGGTCCTGCGCGACCGCTACGAGGCGCTCGCCGGCCTCGGCCGCGCCGCCGAGGCCGAGGCCGCGCTCGACCTGCTGGCCGAGAAGGACAAGAGCCCGGAGGTGGCGAAGTTCCTGTTCAACGCCGGTGCCGCCGCCTGGAACGAGCGCAACGCCGAGGCCGCGCGCCGCCGCTTCGCGCAGGCGCTCGAGCACGACCCCAAGCTCTACCAGGTGCACCAGGCGCAGGCCGAGATGCACATCGACGCCAAGGAGTGGGACCAGGCGATCGCCGAGCTCGACCGGGTGATCGAGATCGCGCCGCGCAACTTCAAGGCCTACGAGCGCAAGATCGAGGTCTTCCGCGCCGCCGGCAAGGCCGCCGAGGCCGAGGCGACCCAGAAGGCGCTCGAGGCGCTGCGCGGCGGCGGCTGACGCCGGGCCGGAGCCGGCGGATGACGGCGCGACGGCTCGCCGCCTGGGGGTCGGTCGCCCTGGCGCTCGCCCTCGGCTGGCTCACCGGCCGGCCGAGCGCCGTCGCCGTCGCCGAGCCGGTCGACTGGCGGCGCGAGCCGGTGCAGACGCCGACCGACCGCGCGCCGTTCACGGTCGAGACCCGCCACGGCCCGGCGCGCATCCTGCCGCGGGCGGCCTACGACGTCGCCGCCCGCGTCGAGGGGAGCGAGCGCTACCGCTTCGACGCCACCGCCTTCCTCTCCCCGGTCGATCTGATCCTCGCCTGGGGCGAGCTGCCCGAGCCGCGCTACCGCGACGCCCTCGACTACTCGCAGAGCTGGCGCTTCTACTTCTGGCGCAGTGCCGACCCGCGCATCGACGCGAGCTACGTCGTGCGCCACTCGGCCAACACCCACCTGATCCCGGCGACCGCCAACGTCCGGCGCGCCCTGCTCGCCGTCGGACCGGGCGACGACGTGCGGCTCCGGGGGCTGCTGGTCGACGTCTCGGCCCCCGGCCTGCGCTGGGAGACCTCGACCGTGCGCACCGACCATGGCGACGGCGGCTGCGAGATCCTCTGGGTCGAGTCGGTCGAGCGCGCCGGTCGCCGCTACCAATGAGCGGGCGGGCGCGCCGGCCGCCGCCGGGCGATTGGCGCCCCCGCGCGAGGCCGGGCTAGACTCCGGTCGTTGAAGAAGCCGGAGAGCGAGTCGCCCCGCTCGCTGCGCGAGCTCGAGAGCTCGCTCGGCGAGGATGCGCGCCCGATCCCCAGGCTCTCCGTCGAGAGCCTGGAGGGCAGCACCGACTGGCTGCGCGTGGTCGCCGAGTCGACCACGCTCGGCATCCTGGTCCACGACCGCGACTCCATCCTCTGGGTCAACCGCGCCCTCGAGCGGATGACCGGCTACTCGCGCGAGGAGCTGCTCGCCCGCTCCCCGCTCGACCTGGTCGACGCCTCGGCGCGCGCGCAGCTCGACGAGCGCTGGGAGGAGCGCCTACGCCGGCGCGACACCACGCCGCGCCGCTACGAGGTCAAAGTGCGCCGCAAGGACGGCGACGAGCGCTGGGTCGAGCTGTCGCTGTCGACCATCGAGCTGGCCGGCCGGCTGGCCGGACTGGGCACCGCCTTCGACGTCACCGAGCGGCGGCGGGCCGGCGAGGCGCTGCGCGCCAGCGAGGAGCGCCTGCAGCTGGCGCAGCAGGCCGGCGACATCATCGTCTGGGACTGGGACATCGCCAGCGACCAGCTCTACTACTCGGCGCACGCCAGGAACCTGCTCGACATCGGCGCCGAGCAGACCGGGTCGATCAAGGAGTTCCTCGCCCTGGTCCACCCCCAGGACCTCGCCCGGCTGGAGGGGGCGCTCGAGGCGGCGCTCGACGAGGACCGCGACTACTTCGTCGAGCACCGCCTGGTGCTGCCCACCGGACGCACGCGCTGGCTGTCGGCGCGCGGCAAGGTCGTGCGCGACGCCACCGGCAAGGCGGTGCGCATGCTCGGCGTGTCGATCGACATCACCCATCGCAAGCTGGCCGAGGAGGCGCTCTTCCAGGAGAAGGAGCGCGCCCAGGTGACCCTCGCCTCGATCGGCGACGGCGTCATCCGCACCGACGTGCGCGGCATGATCGACTACATGAACCCGGCGGCCGAGCGGCTCACCGGCTGGCCGATCCACGACGCCTACGGCAAGCACCTGCGCGACGTCTTCCAGGTGGTCGACCCCGAGACGCACACCATGCTGCTCGATCCGGTGACGCGCTGCCTGGCCGAGGGGCGCTACGTCGAATTCCCGGGCGAGCGCATGCTGCAGCCGCGCGACGGCCAGCCGGTCGCGGTGCGCGACTCGGCCTCGCCGATCGTCAATCGCCAGGGGCGCACGATCGGCGCCGTGCTCGCCTTCAAGGACGTCACCGAGCTGCGCCAGATGGAGCGGGAGCGCAGCTTCCTCTCCACCCACGACCCGCTGACCGGCCTGCTCAACCGCCGGACTTTCGAGGAGGAGGTCGAGCGCGCGGTGCGGCGCGCGCGGGAGGGCGAGGCGCCCCCGGCGGTCCTCTTCCTCGACCTCGACCAGTTCAAGACGATCAACGACAGCTCGGGGCACTTCGCCGGCGACGAGCTGCTCAAGCTGGTCACCGAGCGGCTGGAGCAGGCGCGGCCGGCCGGCGCCAGCCTGGCGCGGCTGGGCGCCGACGAGTTCGCGGCGCTGCTGCCGCACACCGACGCCCAGCAGGCGCTCGCCGCCGCGCGCGAGGTCAAGCGCGCCCTCGAGCAGACGCGCTTTTCCTGGGAGGACCGCGTGTTCGAGATCTCCGCCTCGATCGGCGTCGCGCTCGCCGGGGCGGCGACCCGCGACGGCGCGGCGACCCTCGCCGCGGCCGACGCCGCCTGCTTCGTCGCCAAGCAGCGCGGCGGCAACCGGGTCCACGAGTACCGTCCGGGCGACGACGCGATCGCGCGGCGGGTCGGCGAGCTGCAGTGGATCCAGCAGATCCACCGCGCCTTCGAGAGCGGCCGCTTCCGGCTCTACCACCAGCGCATCGTGCCGCTCGGCGGCGGCGCCCGCGCCGCGCGCCCGCCGATGGCCGAGATCTTCATCCGCATGCTCTCCGAGCGGGGGGAGTCGGTGCCGACCGCCTCGTTCATCGCGGCGGCCGAGCGCTACCACCTGATCTCGACGCTCGACCGCTGGGTGGTCAGCGAGAGCCTGCGCCAGCTGGCGCCGCGCGACGTCTCCGACGCCAGCCTGCCGGCGACCTTCTCGGTCAACGTCTCCGGCCAGTCGCTCGGCGAGGAGGGCTTCCTCGATCACGCGCTGGCCGAGCTCGACAAGAGCGGCATCGACCCGCACCGCGTCTGCTTCGAGATCACCGAGACCGCGGCGATCGCCAATCTCTCCTCGGCGCTGCGCTTCATCTCGGCGCTGCGCGCGCTCGGCTGCCGCTTCGTGCTCGACGACTTCGGCGCCGGCTTCTCCTCCTTCGCCTACCTGAAGAACCTGCCGGTCGACTTCTTGAAGATCGACGCCTCGTTCATTCACCAGCTGGCGACCGACCCGATCCAGCGCGCTCTGGTCGAATCGATCCAGCAGATCGGCCAGGTGCTCGGCATGAAGACGATCGCCGAGGGGGTCGAGGACCGCGAGACGCTCGACGTGCTGACCGAAGTCGGCGTCGACTTCGCCCAGGGCTACCTGCTGCACCGCCCCAGCCCGCTGCCCGTCGGCTGAGCGGGCTCAGGCGTCGACGGCTCCGGCTCCCGGCTTGAGCACCACGCCGGCGCCCCGGCGGCCGTCCATGCGCGCGGCGAGCGGCGCCTCGAAGACGAGCAGCCGCACCGCGCCCTCCTCGGCGAGCGCCGGCCGCGCCGCCAGCCACTGCCAGTCGACGAAGCCGCTCGGATCGCCCTCCTCGACCGAGAAGAAGCCGACGTCGAAGGAGGTCAGGTTCTGGAAGAAGTGGCTTCCCTGGGAGGGCGCGACGGCCAGATCGCGCAGCCCCGCCTCGACGATCACCCGCGCGCCGCAGACCTGGTCCCAGGTCACCGGAATGCCGAGCCAAGGGTCGCGCGATCCCCAGCGGCCGACGCCGACCAGCAGGTAGGGCGCCCGCTCGGCCACCAGTCGCGCGTTGAAGCGCGCGATCGCCGCCGCCGCCTCCCGGCTGCGTGCCCGGTCGAAGCGGTCCCAATCGACCACGACCGCGTGGCGCAGGCCGTCGATCCGGCCGTTGCCGAGCACCCGTTCGGAGCGGCAGACCAGGTCGGCCGGCGCGACCTCGCCGATCTCGAGCGGCGCCTGGCCGGCCTCGAGCCCGAGCGGCCGCATCTGCAAGGGGGCGAAGCGGCCCCGCTGCCACCCGCGCCGGTCGAGCTCGAGGGCGAACTCGATCTCCACCGCCGCGCCCATCGCCTGCGCCCCCTCGGCCAGCAGGTCGGCGAGCAGATCGGCGAGCGGCGGCTGACCGCGGCCGAGGATCGGCGCGCAGGTCACGACCCGCGTGCCCGCGCGGCCGAGCCCTTCCGACAGGGAGTCGTCGGCCGGCGAGTAGGTCGAGGCGAGCGGCGCGAGCTCGCCGTCCCGCTCGGCGACCTCGAGCGGATAGAGCGCCTCGCGCATGCCGTCGTCGCCGCCTCCGCCCCGCCCGACCGGCAGCGCCCAGAAGTCGCGCTGGGTGGTCGCGAGCGCCTCGCGCACGGTGGCGAGCTGCGGGACGCTGCGCGGATGGCGCGGACAGAAGCGCAGGCAGGCGCCGCCCTCGACCACCGTGCGGCCGAGGCCGAGCGCGACCGCCGCGATGCCCTCCTCGGCGCGCATCGGGCCGCTCGGGTAGAAGTTGTGCGAGCGCGCCACGCCGGCGAGCGTCGGGTAGAAGCGGTCGCCGTGCCGGGTCCCGGCGATGCGCTGGAGGATCACCGCCATCTTCTCCTCCTCGAGCCGGTGGGTGGTCGCCTCGAGGTAGACCTTGGCGGCGCGCGCGAAGGTCGAGGCGTAGACGCGCCGGATCGCCGCGCCGAGCCGGGCCAGGCGCGCGCCGGGGTCCGCCTCGTCGTTGGCCAGCATCAGGGTCTCGTAGACACCGGTGAAGGGCGAGTGGACCGAGTCCTCGAGCAGCGACGAGGAGCGCACCGCGAGCGGAAAGCGGGCCAGCTCGAGGAAGCGCTCGAGGTCGCGCTCGAGGCTCTCGGGCAGGCGCGCCGCGGCGAAGCGGCGGTGCAGCTCGGCGTCGTCCCGGCACTCGGTGGCGAAGCGGCGCAGATCGTTGTCGGCCAGGAAGCGGTCGAACAGGTCGGTGCCGAGCACCACGGCCGGCGGCACCTCGACCGCGATGCCGGGGTAGCGGCGCGCCAGGTCCCGCTCGGCGAGCAGCCGCCGCAGGAAGACCAGGCCGCGCGCCTTGCCGCCGAGCGAGCCGCCGCCGATCCGGTAGAAGTCGCTCGAGAAGTCGAAGGTCTCGCGCTCGAAGTCGGCGACCACCAGCTGCGCCTGCGCGCGCCGGTGCTCGGCGATCGAGTCGACCAGGTGCCGGCGCAGCGCGGCGATCGAAGGAAAGTCCTCGACCCGGCGGGGGCGCAGCGCGTGGGCGACGTCGAACACCGTGCGCGCCTTCAACCAGCGCGAGAAGTGGTTGCGCGTGGCGTGGTACTCGAGCGACTCCTCCGGCACGGTCGCCAGCCGCTCCTCGAGCTGCTTCAAGTCGGCGGCGCGGCCGACCTCCGCGCCGTCCGGCCGGCGGAAGACGAAGTCGCCGAAGCCGAAGTCCTCGAGCATCACCTGCCCCAGGTTCTCGAGCAGGAAGGGCGAGCCCTTGAGCAGGAAGTTCGCCCCCAGCGCCCGCGCCACCTGCTCGTTCTCCGGCTGCGACGAGTGCAGGATGACCGGCACGTCGGGATGCACCGCGCGCACCCGGCGGGCGAAGTCGACTCCCGCGGTCGGCGACTTCGCCCCGTCGCGCGGGAACTCGACGTCGGAGACGATGCCCAGCACCTCGTCGGCGTAGGCGTCGAAGGCGGCCTCGGCCTCCTCCCAGGTGGTGCACAGGAGGATCTTCGGGCGCGCCCGCATGCGCAGGATCTTCTGCGAGAGGTTCAAGCCCTCGCCGACCACGCGCTGCGAGTGGCCGAGCAGCGTCGCGTACATCGCCGGCAGGAACGAGCTGTACTGCCGCACCCGGTCCTCGATCAGCAGGATCACCTGGACGCCGAAGCTCGCGCTGTCGTGGGCGACGTTGCGGCGGTCCTCGACCGACTTGACGATGGCGACCAGGATGCGCGCGTCCCCCTGCCAGAGGAAGGCGCGCTCGAGGCCGTCGAGGCCCTGCCGGGCGACGAAGTGGGCGAGCTCCTCGCGCGCGCGCGCCAGCAGCACGACCGGCACGTCGAGCCCCGCCGCGCGCACCTCGCGCGCCAACTCGACGGCGTTGGTGTCGGCGACGTAGGGCGCCGCGATGATCAGGTTGAAGCGCCGCTGTTCGCGCGCCAGGCGCAAGGCTTCGGCACCGGTCGCCACGCCGGTCAGGCCGGGCGCGTAGTGCAGGTCGAGGTTGCGGAACTCGCCGAGCATCCGCTCGGCGAGCTCGCCCGCCTCCTCGAGTAGGAAGGTGTCGTAGGGGGTCGCGACCAGGAGGATGTCCAGGATGCGGAAGCGCATCAGCTCCTGGAACTCGCGGAACCGCGGCCGCGCCGCGCCCGGCCGGGTCAGACCACCCCCTGGTCCATCATCGCGTCGGCGACCTTCAGGAAGCCGGCGATGTTGGCGCCGTTGACGTAGTTGCCCGGCGTGCCGAAGCGCTCGGCGGTCCCCACGCAGGCCTCGTGGATGCTCTTCATGATCAACCGCAGGCGGTTGTCGACCTCGTCGCGCGTCCAGGAGAAGCGCATGCTGTTCTGGGCCATCTCGAGCCCGGAGGTCGCCACGCCGCCGGCGTTGGCGGCCTTGCCCGGCCCGTAGAGGATGCCCGCCTCGACGAAGCGCTCGACCGCCTCGAGGGTCGAGGGCATGTTGGCGCCCTCGGCGACCACGTAGACGCCGCCGGCGAGCAGGTGCTCGGCATCCTTGCCGTTGATCTCGTTCTGCGTCGCCGACGGGAAGGCGCAGTCGGCCGGATGGCTCCAGAGCGGGTTGTGGTCGACCTTCGGGTCGAAGGCGAAGTACTCGACGCCGGAGAACTTCTGCGCGTACTCCTCGATCCGACCGCGCCGCAGGTTCTTGAGCGACATCACCCAGGCGAGCTTCTCGCGGTCGATGCCGGCCGGGTCGTAGACGTAGCCGGTCGAGTCGGAGAAGGTCACCGGCTTGGCGCCCAGGTCGAGCAGCTTCTCGGCGGTGTACTGCGCGACGTTGCCGCTGCCCGAGACCAGGCAGGTCTTGCCCTCGAGCGTCTGGCCGCGGGTGGCGAGCATCTCGGCGGCGAAGTAGACGCAGCCGTATCCGGTCGCCTCCGGCCGGATCAGCGAGCCGCCCCAGTTGAGCCCCTTGCCGGTGAGCACGCCGGTGAACTCGTTCCTGAGCTTCTTGTACATGCCGAACAGGAAGCCGATCTCGCGGCCGCCGACGCCGATGTCGCCCGCCGGCACGTCGGTGTTCGGCCCGATGTGGCGGTAGAGCTCGCTCATGAACGACTGGCAGAAGCGCATGACCTCGCCGTCGCTCTTGCCCTTCGGGTCGAAGTCCGAGCCCCCCTTGCCGCCGCCCATCGGCAGGGTGGTCAGGCTGTTCTTGAACACCTGCTCGAAGGCCAGGAACTTGAGGATGCCGAGATTGACCGAGGGGTGGAAGCGCAGCCCCCCCTTGTAGGGGCCGATCGCGCTGTTCATCTCGATGCGGAAGCCGCGGTTGATCCGCACCTCGCCCTGGTCGTCGACCCACGGGACGCGGAAGAGCACCACCCGCTCCGGCTCGATGATCCGCTCGAGGATCTTGGCGTGGCGGTACTCGGGGTGGCGCTCGAGCACCAGCGACAGCGAGTCGGCGACCTCCTCGACCGCTTGGTGGAACTCCGGCTCCGACGGGTTCTTCGCCTTGACCTCGGCCATCAACGACTGCACGTACTCGCTCATCGGTCTCCTCGGCGGACCGCCTCCGGTCCGCGGTTCACGGCGCGTTTCGGGCTTCTGCTCGGCCAGCAGGGTGGAAACATGATCGCTCATCGGAGTCCTCCGGCGGAACCCAGGGGCAAGCCGGATCCCGCGTTCGTGGGATGGGTCGCGCCTAGGATGCTCCCGCCGGGCGCCGGCTCCCCAGCCCGGCGGGGTGGGCGGCGCTCGCGCTCCGGCCCCGTCGGTCAGCCCGCCCGGCGCCCGCCGAGGGCGAGCCGGCGGGCGCCCTCCGGCAGCGTCTCGATGCCCCCGTCGGCGACGGCCGCCCCGAGCCAGTGGAGATCCAAGAGCCGCTCCCGGGCGACACCCGTGCGCAGGTAGTTGACCTCGGCGAGCGCCCGGCTCCAGCCGTCGAGCCAGGTCTCGAGCTCGCGCCGGCGCTCGGGCGGCAGCTCCGGCCGCAGGTGGACGACCAGGTCGATGTCGCTCGCCGGCCCGGCGCTCGCGCTGCGCGCGCTGCCGGCGAGGTAGACCGCGATGACGCCGAAGCGCTCGGCGTCGATCTGGTCGGCGAGGCGCTCGGCCATGCGCTGCCGCCAGAGCCAGTGGTCCTCGCCGCGCCACTCGGCCGAGACGGCCCCCCCCCAGCCGCCCGCCGGGCTCCCGTCGGCGCCCCCGGAGTCGGTGGCCGGAGTCAGCAGTCCGACCGCCCGGTCGAGCTCGCCGTTCATCAGCACCTGGAGCACCAGGCCGCCGGTCGCCTCGCGCACGTCGATGACGCGCACCACCTCCGCGAGGTCGGCGAGGTCGGGCGCCAGCCGCGCGAGCTGGTTGGCCCGGCCGGTGAAGAAGGACTCGGCGAAGCGGACCTGCGGGTCGTCGGGGTAGAGCGGCAGGTAGCGGATCGACGACTCGACCAAGTCCTGGAAGAAGTGGGTGCCGAAGGAGAGGTCGGGGACATAGCCGCCCCGCGCTCGCGCCATCTCGATCAGCACCGCGGCGTTGCTGATGTCGGCATAGCCGACCGGCACGCCCAAGCGGACGTCGCCTCGGCTCCCCCAACGGCCGGGCCCCATCAGCGCGAAGCCGCGCTTGGGCAGCAGCCGGTTGAGCCGGCCGACGGCGCGTCCGACCTCACGCAGGCGCCCCTGCTCGAGCCGCGCGTAGGCGTCGGGGTCGACGTAGACGACATGGGTCAGGTCGGGAACGTGGCCGTTCGAGACGTAGCGATTGGCGGTGAACAGCACCCGCTCGGGCGGCAGGTCGGCCGGGATGGTTGCCGGCCGGTCGCCGAGCGTCGAGCCCTGTGGCCGGCACTGCAGCAGGTAGAGCGCCTCGCCGTCGCAGGCGAACTCGACGTCGACCGGCGTCTCGAGCCGGTCGCGCAGCAAGTCGAGCAGGGCGCGCATGCGGGCGACGAAGTCGGTGTCGCGCACGAGGCCGTCGAAGGTCACCACGAGCGGGTCGCGCGCGAAATCGACCAGCCCGTCGAGGCGGCGCAGCCGGTCTTGGTCGACCACGGAGAGCAGCTGGCGCGCCAGCGGCAACTCGGCGCCGTGCGCGGCGAGCAGCTGGGCGACCTCGATGGTCTCGAAGGCGCCGCTCCTCAGATTGACCACGTCGAGTTTCTTGGGCGAATAGCGCTGCGCCTCCTCGGCGGTCTGGTTGACCCTCAGGCCCGGCTGCCCGGGGGCGATCAGCACCGGGTAGTCGTCGGCCAGCCGGTCGACGGCGCGGGTGCCGAGGCCGGGCACCAGGCGCAGCAGCCCGTCCTCGCGGCGGATGCGCGCCGACCAGCGGAACTCGTTGTTCGAGAAGGCGACGCCGGAGAAGACCGGCAGGAAATAGTCGCCGAACCGCCGGCCGACCACCTCCTGAATCAAGATCCCCATCTCCTCGTGCATGTCGAGGAAGCCGCGGCGCGCCCGGTACTCGATCGGGTCGGGGGCGAAGACCGAGGCGTAGACCTCGGCGATGGCGTCGGTCAACGCCGCCAGCCGCTCGCGCTTCGAGCCGGTGTTGGCCAGGAAGAGGCTCTTGTACTTGCCGGAGAAGGCCGAGCCGAGCCGGTCCTCGAGCAGCGACGAGGAGCGCACGATGATCGGCCGCCCCTCGAGGTCGTCGAGCACCGCGCCCAGCCCGCGCAGGATCTCGGGCGAGAAGAAGGCGCTCTTGAACAGCTGCACGAGGTGGGGATACTCGAGCCGGATGCGCTCGGGCTCGAGGTACTTGCGGCTGTGGACCTCGGCGAGGTCGTTGTAGTTGAGGAAGTCGAGGATGCCGTCGGAGGGCACGTACCAGCTGCTCGGCACCCGGATCTCACCGAGCGTGGCCGAGTACTCGCGCGCCCGCTCGACGATCTTGGCGGCGAGATAGAGGCCGGCCGACTTGCCGCCGATCCGCCCGTGGCTGCGCGTGGGCGCGACCAGACGCTGCGCCAGGTCGTGGAAGTCGGCGACCGAGAGCGCCTGCTTGGCGAGGTTGACGACGCCGAGCTGGTCGGTGAGGAAGCGGCGGGCGAGCGAGGCGCGCAGGCCGAGCTGGGTCGCGGTCGACAGGTCGGCCTCCTCGATGCCGCCCTGGCGGAAGCGCTGCAGCGCGTCGACCAGCTCGGGCAGCGGCGTGTCGCTGCGCTCGGCCGCGCGCTTCAGGAACGTCGTCTTCTCCTCGCGGATCCATCCCTGGATGAGCGCCAGGATCTCGTCGTCGGAGAGGTGCTCGGGCGCCAGGCGGAAGGCCGCCTCGGTGGTCTCGGCGTCGGCCACCGGGCGCGCCCGCGGCAGCGGCTGGTTCTCCTCGAGCGGCCCCGGCTCGCCGCCGCCCGGCGCGATGCGCCGCAGCAGCTCCTCGGCCTGCGCCACGCCGTTCCAGCAGAGATGGACGATCATGCGCCGGCCGACCCGGCCGAGCAGCACCCGGTCGGTCTGGCGCAGGAACTCGAGGATCACCCCCCAGCCCGAATCGCCGGGGTGCCGCGCGCCGCGCGGCGCGACGTTGGCCTCGCGCTCGGCGACGTAGTGGCCGAGCCGCTCGGCGACGGTCTCGAGCAGCTTGCGCTC
The DNA here is from genome assembly GCA_011525905.1 of Acidobacteriota bacterium. Lineage (GTDB taxonomy): Bacteria > Acidobacteriota > Thermoanaerobaculia > Multivoradales > JAGPDF01 > JACTMI01. The sequence goes on from WYBK01000329.1 coordinate 11,916, forward strand.
CTCGGCCAGGAAGGGCCCCTCGTCGGCGCTCGGCCGCTCCTCCGTGTAGTAGATCTCGAGGCGTCCCACCGGCTGGCCGCGCACGGCGATCGGCGCCGACTGCACCCAGGGGGAGGGGCGGAAGGACTCGGGCTCGAAGAGGTGGCGGCCGAGCTCGGCGCGCGCCACGCAGACGTTCGGATACTGCCAGCCGGTCGGCAGCGCCGCGAGCACCGCGCGCACGGCGTCCTCCACCGTCGGCGCGCCGCGCCCGAGGATCTCGGTCACCCGATAGAGGCAGGCGAGCTCCTTGGCGCGCTCCTGCAGCTCGCGCAGCAAACGCTCGACCGACCGGCCATGGCTCTCGATCATGACGACACCTCTCGCCGGTAGACCCGGCCGCGCCGCGCGCGGCCGTCGACCTCGGCGGCGAGCGGCCGCGCCGCGCGTACGTGGCGGACGTGCTCGGTCGCCGCGATCTCGGGCTGCGCGCGCAGGTACTCCCAGTCGACGCCGGCGCGATCCGCCGCCGGGACGTTGAGGTAGAAGACGCCGAAGCTCGACAGATTGTGGAAGAAGTGCGAGCCCTGCGATGGCTCGGGGCTCATGCCGGGCAGCGCCGCCTCGACCAGCACGCGCGCCGAGGAGATCTGGTCCCAGCGCACCGGGATGCCGAGCCAGGGATCGGCGCTCCCCCAGCGGCCGAAGCCGATCAGCAGGCAGTCGCGCCCGGCCTCGAGCAGCCCCCGGTTGAGCGTCTCGATCTCCAGCGCGATCGCGCGGGTGGCGCGCGCCTCGAAGCGTTCGGGGTCGACGAAGACGACGTCTCGGAGCTCGCGCCGGCCGTTGCCCAGAGCCTCGACCGAGGCCACCACCACGCCCGGCTCGACGAGCTGCCGCTCGCCCACCTCGACCCGCTCGGCGGAGACCAGCAGCGGCCGCATCTGGAGCAGGCCGAAGCGAGAGGGCCGACGGGGTGGCAGCGAGAGAGCGAACTCGATCTCGACCGGCCCGCCGAGCTCCTCCTCGCAGGCCGCGAGGAGCGCCGTCACCGTCGGCACCAGCGGCAGGCTGCGGTCGACCAGGATCGGCGCGAAGTCGATCACCCGCGGCCCCTGCCGGCCGAGGCCGGGCCAGATGCGGTCGGAGGCGGGATCGTAGGTGGAGGCGATGGCGTCGAGCGCGCCGTCGGCCTCGGCCTCGGCGAGGCCCGCTTCGACCAGGAACTCGACCTCGGTCATCGGATCGTGGGGGGGCGGCGGCCCGACCCAGACCGCCCAGAAGCGACTCTGCGTGCCGTCGACCCGCTCGCGCGCCGAAGCGAAGGGGGGCGCCAGGCGCGGGCGCGCCGGCGACAGGCTCCAGCAGACGCCGCCGTCGACGATCGTCTTGCCGAGCCCGAGGGCCAGCGCGATCACCCCCTCCTCGGGGCGCGCGCCGCCGGTCGGGTAGAAGTTCCACGAGCGCGCGACGCCGGAGACGTCGGGGTAGAAGCGGTCGCCGTGGCGCCGACCGACGACCTCCTGGACGATCACCGCCATCTGCTCGCGCTCCCCCCGATGCCCGGTCGCGGCGAGGTAGGCGCGCGCGCCGGCGAACCAGGTCGAGGCCCAGACGAACTTGACCGCCTCGAGCAGCGCGGCGAAGCGGGCGCCGGCGTCCGGGGCGTTGCCCGGGATCATCTTGGTGCGGTAGACGCCGGCGAACGGCTCGCCGAGCGCGTCCTCGAGCCGCGAGGAGGAGCGCACCGCGAGCGGCTGGCGCACCAACTCGGCGAGCGAGCGCAGATCGCCGACCAGATCCCCCGGGATGGTCGCCCGGTGGAACGCCTCGGCGATCCGCCGATCGCTCGCCCCCTCCTCGAGCAGCGGCTCGAGGCCGTTCGACTCGACGAAGCGGTCGAAGAAGTCGCTGCCCAGCACGACCAGTGAGGGGACGTCGACGGCGAGGCCCGCCGCGGCGATCTCCTCGCCGCGGCGGGCGACCAGCGCGCTACCCCGCGCCAGCCCGGCGGCCTTGCCGCCGATCGAGCCGCCGCCGATCTGGAACAACCGCTCCTGCTCGTCGAAGAAGCGGCGAGCGAAGCGGGGGAGCGCGCCCATCGCGCGAAGGCTACACCCAGCCGCGCTCGTGGCAGGCCTGGGCGACGCGGCTGATCGAGATGACGTAAGCCGCGTCGCGCAGCGCCAGCTTGCGCCGCTGGGCGAGCTCGGCGACCGCGTGGTAGGCGGCGGTCATCGTCAGGTCGAGCCGGCCGAGCACCTCGTCCTTCGGCCAGTACATGTTCATGTTGCTCTGCACCTGCTCGTAGTAGCTGCAGGTGACGCCGCCGGCGTTGGCCAGGAAGTCGGGAATCAGCAGGATGCCGCGCTCGGCGAAGACCTTGTCGGCGTCGGGCGTGGTCGGGCCGTTGGCGCCCTCGGCGATCAGCTTGACCGTCGGCTTGACGCGCGGCGCGTTGTCGCCGTCGAGCTGGTTCTCGAGCGCCGAGGGGATCAGGATCTCGACCGGCTGCTCGAGCCAGGCGTCGCCCGGCAGGATCTCGTAGCCGAGGTCGCGCGCCTTGGCCTGGTCGATGCCGCCGAAGCGGTCGGTGACGCCGACCAGCTCGTCCGGATCGATCCCCTCCCCCTTGCGGAACGACACCGCCTGCTGCGCCTCGTTGTCCCAGCTCGACACGCAGGTCACCGTGCCGCCGATCTCGCGATAGAGGCGGATGGCGTACTGGGCGACGTTGCCGAAGCCCTGGACCGAGGCACGCGTCTGGTCGGGGCGCAGGCCGAGCTGCTTCAACGCCTCGCGGATGGTATAGACGACGCCGTAGCCGGTCGCCTCGGTGCGCCCCTGCGAGCCGCCGGCACCGACCGGCTTGCCGGTGATGAAGCCGGGGTAGTGGCCGCCGTGGATCGCCTCGAACTCGTCGAGCATCCAGAGCATGTGCTTGCCCGAGGTCATGACGTCGGGCGCCGGCACGTCGGAGACCGGGCCGACGTTCCGGGCCAGCTGGCGCACCCAGCCGCGGCAGATCCCCTCCTGCTCGCGCTCGGAGAGGTGGTGGGGGTCGCAGATCACCCCCCCCTTGCCGCCGCCCAGCGGGATGTCGACCACCGCGCACTTCCAGGTCATCCACATCGCCAGCGCCCGCACGGTGTCGAGCGTCTCCTGCGGGTGGAAGCGGATGCCCCCCTTGGCTGGGCCGCGCGCGTCGTTGTGCTGCACCCGGAAGCCGCGGAAGATGCGCACCGCGCCGTCGTCCATGCGCACCGGCACCGCGAAGCTGTACTCGCGCATCGGCTGGCGCAGCAGCTCCCGCGTCGCCGGATCGAGATCGAGCATCGCCGCGACCTTGTCGAACTGCGCCTGCGCCACGTCGAACGCATTCACGCCACGAATGGCCATCGTTCCCTCGCTCGCGCACCCCTTGCCGGGCGCGCGCGTTCTCGCGCCGACACTCCGGCCGTCCGCGACGATCCCGGACGCCGCCGTGTAGTCGGCTCGGGGCCCCGCGGACCGTGCCGCGGGCCCCGCCACGGGGCACCTTAGCCCCCCCCGCCGCGGCGGGAAACATCCCGCGGGGTGGGCCGCCCGGCGCGCTTGGCCGCTCGCGAGTTGCGCCGCCCCGGGAGGCATGGTCTCATTCGCCCGAGCCACGCCAGCCCGCCCTCCGAAGTCTCCGCGGGAGGCTCTCGCGCGCGCAATGGTGCGCCGCCCGACCCGACCTCGAGAGCCCATGTCCGAAACCCTGAGCTTCTTCGACCAGGTCAACCGGAACTTCGACAAGGCCGCCGCCTACACGAAGCACCCGCGGGGGCTGCTCGAGCAGATCCGAACCTGCAACAGCGTCTACCACATGGCCTTTCCGATCGAGAAGGACGACGGCTCGATCGAGGTCATCCACGCCTGGCGCGCCGAGCACTCGCAGCACAAGTTGCCCACCAAGGGGGGCATCCGCTACGACCACCGGGTCAACGAGGACGAGGTGATGGCGCTCTCGGCGCTCATGACCTACAAGTGCGCGATGGTCGAGGTCCCCTTCGGCGGCGCCAAGGGGGGGATCCGCATCGACCGGCGCGACTACAGCGAGGGAGAGCTCGAGCGGATCACCCGGCGCTACACCTACGAGCTCTTCCGCAAGGGGTTCATCGGCCCGGCGATCGACGTCCCAGCGCCCGACTACGGCACCAGCGCCAAGGAGATGTCCTGGATCGCCGACACCTACTTGGCGCTCGCGCAGCACGACGTCAACGCGCTCGGCTGCGTCACCGGCAAGCCGGTCTCCGGCGGCGGCGTGCGCGGGCGCACCGAGGCGACCGGACGCGGGGTCTTCTTCGGCATCCGCGAGGCCTGCGCCGACGCGGCCGACATGAGAGCGCTCGGACTCGCTCCGGGGATCGAGGGCAAGCGCGTGGTGGTGCAGGGGCTCGGAAACGTCGGCTACTACGCCGCCAGGTTCTTCTCCGAGGCGGGAGCGGTGCTGGTCGGGCTCGCCGAGCGCGAGGGCTCGATTGCCGACCCGAACGGGCTCGACCTCGAGGCCGTGGTGGCGCACCGGCGCGCAACCGGCTCGATCCTCGGCTTCCCGGGCGCCCTGGACCTGCCCGACCGGACCTCGGCGCTCGAGCTCGAGTGCGACATCCTGGTGCCGGCCGCGCTCGAGAACCAGATCACCGAGGAGAACGCGCCGCGGCTGCGCACCAAGATCGTCGCCGAGGCGGCCAACGGCCCGGTCACCGCCGGCGCCAGCGAGGAGCTCTACCGCCGCGGCGTGATGATCGTGCCCGACATGTTCCTGAACGCCGGTGGCGTCACGGTCTCCTACTTCGAGTGGCTGAAGAACCTCTCGCACATCCGCTTCGGGCGGATGGAAAAGCGCTTCGAGGAGCGCACCAACCGCCGCCTGCTCGATGTCGTGCAGAAGCTCACCGGTCACTCGATGACCGAGGAGGAGATCCACGACTTCGCGCGCGGCGCCTCCGAGGAGGACCTGGTCAACTCGGGGCTCGAGGAGACGATGGTCACGTCCTACCAGAAGATCCGCGAGATGCGCCGGCGCCACGGCGACGTTCCCGACCTGCGCACCGCGGCCTTCATCGTCGCCATCGACATGATCGCCGTGACCTACGGCGACCTCGGCATCTTCCCCTGACGGGGCGGCTCGCGCCGCGGCGCGGCAGCCGCCGCGGACCGGACGGCCGGGTTGACTTCCGCGGCGCGGCACGTGCACACTCCGGTGTGCATCCGCGCGGCGCATCCGGCGGCGCGCGGCGGTACGGCGGGCTGGGGCGGCTCGCCGGGCCGGGCGGGGTTGGGTCCCGCCGGGTTCGCCCAGAGAGGAGGTGGTCCAGCGATGTCGAGTAACAAACCTGGGTTCGTGGAGGTGACGTCCTCCTAGCTGGACCCCTCAGGGGCGGACGTCCCGCGCCGCTTGGGGCCGGATCGCTAGCGAGCCAGCCCAACGTCGCCGACACGAAACCCCGAGGCCCCGGATCGCGCGAGCGGTCCGGGGCCTCTTTGCTTTTCGGGATCCGGGCTCTAGAGCGCCGCGTCGAGCTTGGCGGCGAGCACGAAGTCGCTCTCGGTCAGGCCGTCGATCTTGTGGGTCCAGATCTCGACCACGACCTTGCCCCAGGAGAGGTGGAGGTCGGGGTGGTGCCCCTCGGCCTCGGCGATCGCGCCGGCGCGGTCGACGAAGGCGAGCGCCCGGGCGAAGTCGGGGAAGTCGTAGCGCTTCTCGAGGTGGTGGCCGGCCACCACCCGCCAGCCGTTGGGCCCGAGCCGCGCGAGCAGCTCCTCGAGCGCTGCGCCGGCGAGCGGCGGCACGCCCCCCCGGCAGGGGACGCAGGACTTGGCGGCGAGCTCCTCGGACATCGCGCTTCCTCCCTTCAGTTCCGTTTCTTGGCGGCGAG
>WYBK01000330.1 GCA_011525905.1 Acidobacteriota bacterium
CGTCCACCTCACCGCCACGGCTGAGCTCGAACCAGGAAGCCGCCATCAGAGAGGCCCTCCTGTCCACGAGGGCGCGACGCCGTGGTCCGCCGCTCGAATCGAACGTTGGACGACTCACTTCCGAGGTACAGGAGACCACCATGCCCGCCCGCAAGACACGCAAGACTTCCAAGCCCGCAGGGCGGAGGGGAGCCAAGCGCACGGCGGCACCAGGCAAGACGGCCACGCCCCTGCCGGAGTCGATGGTGACCGGCAAGGCGAGCCCGGCGAAGGCGGCGGCCGGCGACGGACCGGTCTTCGCCTACATCGCCAGCCTGCCGCAGCCGCAGCGCGGCATCGCGGAGCGCGTCGATGCGCTGGCGGCCGAGACGCTCCCCGGCCTGCAGCGCTCCGTGAAGTGGGGCATGTCCTACTATGGCGTCGGCGACGGCTGGTGCTTCTGCTGCGGCGGCTTCGCCGGCCACGTCAAGCTCATGTTCGTGAACGGCGCGGCTCTCGAGCCGGTACCCCCGGTGACGCCGGTGGCGATGGGCAAGGCGACGCGGGGGGTGGAGCTCGGTTCCCTGGACGACCTCGACGAGCGCCAGGTCGCGGCCTGGATGAAGCAAGTCGCGGCCCTGCCCGGCGTCGGGGGGAAGAAGCGCTAGGCCCAGAGACGGACGCGAAGGCGAAGGGCGGGCCCGACAGCGAGCGAACCGGCAGGCTCTGGAGCGAGTGGCGATCGCGGGGCTGTCCGAGGGCGTGCCGGACGGGAGCATGCGGTGGACGGCGCCGCCCGCCGCCGCCGAGCTCAGGAGCCGTTGAACCGTCGAGGGAGCGAGAGCCATGGACACCTGGAAGTTCTTCGACATCACGCACCGCGAGCACCTGGTGTGCAATCCGACGAGCGAGGGCAAGCTGGCGCGGCTGGTCGAGCTGCTGCGGCTGCCCGCGGGGGTGCGCGGGGTCGACATCGCCTGTGGCAAGGGCGAGCTCCTGATCCGCCTGGCCGAGGCTTACGGCCTGCGCGGAATCGGGATCGACCTCTCTGCCTACTTCATCGCCGAGGCCCGGAGGCGGCTGCAGGCGCGAGGAACAGGGGCGGAGGTCGTCTTCCGGCAGATGGACGGCGCCGACTTCCGGCCCGAGGAGCCGCTCAGCCTGACTCTGGCCTCCTGCCTCGGCGCCAGCTGGGTGTTCGGCGGTCACGCGGGGACTCTGGACGCGCTCTCGGGCATGGTCGCGCCCGGGGGTTGGGTGATCGTCGGGGAACCCTTCTGGCGGAGGGAGCCCGCGGAGGAGTACCTCGCGGCCTCCGCGGTCGAGAGAGACGCCTTCGGGACGCACCTCGGCAACGCCGAGGCCGGGGAGTCGCGAGGGCTCGAGCTGGTGCACACGATCGTGAGCAGCCGGGACGACTGGGACGTGTACGAGGGTCTGCAGTGGTACGCGGCGGCCGAGTACGCCCGCGCTCACCCGGACGATCCCGATCTGCCCGAGCTCGCGGAGCGAGTGGCCAAGGACAAGGCCCTGTATCTGCGCTGGGGGCGAGACACCCTGGGCTGGGCGATCTACGTCTTCAGAGATCGTCCGTCGCGGCGCGCCCCCTCGGCTGGCTGAACGACGGCTCGCCGCGGACGCCGCCCGAGGGGGGCGCCACGGCGAGCGAGTGCTGGGCGGCATCGACTTCATCGGAGGACTGGGCCATGGCCAACGAGCTTCCCGTGATCGGCACGGACTTCCTGGAGGCCTTCGCGGAGGCCTGGAACCGGCACGACATCGAGGCGTTGCTGTCGTTCATGACCGAGGACTGCGTCTTCGAGTCCTCGGCCGGCCCGGACGCCTGCGGCAGTCGACACTGCGGCCGAGACCAGGTGCGGGCCGCCTTCGCGGAGGTCTGGGCCACCTATCCCGATGCCCATTGGGGCGGCGCGCGGCACTTCGTCCACGGGGACCGAGGGGTTTCCGAGTGGACCTTCACGGGAACGCGGAGCGATGGCGCTCGTGTGGAAGTGGTGGGCTGCGATCTGTTCACCTTCCGGGAGGGTCGGATCGCGTTGAAGAACTCGTTCCGCAAGAGCCGGCCACCTCTGCCCGCATCGACTCCCTGACCTCGAGGTCGGCGCCGGCGCCTCGCCCTGCCGTATCCGGTGGGCCAGCGCGCGGGACCGGCGAGCGATGGCGGCGGACGCGGTCGATCGACGATGCCGACGTGACGATTCCGGCGACCTCCGCCTGGCGGCCCTGGTCGACGCCGAGCCGACGTAGACTGGCGGCAGGCGTTCCCAGCTGGAGGTGGAGGTTGGTGGTGCCGCGGCCGCGCGCGGCCAGGGGCCGCCCAGCCCTCGATCCACCGGCATCGCGCGCTTCGCTCTCGGAGAGCCTGGCCATGGCGGAGAGCAGGGAGAACAAGACGAAGGCGACCGACGCGAGCGTCGACGACTACCTCGACGCGCGCGCGAGCGAGGAGCAGAGGGCCGACTGCGCGCGGCTGATGGCCCTTCTCGCGAGGGTGACCCGACAGCCGCCGAAGATGTGGGGCCCGAGCATCGTCGGCTACGGGTCGTACCGCTACACCTACGAGAGCGGCAGGACCGGCGAGATCTGCCTGGCCGGCTTCGCCATCCGGGGCCGCGAGATCGTCGTCTACCTGTCGGCCGAGGGCGAGGCGCAGAAGTCGCTGCTGGCGAGGGTCGGCAGACACAGGATGGGCAAGTCCTGCTTCTACTTCAAGCGCCTCGCCGATCTCGACGAGCGGGTGCTCGAGCAGCTGGTCCGGGGCTCGATCGCGGAGGTGAGGCTTCGATACGGTGAGGACTGCGGCGCCTGACTCTTCCCTCGAGCCGACCCGCGCGGCCGATGTTCAACGTTCGGCGGTCCGACGGACCTGGGGTCGTCGTCCGCCCTTCCATCGAGGAGCGACATGAAGACGCGTTGGTACGTCCTGGCCGCCGAGCTCCTCACCCTGTTCTTCGTCACGCTCGTCGGCGTGATGTTCTGGTTCCGTCCGATCGCGGAGGCGGACGAGCCCTCCGCGGCGTTGCTCTCCCCGGCAGTGAACCTCGCTATCTACGTCCTGCTCTCGGTCGTCCTCTTCTCCTGGGTGGCCCGCCGGATGAACAGTCCCTGGGCCGCCGCGTTCGGCATCGGCGCGGCACAATACGTTCTCGTGCTCGATCTCACGCTGAGAGGCGAGCGAGGCCTCGCCACGGCCGGCGCCAGCGCCGTCCTGATCCTCTGCAGCTGGGGCTCCGTCGCGCTCGTCCACTCGCTTCTCGAGCGGAGGGGGTCCCGCTGAGCTCGGAATCCGTCGCGCATCGGCGCCGCCGAGACCCCCCCGGATGACGACCCCGGCCCCCACGAGGTCCCGAGCCGCCGCGATCCATCGATGGATCCGCTACGGATTCCTGATCTGGGCGTGCCTCTCGCTCTCCTGGCTCGCCAATTCGGTGCGCACGCGCGGCGTCGCCGAGGAGCTGCTCGCGAGCGACGGCGAAGTCACCGTCGTCGACGGCCCGACTTCCCTCGAGCTCCACCCGCGCGAGGCGCGGAGCGACACGGCGCTGCTCTTCTTCTGCGGCTCCGGCATCCACCCGCACGCCTACGCTCCGCTCCTGCGTCCGATCGCCGACGCCGGCTACCCCGTGTTCGTCGTCAAGCTGCCCTACCGCCTCGCGCCGCTGGCCTCGCACAAGGAGGAGGCGCTCGGCAGGGCGCGGCGCCTGACGGCCGCCCACCCGGAGATCGTTCGCTGGGTGATCGCGGGCCACTCGCTCGGCGGCGCGCTCGCCGCGCGGTTGGCGCGCACGGAGCGCGGGCTCGACGCCGCCTTCGTGCTGATCGGCACCACGCATCCGAGAGAGGCCGACCTCTCGGGGCTCGGCGCGCCCTTCACCAAGGTCTACGCGACGAACGACGGCATCGCACCGGCCGATCGGGTCCTGGCCTCCGCGAGGCGGCTGCCGGAGGCGACCCGGTGGGTCGCGATCGAGGGGGGCAACCACTCGCAGTTCGGGCACTACGGCCATCAGCTGCTCGACGGCGAGGCGACGATCTCGCGCGAGGCGCAGCAGGCGCTCACGCGCGAGGTCCTGCTGGACGCTCTGAGGGAGGGCGGCGAGTGAGGACCGCCACCGCGGCCTGCGTCGGCTGCGGGCCTGGGCCTCGTTGTAGGGTTGCCGGCGACCGCCGCGGCAGCCGAAGAGAGGGGGAGAGGCATGCACCCGGAGACCCTGGAGTACAACGAGGCGCTGGCGCCGGACGAGCGGGCGATCGGCGAGCTGCTGGCGCGCGAGATCGATCGCGCCCTGCCGGAGGCCGAGAACAGGATCTGGCACGCCCATCCGGTCTGGTTCCTCGACGGC
>WYBK01000331.1 GCA_011525905.1 Acidobacteriota bacterium
ACGTCGGCCCCCGCGAAGGGCACGGCAGCGGGCGGCGCGGACGGGGGGAGCGGCAGCGGATCCATGACACCTCCGGAGGAAACGATGAAACTCTGAATCATGTTACTTTAATTGTCAAATTATTTGTATCAAAAATGCATTCTTTTAATCTAAAAGTTTCCTTCTTTAGTGAAACGTCTCCATGTGACTCTGGGAAGCGTTGCGCAGCGGGGTGCTCGGGCAGGGTGCTCGAGCGGGCCCTCGAGAATGACCACTTATGGGGGTGGTGGGGCTGGGCGCTGCGGCGGGCCGGCCCCGGCCGGCCCGGAGGGCGCCGCGCCGGCGCGGGGCCCAGGAGCTCCGGTTCCCGTGGGCGGCCTTGGCCGGGCGTGAATCGGCGCGGCGAGAGCCGCGAAGCGCCCGGGCGCCGGGTCCCTCTCCCCGTAACCGAGAGCTTCTTCGGACCTCGACTTCACTCCACGGCCTCGGCGCGAAGCGCCCGCGGGCGCGGCGCGGCTGCCGGACCGCGGCTGCGAGCCTCGTGTCGACGCGCACCCCTTCGTGTTGGTCACCCTGGAGGCGGAGATCGAGACGGGTGGCGAGCGCGTCGGACCCCATCACGTGCTGGTGCACGCGGCCGGCGACGCGCCCGGCCTGCGTTGCGTCTCGCAGCAACCGGCGCGCTACTTGGTCTCCGAGCTGCATCCGCGAGGCGGTCTCCCGCCGGGGACAGGGGCTCCTGCGCGTTCGTCAGCGGAGCCCAGCCACGAGCCCGCCGAGGGGTTCCAGTCGGCGAGCGATTCGATCGCCTCGGCGTGGTCGAGCGTCCAGGTGAGCGTGCCGACCACCGCGCCGGCCGCCTCCTCGCTGATCGCCTCCCAGACCCGATTCGGACCCGGGTGGACGAACGGCGGCTCGGTCGGCGTCCGCGGCCGGTCGCCGTCGCCACAGGCTGCGAGGAGCGCCAAGAGCGCGAGAGGGATCCCGGGAGCGACGCTTCGCTTCGACGCCGGACAGAGCTTCATGAGGCACCTCGGGGGCCCGCGCGGTTCCCCAGGGTCGCAATCCTGCGCCGACCTGCCGACCTCGGCGACCCCTCGCGACGGGCGCCGCCGGCTCCACCCCGCCGGGGGGCGCGGGCGGGGGTTGGCGGCCCGACAATCGGCGGGTGGTGCTGCGTCCGGCCTCGCTCTTCGCGCTGCTCGCCTGCCTCTCCGGCCCGACCGGCGCGGCGGACCTCGAACGGGCCGAGCTCGACCTGCGGCCCGACTTCGCCACGGGCGAGCTCGCACTCTCGGCGCGGCTCGAGTACGCGAACCCGGAGCTCGCGCGCGACTTCGAGCTGGGCTTGAGCGACCGGTTCGAGCGGGTTTCGGTCACCGTCGGCCGCGAGCCGGTCCCCTTCGAGCGGGGCCCCGGCTGGATCGCGGTGCGGCTCGAGCGGCCGGCCCCCACGGTCGTGCTCGACTTCGAGCTCGCCGGCCTGGCGGGCGCGAGCGCCGACGAGCGGCGGCCGGTGCTCACCGGGGACGACCTCTTCCTGCTCTGGTCCGACCGCTTCTACCCGATCGCCTTCGAGGACTGGGCGCGCTTCCGCATCGACCTGACGCTGCCCGCCGGGTTCGAGGCGATCGCCCCGGGGCGCCTCGTCGGGCGGGTCGAGACGCCCGCCGGCGTGCGCTGGCGCTTCGAGACCTCACCGCCGGTGCGCAACGTCTCGGTCTTCGCCGACCGCCGCTGGGTCCGCAGGGCGCACGACGTCGGCGGGCGCGCGATCGAGACGCTCTTCCACCCGGCGAGCGCGCCGCTCGCCGGCCGCGTGGCGCGCGCGAGCGCCGACGTCCTCGCCTTCTTCGAGGAGCTGCACGGCGGCTACCCCTTCGACGGCTTCGCCTTCCTCACCCTCGACGGCATCTACGCCCGCCGCGCCTTCCCGGGCTTCGTCGGCTACAGCCCGGCCTACCTCGCCCGGGAGATGGAGCGAACGGGGCACGACGCTCACGAGACCTCGTTGCTCTGGTGGGGCTACGCTTTCGGCGGCCGCGGGCCGGGGGCCTTCCAATGGCTCGAAGGGCTGGGCGACTACGTCGAGATCCTCTACGACGAGGCGCGCGGTCATCCGGTGCCGGCGATCTTCGAGCGCTTCCGCGTCGAGTACCTCGCCTCGACGCGCGAGGAGGAGCCGGCGATCTCCGAGCTGCGCGGCTCGACGCCGCAGAAGTTCGTGCACGGCAAGTACCCCTGGCTGCTGCACGTGCTGCGCGGCGAGCTCGGCCTCGAAGCCTTGCGCGCCGGCGTGCGGCGGCTGGCGAGCGACTGCGCCGCGCGCGCCTGCTCGCTCGACGAGCTCGTCGCCGCGCTCGAGGCGGGCAGCGGCCGCTCGCTCGCGCGCTGGCGCGCGCAGTGGCTCGAGCGGCGCGGCGTGCCGGAGCTCGAGTACGCGATCGTCCGCGCCGGCGAAGCGCTGCGTCTGCGGATCGTGCAGCGCGGCGAGCTCTACGAGCTGCCGCTCGAGGTCGCGCTCGACGGCCCGGCCGGGCGCGTGCGGGTCGTGCGCCTCGAGCTGCCCGCGACGCGCGAGCACGAGGCCGATCTCGGGCCGGCCGACGGCGCCGAAAGCGTCGTCCTCGACCCGGAGCGCAGGCTCCTGCTGCGCCTGCGCGAGCTCCCGCCTCCTCGCGTCCCGTAGCCCTCGACTACGTCGGCTTCGAATCGATCCCGGTGCCGATCTCCGAAGCGGCGATGGTCGGCTACGGCGCTTCGGCGACGCCGACCTTCGCGGTCGTCGACCGGCGGGGCGTCGTCCGCTCCTACTCGCCGACCCGCCTCGCCTAGGCCGAGCTCGAGCGCCGGATCGAGGCGCTGCTCGCCGAGTGAGGCCGCGGGTGCCGAGGGGCGCCGTGCGCGGCCGATTCGACGCGGCGGGCGATCCGTGACAGGGTGGTGCCGTCGGAGGTACCGACGGCAGCTGCCAACGCGAGGGCGTTCTCGCGGTTCAGCGCAGACGAGCGGGTTCGCCGCTCCGTTTGCGAGAGAGCAGGTCGAACATGCGCATCAAGGGCAAAGTGAAGTGGTTCAACGAGTCGAAGGGCTTCGGCTTCATCACGCGCGACGACGGTCAGAAGGACTGCTTCGTCCACCACACTGCGATCTCGGGCGAGGGCTTCAAGAACCTCGCCGAGGGCGAGGCGGTCGAGTTCGACGTCGTCCAGGGCGACAAGGGCCCGGCGGCGGCGAACGTCACCCGCGTCTGAGTCGCGTCTCCGCGATCTCCTGCGCCGGCTCGCCCGAGGGCGAGCCGGCGTTTTTCGTTCTCGTCTCCTCGTGCGGGCGGGAGTCAGCCGCCGGCGCGACGCCGCTTGCGCGCCGGACCGCCGGGCTGGTGGGCGTCGCGATAGGCGAGCAGCTCTTCGCCCGTCAGCTCGAAGCGGCTCTCGTTCGGCAGGTCGGGGTCGGCCGACAGCTCACGCTCCAGCCGCTGGTAGCAGAGGTCGGGCGCGTCCTGGAAGCGGACGTGCCGGGAGGCGAAGGCGGCGTGGCGAATCAGGAAGCGGAAGTGCCGCGAGACCTCCGCGCTGGTCACCTGCAGGGTGTACTCCCGGCCCTCCGAGGTGACGTCGAAACCGAGGTAGCGCGGGACGGGAGGGCGCGCCGGCCGCGGCGCGTCGCGCCCGGCCGGGGGCGCCGAGCGCCCGCTCGGAGAGCCGGTGCCGGGCCCGGAGTCGGCGGGCGCCGGGGCGGCCCGCAAGGGTTGTTGTTCGGAAGGTGGCAAGCGCAGTCTCCGCTCGACGGGACGTCGGTGGGGCCTTCGTGACCGTTCCGGTTGCGGCGGGCCGCGGGCGCCGCGCGCTCCTCGACGGGAAGGTCTCCGGACTCGAACTCACGGCGGCGAACGCAACGCGCCGCCGGTCGCCGAGAGCGAAGGGGGGGCTTCGCCTCCGCCGCCACTCTACTCCCAACCCGCTCGGCGCGTCTGTCGCGGCGCGCTCACCCCTTGGGCGCGGGTGGCGGCAGGTCGCGGGCGACCACCACGGAATCGAAGCCGCAACGGTTGTGCGAGCTGTCGCAGAAGGGCTTGTTCGCCGATTCGCCGCAGCGGCACAGCGAGATCACCCGGCGGCCGCCGAGGCCGAAGGCGTTGCCCTGGGCGTCGAGCAGCTCGAAGCTCTCCCCCTCCTCGATCTCGATCTTGAGCGATCCCTTGTCGCGGACGACGATGCGCATGTCGATCCTCCGTCGGTCGTTTCGTTTCGTTGGGGACTACGGCTCGGAGCGCGTGGCAGACGCCGCGAGGCTCACTCGCCGACGATCTTGACCAGCACGCGCTTCCTGCGTCCGCCGTCGAACTCGCCGTAGAAGATCTGCTCCCAAGGGCCGAAGTCGAGGCGGCCCCCGGTCACCGCGACCACCACCTCGCGCCCCATCACCTGGCGTTTCAAGTGCGCGTCGGCGTTGTCCTCGCCGGTGCGGTTGTGGCGGTAGCCGCCCCGTTTCGGATCGCTGCCGGCGTCGAAGGGCGCGAGCCGCTCGAGCCAGCGCTCGTAGTCCTCGTGCAGGCCGCGCTCGTCGTCGTTGATGAAGACCGAGGAGGTGATGTGCATCGAGTTGACCAGGCAGAGCCCCTCGCGGATGCCGCTCGCGGCGATTTCGCGCTCGACCTCGGGCGTGATGTTGACGAACGCTCGGCGTCCCGGAATCTCGAACCAGAGCTCCTTGCGATGGCTCTTCACGACGTCACCTCCTCGAGCGCCGCGGCCAGCTCGGCGCGCAGCGCGGCCAGGAAACCCTCCAGGTGATCGGTCTTGCCGCGGCGGTCGGCGAAGAAGGGGTTCATCAGAGTCGAGCGCAGGACCGCGACGCCGCCGGCGCGGCGGTAGTCCTCGGCGGCGAAGCCGAGCTCGTGGGCGAGCGGGAGGACGGCGTCGCCGTACTCCTCGGCGCGCAGCAGCGTCTTGGTGACGAAGTAGGAGACTTCGCGCGACGGCCGGCCGGCGGCGACGCTCATGCGGGCGTGGGCGCGTCCGATCAGCCGGTTGGCCTGCTCGAGCGAGGCGAGCTGCGGGTGGGCAACCGCGAAGCAGACGATGTTCAAGTCGGGCTCGGGGAGCAGCACGATCCGGAACGGGGCGAAGTCGCTCTCGGCGAGCCGGCGGTGCAGGGCGAGGGCGCCGCGCGCGGTGGCGCCGATCAGGCGGCCGTAGCCCGAGGCGTCGAGCGGCAGCACGCGGTGGGCGAGCCAGACCGCGGCGGCCGCGGCGCCCGGCTTCGACCCCTCGAGGATGTAGGGGCCGATCGCCGAGACCGAGTCGGGGCTCTCCTCCTGGAAGACGTAGGGGGCCTCGGTCGAGACCAGCTCGCGCACCCGCCGGTCGCGGAAGAGCACGGCGCCCGCCGGGTAGGGGACGTAGCCGAACTTGTGCGGGTCGATGGTGACCGAATCGGCGCCGGCGACCGCGGCGAGCGCGGCGAAGACCTCCTCGGAGGGCCAGCGGCGCCCCGGGTCGTCGGCGAGCGCGCGGGCGTGCTCGCGGCGGGCGCCGTCCGGCTCGCGGGTGACCGAGATCGCGTAGCCGCCCCAGGCGCCGTCGACGTGGAGCGGGAAGGCGAGCCCCAGATCGCAGACCGCGCGCTCGCGCACCTCGAGGATCCGGTCGACCCGGTCGACCGCGCTCTCCTCGGTCGAGCCGAGGACGGCGACCGTGGCGAGCACGGGCGTCCGCTTCGCGGCGAGCGCCGCGAGCGTCGCCCAGAGCGCCTCGGGGTCCATGCGGAAGCGGCCGTCGACCGGCACGTGGACCAGCTGGTCGGCGCCGATGCCCAAGGCGCGCACGATCTTCTGCCAGGAGTAGTGCGCGGTCGACGGCACTAGCACCGCCGCGGCGGGCAGCGGGTCGCCGAACTCGAGCGCGAGGCGCCGGCCGTACTCCTGGTAGCCGACGCGCGCCAGCGTGTGGCGCGCGACCGCGTCGGCCGCCGCCGCGCGGTCCGGGGCGGCGGCGAGCAGGCGGTCGGCCAGATCGAGCGCCGCGGGCGGCGGGACGTTGAGGAGCCGCCAGAGGTCGAGCGCGCCGAGCGGCGCCCGCCGGCCGCCGCACAGGTCGACCTGCAGGTCCGCGAGGCCGAGCTCGTCGGCGGCTCCGGCCAGCGCGACCGGCAGGTACTTGACGTTGCGCGCCACCCAGAAGGCCTCGAAGTTGGCGATCGTGCCCCCCGAGGTCAGGTGTCCCCAGGCCTCGGCCGGCGGGTAGCCGACCATCGCCGCGAGCTGGGCGGCGACCTCGAGCTCGAGCCGGGTGGTGACCGGCGACCCCTCGAGCGCGACGTTGTTCGGGTTGTAGAGCATCGTCGCGAAGTAGCCGACGAGCGAGGCCATCGTCAGCTCCGAGGTCATGTGCCCGGCGTAGCGCGGCGAGAAGAAGGGGACCCCCCCTTTCAGCTCGGCGAGCAACCCGAGCAGCTCTTGCGCCAGCACCGAGGCGGAGCGCTCGTAGGCCGGCGCGCGCTTGTCGAGCTCGGCGATCTCGAAGCCGTCCTCGGGGTGGAAGTTCCTCCGCCAGAAGACGTGGTCGCGAAAGGCCTCGGTGAGCAGCCGCTCGAACAGGTCGGCGTTCTCCCCCTTCGGCCCCAGGAAGAGCGAGGCGAGCTCGACGGGAAGCGAATCGTCGCGTCGGGTCATGGCGGTGCGGATCGGGTTCGGTGGCCGGAGCGAGGGTGGGTGAATCGCGCCCGGCCCGGGCAACCGCGGCAGAGTCTATCGCCCGCGCCTCGCGGGGTCTCCGGTCGCGGAGCCGGCACCCTCCGTCCCGCCGGGGAGCCGGTTCGTCCCGGGGGCGTTGCCGGGGCCGTTCGAGAACGAGAAGGATCGTTCTCGTCATGGCGCTGCCCGACCGACGCACGCTCAAGCGGCCGCTGCAGGCGAGGAGTGTCGCCTCCTACGAGCGGCTGGTGGCGGCGGCGCGGGCGATCCTCGAGGAGAAGAGCTTCGACGAGGCGACGGTGGCCGAGATCGCCGGCCGCGCCGGGCTGACGGTCGGCGCCTTCTACGCCCGCTTCGCCGACAAGGAGGCGCTGCTCTCCCACCTCGAGGCGCTGCTCTACGAGGAGTTCCGGGCGGTGGTCGATCGCGTCTCGGCGCTCGCCGACGAACCGGACGCGGCGCCGGCGCGGCTGGTGCGCGAGCTGATGGGGGCGATCGTCGAGCTCTACCGCGCGAATCGCGCCGTGGGGCGCGCGCTCGTCCTGCGCTCGCGCACCGACGCCGCCCTGCGCGAGCGGCTGCGCGCGTTGAACCGGGAGAACATCGCGCGCGTCGTCGCGGCGATCGAGGCGAGCGGCACCATCCGCCACCCCGACCCGCGCGCGGCGCTCGAGTTCGCCCTGCTCGCGCAGCGCAGCCTGTTGCGCGAGGCGATCTTCTTCGGCGAGGGGTTCGCCCACGGGCGCGCCTGGAGCGACGACGACCTGGCGGCCGAGACCAGCCGCCTGGTCCTGCGCTACCTCGGGCTCGACGAAGAGGAGGCGGCGCCATGAGCCACGACGAGGAGGAGATCGGCGCTCTGCTCGCCGAGCTCTACGAGGTGATCTCCGGACCCCCCGGCGAGCGCGACTGGGCGCGCTTCCGCTCGCTCTTCGCCCCCGGCGCGCGGCTGATGCCGTCGCGCCGGGGCGAGCATGGCATCCGGCTCGAGTCGCTCTCGCCGGACGACTACGCCGCCACGCGCGGCCCGATCTTCCGCCAGTCCGCCTTCGTCGAGCGTGAGGTCGCCCGGCGCCTCGTCGTCTTCGGAGACGTCGCCCACGCCTGGAGCGCCTTCGCCGGCCGCTTCTCGCTCGAGGGCCCGGAGGCGCTGCGCGGCGTCAATTCGATCCAGCTCCACCGCGGCCCCGACGGCTGGCGCGTCGTCACGGTCCTCTGGGACTGCGAGCGCCCCGGCGTGCCCTTTCCGGGCGAGGCCTTCGAATCGCCTCCCCCCGCGCGGCACAAGCTGCGCTCGACCTAGGAGAACGACATGGGCTCGACAATCCCCTGCCGCCGGCGGATCGCGGCATTCCTGCTGTCGGCGCTCGCCGCCGGCGCTCCCCTGGCCGCGGCAGCGACGACGGCCGAGCCGTCCCCCCGCGAGCCGGAGACGATCTTCGCCGGCCTGGCCCTGCGCGAGATCGGCCCCGCGCTCGCCTCCGGGCGGATCGCCGACCTCGCGGTCGACCCCGAGCGCCCCGAGCGCTGGCTGGTCGGCGTCGCCTCGGGGGGCGTCTGGACGACGGAGAACGCCGGCACCACCTGGCGGCCGCTGTTCGACTCCGAGGGCTCCTTCTCGATCGGCGCGGTGGCGATCGATCCGGCCGATCCGCTGGTCCTCTGGGTCGGCACCGGCGAGAACAACTCGCAGCGCTCGGTCGCCTACGGCGACGGCGTCTACAAGTCGACCGACGGCGGCGCGACCTGGTCGAACGTCGGCCTCGGCGACTCGCAGCACATCGGCAAGATCCTGATCGATCCGCGCGACTCCGACGTCGTCTGGGTGGCGGCGCAGGGGCCCCTCTGGAACGCCGGCGGCGATCGCGGCCTCTACGTCACCCGCGACGGCGGCCGCAGCTGGACGAAGTCGCTCGCGATCTCGGACGACACCGGGGTCTCCGACGTCGCCTTCCACCCGCGCGACCCCGACACGCTCTACGCCACCGCCTACCAGCGGCGGCGGCACGTCTGGACGCTCATCGACGGCGGACCCGAGAGCGCGATCTACCGCTCGGCCGACGGCGGCGCGAGCTGGCAGGAGACGAGCCGCGGCCTGCCCGAGGTCGACCTCGGCCGCGTCGGCCTGGCGGTGACGCCGGCCGCGCCCGACTGGGTCTACGCGGTGGTCGAGGCGGCCGACGGCGAGGGGGGCTTCTACCGCTCGACCGACCGCGGCGCCTCCTGGCAGAAGCGCAGCGGCTACGTGCCCGGCGGCCCGCAGTACTACAACGAGATCTTCGCCGACCCGGCGAACCCCCTGCGGGTCTACTCGATGGACGTCTTCCTCCAGGTCACCGAGGACGGCGGCACGACCTTCCGCGCGATGCGCGAATGGAACAAGCACATCGACAACCACGCGCTCTGGATCGATCCGGCCGACACCGAGCACCTGCTGGTCGGCACCGACGGCGGCCTCTACGAGACCTGGGACCGGGGTGCGGCCTGGCTCTGGAAGGCGAACCTGCCGACCGTGCAGTTCTACAAAGTGGCCGTCGACGACCGCGAGCCCTTCTACCGCGTCTACGGCGGCACCCAGGACAACTTCACCCTGGGCGGTCCGGCGCGCACGCCCTGGCTGCACGGCATCACCAACTTCGACTGGCGCGTCGTGCTCGACGGCGACGGCTTCCAGGCCGCCGCCGAGCCGGGCAACCCCGACGTCGTCTACGCCCAGGCTCAATACGCCAACCTGGTGCGGGTCGACCTGGCGAGCGGCGACACGACCTACATCCAGCCGCAGCCCGAGCCGGGGGACGACCCGCTGCGCTGGAACTGGGACTCGCCGCTCGTCCTCTCGCCGCACTCGCCGACCCGGCTCTACTACGCCGCGCAGCGGATCTTCCGCAGCGACGACCGGGGCGACAGCTGGCGGCCCGTCTCCTCCGACCTCACCCGCCGGCTCGACCGCGACCAGCTGCCGGTGATGGGCAAGGTGCAGCGCGCCGACGCGGTCGCCAAGGACGACTCGACCTCGGCCTACGGCAACCTCGTGGCGCTCGCCGAGTCGCCGCGCGTCGAGGGGCTGCTCTACGCCGGCAGCGACGACGGCGTCGTCTCGGTCTCCGAGAACGGCGGCGCCGACTGGCGCCGGGTCGAGCGCTTCCCCGGCGTGCCCGAGCGCGCCTACGTCCGCGAGCTCGTGGCCTCCCGCCACGCCGACGGCGTCGTCTACGCGGCGATGGACGACCACAAGATGGGGGACTTCCGCCCCTACGTGCTGGCGAGCTCCGACCGCGGGCGCACCTGGCGCGCGCTCGCCGCGGGGCTGCCCGAGCGCGGCTCGGTCTACGCGCTCGCCGAGGACCCGGTCGACCCGGCGCTGCTGTTCGCCGGCACCGAGTTCGGGCTCTTCGCGAGCCAGGACGCCGGCGCGAGCTGGTTCCGTCTGAAGGGCGGCCTGCCGACCATCCAGGTGCGCGACCTCGCGATCCAGGAGCGGGAGGGGGACCTGGTCGTGGCTACCTTCGGCCGCGGTTTGTGGGTGCTCGACGACCTCTCGCCGCTGCGCCACGCCCGCCGCGCCGACTTCGAGCGGGAGGCGATCCTCTTCCCGGTCCGCCCCGCCAAGGCCTACGTCGAGCAGCAGCCGCTCGGTTACCGCGACAAGGGGTTCCAGGGCGACGCCTTCTACGCCGCCGCCAACCCGCCGTACGGAGCGGTCTTCACGCTCTACCTGCGCGACGAGCTGCGCGCGCCGAAGAAGGCGCGCCAGCACGCCGAGGCCGAGGCGGAGAAGCAGGGCGAGGTCCCGCCCTACCCGAGCCCCGAGGCGCTCTCGGCCGAGCGCGACGCCGAGGACCCGGTGCTGCTCCTGACCGTCGCCGACGCCGACGGCGCCGTCGTGCGCCGCCTGACCGCGAAGCCCACGGCGGGTCTCCAGCGCATCGCCTGGGACCTGCGCTGGCCGCCCGCGGATCCGGCGAGCCTCACGGCGCCGGTGCGCGAGAACGCTTACTCGTCGATCCCCACCGGGCCGCTCGCGGCCCCCGGGCGCTACACCGTCGCGCTCGCGCGCCGGGTCGAGGGGCGCGTCGAGCCGCTCGCCGGCCCGGTGCCCTTCGAGGTCGTGCCGGTCGGCGTAGCCGCGCTGCCGGCCGCCGACCGGGAGGCGCTCGAGCGCTTCGTCACCGAGACCGCGGCGCTCCAGCGCGCGGCGCTCGGCACCTCGCGGGTGCTCGGCGAGTCGGTGCGCCGCACCGATCTGCTGGCGCGCGCCCTCGACGACGCCGCGACGGGCGCCGAGCCGCTGCGCGAAGAGGCGCGCGCTCTCGGGCAGCGGCTGCGCGCGCTCGCCCGCGCCCTCGAAGGGGACCGCGAGCTCGCCCGGCGCAACGTCCCGGCGCCGCCGTCGCTCGTCGACCGCGTCAACCACGCGGTCGCCACGCACTACTCCTCGATCGCCGCGCCGACCGCGACCGCGCGCCGCCAGGTCGAGCTCGCGAGCGCCGAGCTCGAGCGGCTGCTCGGAGAGCTGGGCCCGCTCGTCGAGCGCGAGCTGCCGGCTCTCGAGGCGCGCGCCGAGCGGCTCGGCGCCCCTTGGACCCCGGGCCGGATGCCGGTCTGGCCCCCCCGTGAGAACCCCTGACTCTGCCATCCGACCGGAGGACGACATGCGACGCACCCTCGTGCCACTCTCTCTCGCTCTCGCCGGCGCGCTGCTGGCCGCCGCTCCCCCCGCGGTTGCCGTCGCGGCCAAGGGGGATCCCCCCGCGGTCACCGGCGGCGACCTCGACCGCGCCGCCATCGAGCGCTCGATCGCCGACGCGCTCGACCGCTCGGCCGACCCCTGCGCCGACTTCTACCGCTTCGCCTGCGGCGGCTGGCTCGATTCCGCCGAGCTGCCCGGCGACCAGCCGATCTGGACGCGCAGCTTCTCGGTGATCCACGAGCAGAACCGGGAGTTCCTGCGCACGCTGATCGAGTCCGCCGCGGCCGATCCGGGGAGCGACCCCGACCGCCGCCGCGTCGGCCACTTCTACGGAGCCTGCCTGGACGAGGCGGCGGTCGACGCCGCCGGCGTCGAGCCGCTCGCCCCCTGGCTCGCCAAGATCGACGCCGCCGCCGACCGCGACACGCTCTTCGCGCTCGCCGGGGAGCTGCAGACCGTCGCCGTCGCCCCCTTCTTCGACGTCACCGTGGACGGCGACTTCAAGGACCCGAAGACCGTCGTCGCCCACTTCGGCCAGGGCGGCCTCGGCATGCCCGAGCGCGACTACTACCTGGCCGAGGACGAGAAGAAGAAGCAGGTGCGCGCGGCCTACGAGAAGCACGTGGCGCGCATGCTCGTCCACCTCGGCGCCGCGCCCACGGCGGCGACCGACCAGGCGGCGGCGATCCTCGCCTTCGAGACCGAGCTGGCGCGCGCCGCGCGGCCGGTCGAGCGGATGCGCATCTACGACGAGCTGCACCACCGCCTCGACGCGGCCGGCCTCGCGCAGCTCGCGCCCAAGCTCCCCTGGCAGCGCTTCTTCGCCGCCGCCGGGCGCGAGGACGTGACGGCGATCAACGTCACCACGCCGGAGTACTTCGTCGAGCTCGAGCGGCAGATCGGCCTCGCGGACCTCGCGACGCTCAAGGCCTACCTGCGCTACCAGCTCGCGACCGGGACGGCGACCGCGCTCGCCACGCCGCTCTACCTCGACCACTTCGACTTCTACGCGCGCACGCTCGCCGGGCAGAAGGAGCCGCAGCCGCGCTGGAAGCGCTGCATCTCGGCGACCGAGCAGGCGATGGGCGAGGCGGTCGGCAAGCTCTACGTCGCCGAGCGCTTCACCGGCGAGTCGAAGCGGATCGCCGAGGCGATGCTCGACGGCATCGCCGCCGCCTTCGCCGATTCGCTTCCCGCGCTCGAGTGGATGGACGAGGAGACGCGCCGCGCGGCGCTCGTCAAGCGCGGGACGCTGGCGCGCAAGATCGGCTTCCCGGACGAGTGGCGCGACTACTCGAGGCTCGAGGTGCGGCCGCGCGGCCACTTCGACAACGTGATGGCGGCGCGCCGCTTCGAGACCGCGCGCCTGCTCGCCCAGGTCGGCGGGCCGATCGACCCGAAGGAGTGGGCGATGAACGCGCAGACGGTCAACGCCTCCTACAACCCGCTGCTCAACGCCTTCACCTACCCGGCGGGGATCCTGCAGCCCCCCTTCTTCCACAAGGACTTCCCGGCGGCGATCAATTACGGCGCCATGGGCTACGTCATGGGGCACGAGCTGACCCACGGCTTCGACGACCAGGGGCGCAAGTTCGCCGCCGACGGGCGGCTGACCGACTGGTGGACCGCCGCCGCGGTCGCCGGCTTCGAGGAGCGCGCCGCCTGCGTCGAGAAGCAGTACTCGGCCTACGAGGTCGAGCCGGGGGTGGCGGTCAACGGCAAGCTGACGCTCGGCGAGAACATCGCCGACATCGGCGGCCTGAAGCAGGCCTACCAGGCGTTCAAGGCGATCGAGCGCGCCAGCGGCAAGCCGGGCGAGACGGTCGCGAGCCTCTCGGCCGACCAGCTCTTCTTCGTCGCCGCCGCCCAGGTCTGGTGCACCGAAGCCTCGCCCGAGTTCGAGCGGCTGCTCGTCCAGACCGACGAGCACTCGCCCGGGCAGTTCCGGGTCAACGGGTCGGTGGTCAACCACCCCGCCTTCGCCGGCGCCTTCTCCTGCCCGGCCGGCGCGCCGATGAACCCGAAGGAGAAGTGCGAGGTCTGGTGAGCGGCGCGGCACCGACCTGAGTCAGGGACGCCCGCCCACCGGCGCCGGTGGCGGGCGTCCGCGCGCGAAGGCAGGCTGGCGACTCCAGCGCGGCGGCGCTTCGCCGCGCCTCGACGAGAAGGAGCCGTCCATGTCCCGCCCATGCTTCCGCGCGCCGCTCGAAGCCCTGGCGCGCCTTTCGGCATCTCTCCTCCTGTCGGCCCTCGGCATCTCCGGCGCCGCCGCGGACGACCTCGACCCCGGCGGGCGCTACCTGCCGTTGCCCCCCGAGCTCGCCCACCTCGAGCCGGAGGGCCTCGGTGCCGCGCTCTGCACCGACGGCTGCGCCGCGGTCCTCGGGGCCGGCGCGCCGCGCGAGTCGCGCTGCCGGTTGCCGAGCGGCGTCGAGCTGCGCGCGCTCGAGCTCGGCGAC
>WYBK01000332.1 GCA_011525905.1 Acidobacteriota bacterium
CGAGACGACGATCGCAACCGCCGCCGTCAAGCGTGTCGAGCAGGTCGAGGCCAAGCCGGTGGCGCTGGGCAGCGCGACCGAGGTGCAGGTGCTCGTCGGTCCTGCGGACGGCGCGCCCAACTTCGCGCTGCGCCGCTTCGTGATGGGGGAGGGGGGCGGCATGCCGCGCCACACCAACGCGGTCGAGCACGAGCAGTACGTGCTCGGCGGTCGCGCCCTGGTGGCCGTCGGCGACGAGACGCACGCGGTCGAGGCCGGCAGCGTGCTCTACATCCCGGCCGGGATGCCGCACTCCTACCAGGTGATCGAAGCGCCCTTCGAGTTCCTCTGCGTCGTGCCCAACGCGCCCGACCGGATCGAGGTCGTCGGCGCCAGCTGCTGAGAGCGCCGGGGTCCCCGGATTCAGCGCGGCGGCAGCGGCCCCTGGCGCCCGCGCGGCAGGGTCTTGCGCAGCTCGCGCCGCAGCGGTGCGCGCCGGGTGATCGGCACCTCGGCGTGGTCGGTGCGCAGCATCAGCACTTCCTGCACGCCGTGCGCGAGCAGCCGGCTCTTGTCGACCACGAAGCCGGGCAGCACGCGATCGAGCTCGCCGGGCATCAGCCGGGGGGAGGCGATCTGCTCGCCGGTGGCGCACTCCTGCTCGAGCTCCTCCTCGCGGATCCGGTAGCGCCGGGGCAGCGCTGGCATCGTCTTGCCCGCCTCGAGCAGGGCGTGGAGATGGCAACCCTCGGCGCAGCGCGGGGCGAGGATCTCGGCCAGGCGCGGCAGCGCTTCGCGGCCGAGGTGGTTCGGCAGGTCCCAGGCGAGCACCAGCTCGAAGGGTTCCGCGAGGCCCCCGCGCGGCAGCGCCGCGAACGCCTCGTCGATCGACGCGATCGGCGAGAGCCCGTCCTCGAGCGCGCCGGTCAGATCGCCGATCGCGATGCGCGGGGAGAGGCGGGCGTAGCGGGAGAGGTTGGCGTGCAGCGGCGGGCCGAGATCGAGGATCCGCCGCGGGCGGGCCTCGAGCCGCGCGAAAGCCTGCACCAGGCCGGGCGCGGCGTGGCGCTCGGGCGGCGGCGGCGGCTCGGGCGCGGCCGCGGTCGCCGCCGCGGCGGATCCGGACTGCCGCCGGAGGCCAGCGAGCCAGCCCATTCCCGGCTCAGCCCACCTTCGCAGCGTCGGCCGGACGCTTGACTTCCTCGGCGGCGACCGGACGCGGCGTCGTCGGGGCCGCGGCGGGGCGCTTGGTCTCCATGTCGACCGAGCCCTTGAAGCGCGCGCCGTCCTCGATGACCACGCGGGGCGCGACCAGGTCGCCGCGGACCCGCGCGCTCTTCTTGAGCACGATCAGCTCCTCGGCCGCGATGTTGCCCTCGACCTCGCCCTCGACGTGGACCGCGCGCGCGTGGATGTCGGCCGCCAGCCGTCCCTTGGCGCCGACGGTCACGGCATGCTGCGCGAGCGCGACTTTCCCCTCGATGCGTCCTTCGATGAGCAGGTCCTCGCCTCCCGAGAGCTCGCCCTTGATCTGAATCGACGGTCCGATCACCGCGCGTCCTCCTGGTTCGTTCGAAATCCGCTCGCGTACCGGCTCGGATTCGATCCGCGCCGGCGGCATCGACGGGGCGTTCGGGGTGGTGGCCGATTCGGGCTCGCGCTTCCACATCTCGTCGGTCCTCCCGGGCCCTGCGCGCCGCGGCCATCGCGGCGGCAGGTCGATGATTGCACGCCAGCGCGGCCGGCACCAGCAATGGAGCAGTGCATTCCCCGGGGAGGGCGTGGGAGGATCGGGCCCGTGAGCAGCCCGGACGTCCTGGTGATCGGCGGCGGCATCGTCGGGCTCGCGACGGCGCGTTGCTTGGCGCTCGAGCACGGGCTGCGCGTGAGCGTCCTCGAAGCCGAGAGCGACGTCGCCGCGCACCAGACCGGACACAACAGCGGCGTCGTCCACTCGGGGCTCTACTATCGTCCGGGATCGCTCAAGGCCGAGCTGTGCGTCGCCGGACGCGAGGCGCTGTTCGCCTACGCCGCCGAGCGCGGGCTACCTCACGAGCGCTGCGGCAAGATGGTGATCGCCGTCTCCGAGCGCGAAGTCCCGCGCCTCGACGAGCTCGAGCGGCGCGGCCGCGCCAACGGCCTGGCCGGCCTCGAACGTCTCGACGGCGCGGGCATTCGCGAGCGCGAGCCGCATGCCGCGGGCGTCGCCGGGCTCTGGGTCCCGGAGACCGGCATCACCGACTACCGCGCGGTCGCCGAGGCCTACGCGGCGGACGTGCGCGCGGCTGGCGGCGAGGTGCGGGTGGCGTCGCGCGTCGGGCGGATCCGGGCGAGCTCGCGCCAGGTCGTCGTCGAAGCCGGCGGCGACCGCCTGTCGGCCCGCTTCCTGGTCGCCTGCGCCGGGCTCGAGGCCGACCGCGTCGCGCGCCGCGCCGGCTTGGCGCCGAGCGTGCGCATCGTTCCCTTCCGCGGCGACTACCAGGTGCTCGTGCCCGAGGCGCGCCGGCTGGTGCGCAATCTGATCTACCCCGTGCCGGACCCCGACCTCCCCTTCCTCGGCGTCCACCTGACGCGCGGCGTCGACGGCGCGGTGGAGGCGGGGCCGAACGCCGTCCTCGCTCTCGCGCGCGACGGCTACTCGCGCACCGCCTTCTCGCTGCGCGACACGCTCGCGACGCTCGCTTACCCCGGGTTCTGGCGGATGGCGCCGCGTTGGGCGCGCACCGGCCTCGGCGAGATGCGGCGGGCGTTCGACCGCCACGCCTTCGTCGCCGCGCTCGCGCGCCTGGTGCCGGAGATCCGGGCCGAGCACCTGGCCCCGGGTGGCTGCGGCATCCGCGCGCAGGCGCTCGGCCGCGACGGCCGCCTGCTCGACGACTTCGCGCTCGAGGAGCGCGAGTCGATGATCCACGTGCTGAACGCCCCGTCGCCGGCCGCGACCGCATCCCTCGCCATCGGCGCGCGGCTGGCCGGCCGCGCGGCGGAGCGACTCGGCGCGACCCGCCTGCGGCGCTGAACGGCGGCGCGCCTCAACCGCCGGGCAGGCGGATCGGCGGGCGGGGCGGCAGGCGCTGGCCGCGTGCCGCGGCGGCGCGTTCGAGGGTGGCGATGCGTGCGGAGATCGCGCTGGCGTCGGCGCCGCGGCCGGTGGCCTCGAGCAGCGCCTCGTAGGCGGCGAGCGTGCCGAGCATGCCGGGGCGATCCTGGCCGAAGGCGCGCGTGGAGATCTCGAGCGCGCGCTCGAGCCGGGCGCCGGCCTCGTCGAAGCGCCCCTCGGCGAGCGCGAGCAGGCCGAGGTTGGTCAGCGTCGCCGCGGTCATCGGGTGCTCGGGGCCGAGCGCCGTCTCGCGGGTCGCCAGCGCCCGTCGCCAGAGCTCGCCCGCCGCGCGCTCCTCGCCTTTCGCCCAGAGCAGGCCGCCGAGGTTGTTCTCCGAGAGTGCGGTCATCGGGTGGCCGGCGCCGAGGCGGGCGAGCCGGATCTCGAGCGCGCGCCGGAAGTGGCGCTCGGCGGCGTCGAACGCCCTCTGGTCCTGGAGCACGGTGCCGAGGTTGTTGTGGATCGAGGCGAGCGTCTCGTGGTCGGCGCCGAAGATCCGCTCGTGGGTCGCCAGCACCTGCTCGTAGAGCGCCTGCGCCTCGGCCGGCTCGCCGAGCTCGCGCAGCTGCACCGCCAAGTTGTTGCGCGCGCTCGCCAGCTCGGCCGAGCCCGGGCCGGCGGTCGCCTCGCGGATCGCCACCACCCGGCGCAGAATCTCGGCCGCCTCGCGCGTCTCGCCGCGCTGGAAATGGACGTAGGCCAGGGTGTTCAGGATGCCGGCGACCTCGGCCGACTCGGGTCCGAAGCGCTCTTCGGTGAGCGCGAGCGCCTCGCGTACCGCCGCGAGCGCGTCGTCGTAGCGCGCCTGATCGACGTGCACCCAGGCGAGGTCGCCGAGCGCCTTGGCGAGCAGCTTGGGCGGCCGGCCGTCGTCGTCGCGCCGGCCGCGCAGGATCTCGATCGTGCGCCGGTAGCGCCGTTCCGCCTCGGCCAGGTCGCCGTGCTTCTCGGCCAGCCAGCCGAGGTCGTTCTCGCTGTTGGCGACTTCGGGCGCGTCGGCGCCGAGCTCGGCGAGGCGCAGGTCGTAGGCGCCGCGCAGCAGCTCGCCGCCCGGCTCGGTGAGGCCGAGCTGGACGTAAACCGTGCCGATGGCGTCCTTCATGCGGGCGAGCAGCAGCGGCTGGTCGGCGAGCTCCTGCTCGATCTTGGCCGCGCCCCGGTCGAGCAGCTCGCGCGCGGTGATGGTGCTCCCCTCGGCCTCCGACGGGTCGGAGACCTCGAACAGGCCGACCAGGAAGTCGGTGACCTCCTGGGCGGCGGCCGCTTCGCGGTTGGCGCGCTCGGCCTCGGCGGCGATGCGGCGCGCTTGCACGGCCATCGCCAGCGCGAAGAGCAGCAGGGCGGCGCCCACCAGGATGGCGAGCCGGCGCCGCCGGCGCGCGCGGTCGAGGGCGCGCCGGTCGGCGGCGGCGC
>WYBK01000049.1 GCA_011525905.1 Acidobacteriota bacterium
CGCTGCTCGCCCTGCTGGCCGCGCTGCCGCTCGCTCTCGCCGCCGCGCCCGCCCGGGCGGCCGAGCGCACCGTCGACCGCAGCTTCGCTTCTCCGCCGCCGAGCTTCGAGCTCGAGAATCTCGCCGGCCGCGTCGAGCTGGTCCGCTCGGGCGGCGCCGCACTGCGCGTCGTCGCGACGATCCACGCCCAGGCGACCGACTCGAGCGCCACCGCGGCGCTGCTCGACGACTTCGAGCTCGATTTCGACGAGGGCTCGGGCCGCCTGCGGGTCGAGGCCCGCTACCCGGTCGACCGCCACCGGACCTTCCACTACCCGGGCTCCCCCGCGGGCCCGGAGGGGGTCCTCGGCTGGCTCTTCGACGGCAGCAGCCAGGTCGAGTACCTCGGCCGCAAGGTGCGCGTCACCAGTCAGCGCTCGGCCTCGGCGCCGACGCTCTACGCCGACGTGCGGGTCGAGGTCCCCTCGGGCCTGCGGGTCAAGGTGCGCAACGCCGTCGGCCTGGTCACCTCGAGCGGCATCGAGGGGCCGCAGACGCTCGACACCTCCTCGGGCGACATCCGCGTCGCCGATGGCGCCGGCGAGCTGTCGCTCGACACCGGCTCGGGCGAGATCCGCGTCGTCGATCAGGAGGGGGACGTCCGCGCCGACACCGGCTCCGGCGACATCCACCTCGAGCGGGTGCGCGCGCGCGAGGTCGTCGCCGACACCGGCTCGGGCGACATCACCCTCGAGTCGGTCAGCGGATCGCTCGACGCCAACACCGGCTCGGGCGACGTCGTCGGCCGCGAGCTCGCCTTCGGCGAGCGGCTGCGCGCCGACACCGGCTCGGGTGACGTCCGGCTCGCCGGCGATTTCGGCGCGGTGCGCGACCTGTCGATCGACACCGGCTCGGGAGACGTCGTCCTCTCGGTGACCGGCGGAGCCCCGTCGGTGACCCTCGCGATCGACACCGGCTCGGGCGACGTCGATCTCGACCTGCCCGAGGCGCGCGTGCGCAAGTGGAAGGGCGAGATCGTCGCCGAGATCGGCGCCGCGGAGGGTCGCGGGCGGATCGACACCGGCTCGGGCGACGTCCGGGTCGGCCGCGGGCGTTGAACCTTCAGGTCGTGCGGTCGACCCAGGCCGCGACCTGACCCGCCAGGCCGCGCTCGCCCCTCAGGCCGAGGTCGAGCCCGCGCGGGAAGCCGACGTGCCCGCCGCGCGGCGTGACGACGACGCGGGCCGTCGCCGGCAGCCGAACGAAGTGTTCGCGGACGGTTTCGAGCGGCACCATCGGGTCGCCGGCGCTCCAGACCAGCAGCGCCGGCCGGCCGAGCCGCTCGAGCCGCGGCGCAACGCTCGCCCGCGCGTAGTAGTCCTCCGCCGAGGCGAAGCCGAAGCGGGGCACCACGGCGAGCCCGTCCCACTCGCGGATGCTGCGCGCGCGGCGCACCCGCTCGACCGGCACGGGCAGGGAGCGTCTCGCCGCGACCGCCGCGTAGACCTCGTTCAGACCGCCGAGCAAGTGCGCGCGATAGGGGGCCCGGCTCGGGCGGTCGAGCGCCCGCGCCCCCCGGTCGAGGTCGAGCGGCGCGCAGACCACGGCGACCGCCGCGAATCGGCGGTCGTCGCTCTCGGTGGCGAAGCGCAAGGCGAGGTGACCGCCGAGCGACACGCCGATCAGCGCGATTCGGCGCGCCGCGGCGAGGGGCGGCGCCGCGAGCACGCGCGGCAGGTCGACGGTCAAGCCGGCGTGGTAGAGGTCGGCGCCGGAGCGATCGGCGCCGCGCAGGTTGAGCCGCAGCGAGGTCCACCCGCGCGCCGCCAGAGCGGCGGCGATCGGCACCAGGTAGGGACTCTCGGCCGAGCCGCCCAGCCCATGGAGCAGGAGCGCGGCGCGCTCGCCGTCCCCCGCCCGGCGCAACCGGCCGGAGAGCGGCACGGGACCGACGACCTCGTCCTCGACGGTCAGCCGCCAGGGCTCGGACGGCGGCGCCTCGCGCGGCGGCGCGAGGCGCGCCGCCACCACCGGCCCGACCGTCCAGAGGTGCCCGCCGAGACTCACGACGGCGTCACATCCGCCGGCGCGCCTCGCCGAAGATCACCTCGACCTCGATCCGCTCACCGTCGCGCACCACGACGGCTCGCGCCTGCTCGCCCGGCTTGGCGCCGCGCAGGACGAACATGAAGTCGTCGATGTCGCGGATCTCGCGGCCGGCGAGCTCGACCAGGCGATCCCCCTTGCGGATCCCGGCCTTGTCGGCCGGACCGCCGGGCCGCACGCCGCCGACCGCCACGCCCGGCTCGCCCGAGGCCACGCCGGCATAGTCCGGGATCGTGCCGAGCGAGGCCCCCCAGGAGCGCAGATCGCCCCCCGCGGGCGGCGGCCCCGGGCTCGCCTTGTAAGTGAGCGGCGTGGCCCGTTCGGCGACGCGCCGCGCGAGCTCGGCCGCCACCTCGGCGACGATCGCGCCGCCGGTCGCATGGATGCGCGCGGCGTCGTCGCTCGGCTTGTGGTAGTCGTCGTGGGTGCCGGTGAAGAGGTGGAGCACCGGCACGCCGCTCGCGTAGAAGGGCGTCTGGTCGGAAGGGCCGTAGCCGTCGCCGGCGCCGTCGCAGACGAGCCGCCGCGCCGCGCAGACCTCCTCGACGATCCCGCGCCACTCCTCCGCCGAGTCGGCGCCGAGCACGGCGAGCTTCTGGTCGCGCAGGCGGCCGACCATGTCCATGTTGATCATCGCGCGCAACCGGGCGATCTCGACTCCGGCGGGCGGCTGCCGCGTGTAGGTGGTCGAGCCGAGCAGCCCTCGCTCCTCGCCCGAGAAGGCGGCGAAAATCACCGGCCGGTCGAGCTCGGCGCGGCGGCCGGCCAAGATGCGCGCCGCCTCGAGCAGCGCCGCCGTCCCCGAGGCGTTGTCGTCGGCGCCGTTGTGGATCTCTTCACTGCCCGGCGCCATCGAGCTGGCGCCGCCGCGGCCGAGGTGGTCGTAGTGGGCGCCGACCAGGACCGGGGCGGCGTCGGCCGTCGGCGTGCCCGGCTCGAGCCGGGCCAGGACGTTCTCGGCGCGCGCGGTCGTGCGCTCGAGCGCGACCGCCAGCCGCGCCCGCGCGCCCCCCGCGGCCAACCGCTCGCCGACGGCGCGGGTCACCGCGAGCGCCGGCAGGCCGGCGTCCCCCTGCTGGTCGACCGTCAGCTTGGGCAGCGGCGCCTCCTCCTCGACCTTCCCTTCGGCGTCGGGCGGCGGCAGGTCGACGACGAGCAATCCGATCGCGCCCTGCTCGCGCGCGTTCCACGCCTTGTAGCGCAGATCGCTGTAGCGCCGCTCGTCGCGCGGCTCGGCGAAGGCGTCGAGCTTCGGCACGAAGCGGCGCACCAGCGCGACCTTGCCCCGCACGTCGATCCCCTGGTAGTCGTCGTGACCGAGCTCGGGGGCGCTGATGCCCCAGCCGGCGAAGACCACCTCCCCCTCGACCGGACCGGGCGCCGAGAAGGCGAACGGCACGTAGGCGTCGGCGGGCGCCGGCTCGCCGTCGACCGCGAGCGACGTGCCGGCGCCCGAGTCGAGCGCCGTGACCACGTCGAAGCCCTGCCGGAAGGTCCCCCCCTCGCCCGCCGGCGCGAGGCCGATCTCACGGAAGCGGCGCTCGATGTAGTCGGCCGCCGCGGCCAGGCCGGCGGTGCCCGGACCCCGCCCCTCCCGCTCGTCGGCGGCGAGCCAGGCGACGTCGGCCGCGTAGCGGTCCTCGGCGCGGCCGGGCAGGGGATCGACCGGCGCGTCGACCCAGCGCGCGACGTAGACGTCGGTCTCGCCGGGCTTGCCCTGGTTGCGGTTCGAGCCGAAGGCGAGCCGCGTGCCGTCGGGAGAGAAGATCGGGAAGCCGTCGAAGCTCGCCGTCCAGGTGATCCGCTCGAGGTCGGTGCCGTCGGCGTCGATCGCCCAGACGTCGAAGTCGCGCCCCTTCGGATCGGCGTAGTTGGTCACGAACAGCAGCCGCTCGCCGCTCGGAAAGAAGTAGGGGGCGAAGGAGGCGACGCCCAGCCGGGTGACCTGGCGAGCCTCGCTGCCGTCGGCGTTCGCGACGAAGATCTCGAGCTTGCTCGGGCGCACGAGGTCGGCGGCGAGCAGCCGCCGGTAGTCCTCGAGCTCCTGGCCGACCGGGCGCGAGGCGCGCCAGACGATCTGGGTGCAGTCGGCCGAGAAGAAGGCGCCGCCGTCGTAGCCGGGCGTCGCGGTCAGCCGCTTCACCTCGCTGCCGTCCGGATTCATCACGTAGAGGTCGAGGTCGCCGTCGCGCGTCGAGGTGAAGAGGATGCGGCCATCCTGCGGGCAGACGGTGGCCTCGGCGTCGTAGCCGGGCGAGTCGGTCAGGCGCGCCAGCTCCGAGCCGTCGGGGCGGGCGACCCAGAGGTCGTAGCCGGGATCGATCGGCCAGACGTAGCCCTGGCTCATGTCCGGAGGCGTCGGACAATCGGGGCCCGCCGCGTGCGTCGAGGCGAAAATCACCCGCTCGCCTGCGGGAAAGGTGTAGTAGGCGCAAGTCGTCCGGCCCGTGCCGGTCGAGACGAGGGTCGGCTCCTCCGGGGCGCGCGACGACATCGTGAAGATCTGGTCGCAGGCATAGGGGGGCCGGGTCGACTGGAAGCTCAGCCGCTCGCCGTCGGGCGACCAATAGGCCTCGGCGTTCTCGCCGCCGCGCGTGAGCTGGACGACGTCGGCGAGGTGGACCTCGCGCGGATCGTGGAGCACGCCGGGCGCGGCTGGAGGCTGAGCGGCGGCGCTCGCCAGCGTGGCGAGCGCGAGCGAGGCGATCGAACTCGGGACTCTCTTCATGAGGCGGGCCCCCTCCCGGATGGGCCGGGCGATCCTACCGTCTCGGCCCCGGCTGCGCCGCCTCGCTCGGGCGGCGCCGGAAGGCGAGGGGTCTCAGGCGGCCGCGCGGCCGGGGACGAACCAGATCGGACAGTTCGCCCGGAAGAGCACGTCGCGCGAGGTGTCGCGGGTGAACCAGCGCAGGAAGGGGGCCCGGGTGTGCTCCCCCATCACGATGCAGGCGGCCTCGAGCCGCTCCGCCGCGCGGGCGATCTCGTCTCCCGGGTCGCCCGCCGCGACGTGGGCCTCGGCTCGGCCGGCGAGCTCGGCGGGAATCAGCGCGCCCAGCCGCGCCCGCGTTTCCTCGACCAGGTCCTTCGGAGGCGGCCCCGACTTCTCCGTCGTCGCCAGGACGTGCAGCAGGTGGAGGCGGAGCGGGAGCCGCCGCGCCAGGTCGAAGGCGAGGTCGAGCGCGCCGCCCCGCTCGGGGGGCAGGTCGGTCGGCACGAGCAGGCTCTGCTCCGCGCCCTCGGCGCCGTCGAAGCGGGGACAGCGGCCGTCGACGCCGCAGTCGTGCAACGCCAGTACGGCACACGACGCCCGGTCGAGCAGTTGGCCGGTGATCGACGCATGGTCGGCGCCCCCCGGGCCGTGAGTGGCGAGGACCAGCAGATCGGCGCCGACCGCCTCGCGGACCCGCAGGGCCGAGGTCGCCGGCAGCCCGTGGGTCAGCTTGCCCTCGGCGGCGATCTCCTCCGGCAACTCGGCGAGCAGCCGGCGCAGCCGGCTCTCCTCGTCGCTCTGGGAGGGACGGTCGGGGTGGTCGTGCGCCCACATCCAGCCGACGCCGACGGCCGGCGGCGCGGCATCGACGTTGTGGTGGAGCACCAGCCGAGCCCCGAAGAGGCGGCAGAGATCGGCGGCGAGGCCGATCTGGCGGGCGGTCGCTTCCGAGAAGTCGACGGGGCAGAGGATGGTTCGGATCGCCGTCATGGCGCACCTCCGGAGTCGTCGCTCTATCTCTATGCCCCGCCCACGGGACGGGCAACCCGCGCCGGGGTAGCGGGCGCCTCTCCGCGGGGGCAGGAGTCGCCCGCGCTTTGACTCTCGCCGGGCGCCGTCGGTATCCTCGCGGCACCTGGGAATCCGCGCCGTCCGGCGCGCCGTACCTCCAGCGATCGATGAGCACGCCCCGCCGCCCCCGAGCGCTCGCCCTCCGACTCGCCTGCGCCCTCCTCGCGGCGCTCCCGCTCGTCCCGGCCGCGGTGGCGCTCGGCGCCGAGCCCTCCCGGCCGCTGACGCTCGTCGAGGCGATCGCGCTCGCGCGGGCCGGGAGCGAGACGCCGGCGGTCGCCGCCGCCCGCATCGAGCGCGCCGAGGCGGTGCGCCGGCAGGCGATCTCGGCGTTGGTCCCTTCGCTCACTCTGTCGGGGACCTACACGCGGCGCGCGCGCGAGGTGACCCGTACGGTCGACGACGAGATGGTTACCGTCCAGGCGCTCGACGCCCTCTCGGGCCAGACGGTGGTGGAGAGCACCCTGTTCGACCTGCGCGCGCTGCCGCTGATCCGCGCCGCCTCCCGGTCGCTCGAGGCGCAGCGCCTCGAGTCGGCCGAGCTCGAGCGCGCCCTCGCCTTCGACGTCGCCGACACCTTCTACGCCGTGCTCTCCGCCGAACGGCTGCGCGACGCCGCCGAGCGGCGCGTGCGCGTGGCGGAGGCGACGGTCGAGGAGGCGCGCCTGCGGCTCGAGGCCGGCCTGGCGAACCGCAACGACCTCACCCGGGCCGACCTCGAGCGCGCCACCGCCCGGCTCGAGGCGACCCGCGCCACGCAGGACGTCGAGTCGGCCCGCCTGGCGCTCGCCTTCCTGATCGCCGCGCCGGTCGACCGGCCGCTCGCCGAGCCGGAGCCCCTGCCGGCGGTCGCCGAGGAGCGCGCGGCGCTGGTCGCGCGCGCGCAGTCGGCCCGGCGCGAGCTCGCGGCCCTCGCCGAGCGCGCCGAGGCGGCGCGCCAGAGCGCGCTCGCCCCCCGGCTCGGCCTGGTTCCGACGCTCGACCTGCGGGGTCTCTACCGGATGACCAACGAAGCGGGGCTGTCGGGCCACGACGAGGACTGGAACGTCGGCGTCACCCTGACTTGGGAGCTGTTCGACGGCGGCGCCCGCGCGGCGCTCGCCGATCTGCGTCTCGCCGAGGCGCGCGAGGCCGACCTCGCTCTGGCGGCCGAGCGGCGGCGCGTCGCGCTCGAGGTCGAGCAGGCGGCGACCGTCCTCGCCTCGGCCGATGCCGCGCTGAGCCAGGCCGAGACTCGTCTGGAGGCCGCGCGCCAGAACGCCGAGGAGGTCCGCGAGCGCTATCGTGCCGGCCTCGCCAGCGCGCTCGAGCAGGCCGACGCGCAGGTCTCGGAGTTCGAGGCCGAGGCCGAGCTCGCCCGCCAGGGGTTCCTGCGCGCCGTCGCCCGGCTCGCGCTCGAGCGCGCCACCGGCGGTGAGCCCCTCGCCGCCTCCCCCACTCCGGAGATCCCGACGCCATGAGCCGGAAGACCGCATCGCTCCCGGGCGCCCTCCTCGCCGCCGCGCTGCTCGCCGGCGGCTGCGACAAGTCTGCGCCCGCGGGCCGGGCCGGAGAGGTCGGGCGGCCCGCCCGCCAGGAGACCCGCTTCCCGGTCGAGGTCGCCCCGGTCGCCTCGACCCGCGTCGAGTACACCATCCAGGCGGTCGGCTCGGTCGAGGCCTTCGAGGAGGTCGCGGCGACGGCGCGGGTCGCCGGCGTGGTCGAGCGGGTGCGCTTCCAGGAGGGAGACCGCGTCGACGCCGGCACGGTGCTCGCCGAGATCGACACCGAGCGCTACCGGCTCGCGGTCGACGCCGCCGAGGCGGCGCTGGCGCGCGCCGAGGCCGGCGTCGCCGAGGCGCGCGCCGGGCTCGAGCGGCGCGAGAGCGTCAACGCCAAGAACCCCGACCTGGTGCGTGCCGAGGAGGTCGACGCCTGGCGCACCCAGCTCGCCGCGGCGACCGCCGAGGCCGAGGAGCGCCGGACCGCGCTCGCGCTCGCCGAGCTGAACTTCCGGGACGCCTTCGTGCGTCCGCCGGCGGCGGGCGTCGTCCAGACGCGCTCGGTCGAGACCGGGCGCTACGTGCAGCCGGGCACGGTGATCGCGACGCTGCTGCGCCGGGAGCCGCTGCTGCTGCGCTTCCGCGTGCCGGAGGGAGAAGTCGCGCCGCTCGCGCCCGGTCAGGAGGTCCGCTTCCGCCTGCGCGGCGCCCGCGGCCAGAGCTACCGCGCCACCATCTCGCTGGTCGCCGCCGCGGCCGATCCGCGCGACCGGATGGTGGCGATCACCGCCCGCATCGACGACCCGGGGCGCGCCGAGCTGCGCCCCGGCGCCTTTGCCGAGATCGACATCCCGGTCGGTTCGGCCGCCGAGGCGCCGGTGATCCCGCAGACCGCCATCCGCCCGACGGACCGCGGCTTCCTGGCCTTCGTGGTCGAAGAGGGAGTGGCGCGCGAGCGGCTGCTCGAGCTCGGCCTGCGCACCGCCGACGGTCGCGTCGAGGTGCGGCGGGGGCTCGCTCCCGGCGAGCGCCTGGTGGTGCGCGGCGCCGAGGCGCTGCGCGAGGGCGCCGCGGTGGCCATCGAAGGCGACGGCCCGCCGGCCGCCCGCTGAGGCGCGGGGCGGGACCGTCGGCCGGCAGGCCCCCGGCCGGGTCGGTCGCACAGAAGTCCTATACTTTCGTCAGGTCCCGAACCCCTTCCGAGGTCTCTCGCCGACGGGTCCGCCGCCGGAGAGGATCCCGGTCTCTGGCGTTCCCGGGCGCGCGGGCGCTCCCGCTCTCGACCCGGTTCGCCGCACAGGAGAACCCGATGACGCATACCCTTCGCCGCCTCGCCCAGGGCGCCGTCGCTCTCGCGCTCGCCACGACGACCGGCTGCGCCACCGGCAGCGCCCCCGCGCCGACGACTCCGGTGGCCCCGGCCGCACCGGCCGTCTCCGCCCCGCTCTTCGACGGGCTGGGCGACCACCAGATGGAGATCACCACGCGTTCGCCCCAGGCGCAGCGCTACTTCGACCAGGGTCTGACGCTCGCCTACGCCTTCAACCACGCCGAGGCCGCGCGCTCCTTCCGCGAGGCCGCGCGCCTCGACCCCGAGTGCGCCATGTGTCACTGGGGGATCGCGCTGGTGCTCGGCCCCAACATCAACGCGCCGATGGATCCGGGCGACGTCCCGGAGGCCTGGCGCGCCAGCCGCGAGGCGCAGCGACTGGCCCCGCAGGCGACGCCGCGCGAGCGCGACCTGATCGAGGCGCTCGCCCACCGTTACGAAGCCGAGCCGGGCGCCGACCGCTCCGGGCTCGACGCCGCCTGGGCCGAGGCCATGCGCGAGGTGATGAAGAAGTACCCGGACGACCTCGACGCCGCGACGCTCTTCGCCGAGGCGGTGATGGACAAGAACCCCTGGAACTACTGGGAGGCCGACGGCAGCCCGCGCCCCTTCACGCCCGAGCTGCTCGAGGTGCTCGAGTCGGTCATCGCCCGCGACCCGGAGCACCCGGGCGCGCTCCACCTCTACATCCACGCGACCGAGGCGTCACCGAACCCGCGCCGCGCCGAGGAGGAGGCCGACCGCCTCGCCCACCTGGTACCGGCCGCCGGCCACCTGGTGCACATGCCGGGGCACACCTACATCCGGATCGGACGGTACGCCGACGCGGTCGCCGCCAACCGGCGCGCCGAGGCGGCCGACGAGGCCTACATCACCGCCTGCCGGTCGCAGGGGATCTACCCGCTCGGCTACTACCCGCACAACAGCCACTTCCGCTGGGTCGCCGCCGCCTTCGCCGGCATGAGCGAGGAGGCGATCGAGGCCGCGCTCAAGGTGCGCCGGCAGGTCGGCCGCCCAGACGTCAAGCACCTGCACGCCTCGGCCGACTGGGCGCACCTGCAGCACTACGACGCCTCGCCCCTCTTCGCCTGGGCCCGCTTCGCCAAGTGGGACGAGATCCTCGCCGAGCCCGAGCCGGAGCGCGGACTCCTCTACTCGCGCGGCATCCGCCACTACGCGCGCGGCTTGGCGCTGCTGCGCACCGGCCGGGCGGCCGCGGCGCCGGCCGAGCTCGCCGCGCTCGACGCGATCGTCGCGGAGCCGGAGCTCGCCGATTGGAAGATCGCGGGCTTCAACAGCTACCAGAAGGTGCTGACCCTCGCCCGTCACGTGCTGGCCGGCGAGATCGCGGCGGCGGCCGGCCGTACCGACGAGGCGGTCGCCTCGCTGCGCGAGGCGCTCGAGTACGAGGACACGCTGATCTACCAGGAGCCGCCGGACTGGTACGTGCCGGTGCGGCAGATCCTGGGGGCCGTGCTGCTCGAGGCCGGCCGCGTCGCCGAGGCCGAGGCCGCCTACCGCGAGGACCTCGACGTGCTGCCGGACAATGGTTGGTCGCTCTTCGGCCTCGCCCAGGCGCTCGACGCGCAAGGGCGCGCCGCGGAGGCCCAGGCCACCCGCACCCGCCTCGCCGAGATCTGGCAGGAAGCCGACTTCCAGCTCGTCAGCTCCCGCTTCTAACTCCCTTCGAGGTGACAGTTACCTGCGACAAGAAGTCGCAGGTAACTGTCACCGTGCAGGCCCGTGCAGGCATCGCCGGGGTGCGCTGGTAGAGTCGCCCGAGGCGCCGGAGGGGCGTCCGGAGGCGGCGTGAACATCACCGAGGTCTGCGTCAAGAAGCCGGTCTTCGCCTGGATGCTGATGGCGGGCACCGTGCTCTTCGGCACCGTGGCGGCGACGCGCATCGGCATCTCGTCGATGCCCGACGTCGATTTTCCCACCATCAACGTCTCGGTCTCCTGGGAGGGCGCCGCCCCCGAGGTGGTCGAGAACGACGTCATCCAGCCCCTGGAAGAGGCGCTGATCCAGGTCGAGGGAGTCAAGAGCCTGACCTCGAGCTCCCGGCAGGGCAGCGGCTCGGTCACGGTCGAGCTCGACATCGCGCGCGACGTCGACCTCGCGCTGCAGGACGTCACCACCAAGGTCCAGCAGGCGCAGAACCGCCTGCCGCGCGACATCGACCCGCCGGTCATCTCGAAGAGCAACCCCGAGGACCAGCCGATCATGTGGGTGGCGCTCTCGGGACCATTCCCCCGGCAGGTGCTCGCCGATTACGCCCGCTATCGGGTCAAGGAGCGTTTGCAGACCGTCACCGGCGTCGGCGAGATCATCGTCGGCGGCGCCATCGAGCGCAACGTCCGCATCTGGGTCGACTCGGCCGCCCTCGACGCCAAGAATCTGACCGTCACCGACGTCATCCGCGCGCTGCAGCGCCAGCACGTCGAGCTGCCGGCCGGCCGCATCGAGGTGCCGGGGCGCGAGGTCAACGTCCGGGTGCTCGGCGAAGCGGTCGACCTCGACACGCTGCGCGAGATCGTGGTGCGCGACGAGGGGGGCTCGCCGATCCACCTCTCCGACGTCGCGATCGTCGAGGATGGCTTCGAGGACATCCGCCGCATCGGCCGCGTCAACGGCGAGCCGGCGCAGGGGCTGGGTATCAAGAAGCAGCGCGGCGCCAACGCCGTCGCGGTGGCGCGCGAGGTGCGGGCCTCGGTCGCGGCGCTCGGCCAGGAGCTGCCCGAGGGGATGCAGCTCGGCATCAACTTCGATTCGACGCAGTTCATCGAGGAATCGGTCCACGAGATCGAGCTCGAGGTGCTGCTGGCGATCCTGCTGA
This sequence comes from Acidobacteriota bacterium, assembly GCA_011525905.1. Classification (GTDB taxonomy): domain Bacteria; phylum Acidobacteriota; class Thermoanaerobaculia; order Multivoradales; family JAGPDF01; genus JACTMI01. The sequence goes on from WYBK01000049.1 coordinate 11,514, forward strand.
CCGCAATCGTCTGCTGGATCTTCCTCGGCTCGATCTCCTCGACGCTCAACGTCGTGCTGGCGATCCCGATGTCGCTGCTCGGCACGGTCGCGGTCATCTACTTCCTCGGCTTCACGCTCAACACCTTCACGCTGCTCGCGCTCGGCCTGGCGGTCGGCATCGTGGTCGACGACGCCATCATGGTGCTCGAGAACGTCCACCGGCACGCGGAGATGGGCAAGCACCGCGTGCGCGCCGCTCTCGAGGGAACCAAGGAGATCACCTTCGCGGCGCTCGCCGCGACGCTCGCCGTCTGCGCGATTTTCATCCCGGTAGTCTTCATGGAAGGGATCGTCGGCAAGTACTTCCTGCAGTTCGGCGTCGCGCTCTGCTGCTGCGTGCTGCTCTCCTACGTCGAGGCGGTGACGCTCGCCCCGGCGCGGCTGTCGCAGCTGCTCGACGTCTCGCGCGAGGGGCGCAGCCGGCTCGGCCTCGCCGTCGACCGCGGCTTCGACAGGCTGGCGGCGATCTATTCGCGCATCCTGCCCTGGGCGCTGCGCCGCCCGGTCACCGTGGTGGCCGCCGGCCTGGCGGTCTTCGCCGCCTCGATCCTGCTCTTCCGCGCCATGCCCAAGGAGATGGTGCCGTCGCAGGACCAGTCGCGCATGATGATCCGTCTGCAGACCGCGGTCGGCTCCGATCTCTCGGAGACCGACCGCTACGTGCGGCGCGCCGAGGAGTTCCTGCTGTCGCGCCCCGAGATCCAGCGCCTGTACGGCGTGGCCGGCGGCTTCGGCGGCGGCTCGGTCAACAGCGGCATCCTGTTCGTCACGCTGGTGCCCCCCGAGCAGCGCGAGCTCGACCATCTCGGCTTCATGCAGCTCGTCCGCCGCGAGCTCAACTCCTACCCCGGCCTGCGCGCCGTCGTGCAGGATCTCTCGCAGCAGGGCTTCACCGCCCGCCGCGGCTTCCCGGTCGAGTTCTCGGTGCGCGGCTCCGACTGGGACCAGCTGGTCGAGACGACTCAGACGGTCATGGCCGAGCTGCGCGAGAGCGGCATGGTGGTCGACCTCGACACCGACTACCAGCTCGGTCAGCCCGAGCTGCGGGTGCTGCCCGATCGGGCGCGGGCGGCGGACCTCGGCGTCGCGATCGAGGACGTCGCCACGACGCTCAACGCGCTGGTCGGCGGCCTGCGCATCGGCAAGTACAGTGACGGCGGCCGGCGCTTCGACGTGCGGCTGCGACTGCTCGCCGACCAGCGCTCGAGCCCGGAGGACGTCTCGCGCCTGCGCGTGCGCTCCGCCTCCGGCGAGCTGGTGCCGCTGTCGACGCTGGTCACCACCGAGGAGCGCCCGGCGCTGCAGGCGATCACCCGGCTCGACCGCGAGCGCGCCATCAACGTCTACGCCAACGTCGCTCCCGGCTCTTCGCAGGACCTGGTGCTCGCCGAGGTCGAAAGGCTGTCGGCCGAGATGCCGCTCGGCGTCCGCCTGGTGCTCGGCGGGGCGAGCGTCGCCTTTCGCGAGTCGATGGCCTCGCTGCTCTTCGCCCTCTTCCTCGGCATCGTCGTCGCCTACATGATCCTCGCCTCGCAGTTCAACAGCTTCTTGCATCCGGTCACCGTGCTCACCATCCTGCCGCTCTCGATCGCCGGCGCCGCGCTGGCGCTCTGGATCTCCGGCAGGAGCCTGAACATCTTCTCGATGATCGGCCTGCTGCTGCTGATGGGCATCGTCAAGAAGAACTCGATCATCTTGGTCGACTACGCCAACCAGTTGCGCGAGCGGGGGCGCAGCGCCGCCGCCGCGATCCTGCGCGCCGGGCCGGTGCGCCTGCGGCCGATCCTGATGACCTCGACGGCGACGATGATGGCCGCCGTCCCCGCCGCCTTGGGGCTGGGCGCCGGCAGCGAGACCCGCGCGCCGATGGCGATCGCGGTGATCGGCGGCCTGATCGTCTCGACCGCCCTCTCGCTGGTCGTCGTCCCCGCCTTCTACCTGCTCGCCGCCCGCGGCAAGGAGGCGCTGGCGCGGCGCCGCGTGCGCGCCCGCGCCCGCACCACCGTCGAGAGCCCGGCCCGGTAGGTCGTTCGCTGCCCCGGGAGAGTGGGTTCCGCGCGCCGCGACCCCATCCCGTTCCTCGTTCGGGCGAGCGTCGGGAGGCTGCCAGGCGAACCTGTCCCTCGCAGTAGCCTGTCCCTCCGAGTCACCTGTCCCCGGTCGGTCAGTTGGGAATGGTCAGGCGTTGGCCGGGGTAGATGGTGCTGCGGCCGGTCAGGGCGTTGGCGGCGAGCAGGCTGGCGAGCGAGACGCCGCGGCGGCGGGCGATCGCGCCGAGCGTGTCGCCCCGCCGCACCACGTACACCCCGCCCTCGCCCGCCGTCCCCCCGCCGCCGGAGCCGTCCGAGCGGATGGTGAGCACCTGCCCGGGCGAGATCCGGTGGGCGCTGCGCAGGTTGTTGAGCGCCACCAACCGGCCGACGCTGGTGCCGTAGCGCGCCGCGATGCCCGACAGCGTCTCGCCGGGGCGCACCCGGTGGATCGCCTCCGAGACCGGCGGCGGCTCCCACTTGGGCAGCGCGTCGAGGCTGGCGAGCAGGGTCGCGCCGGCGCCGGCGGGCACCTTGAGCTCGTAGGGGGTCTTGGGCGTGGCGTTCCTCCGCAGCTCCGGGTTGAGCCGCGCCAGCGTCCCCGGCTCGAGCGCGAGCGCCCGGTCGAGCGTCTCGAGCTTCGCCGCGCGCGCGATCTCGATGCGCTCGTAGGCCACCGCGGGCGACGGCTCGGGCAGCTCGAAGCCGTGCGCCGCGGGGTCGTCGAGGATCTCGAGCACCGCCAGGAAGCGGGGGACGTAGCGCCGCGTCTCCTGCGGCAGGCGGGCGTAGAGGTCCCAGAACTGGTCGAAGTAGGAGACCGACTGCCGCTGGATCTGGCGCAGCACGGCGTGCTCGCCGCAGTTGTAGGCGGCGAGCGCGGTCAACCAGTCGCCGAAGATGTTGTGCAGCGCGCTCAGGTACTGGATCGCCGCGTCGGTCGCCTTCTCCGGGTCCATCCGCTCGTCGACCCAGTCCGAGCGGTCGAGACCGTAGCGGTAGCCGGTCGAGGCGATGAACTGCCAGAGGCCGAGGGCGCGGGCGCGCGACAGCGCGCGCTCCTTGAAGCCGCTCTCGACCAGCGGCAGCCAGGAGATCTGCTCGGGCAGCCCCGCGGCGCGCAGCTTCTCGACGATCATCGGCCGATAGTGGCCGGAGCGCCGGTAGGCCTCGAGGAAGAAGTCGCGCTCGCGCCCCTTGAAGCTGGCGATCTCCCGCTCGACTTCGCCGTTGACCACGCGCGGGATGCCGCCGTCCGGGTCGCCCGCGGCGGTCTGGCGCGAGGCGTAGATCTCGACGATCCGCTTCGAGATCAGCTGGCGCAGGTTCTCCTTCTCTTGGGCGATCACCGGATCGCCGTTTGCCGGCACCTCGGCCATGCGCCCGAAGGCGTGATCGAGCGCGGCGATGGCGTCGTCGAGCGCCCCCTGCTCCCAGAAGGCGTTGGCCGACTCGTAGGCGTCGAGCGACTCGTGCAGCAGCGTCGCCGGATCCGCCGGCGCCGCCTCGGGCTCGAGCGCCTCGGCCTCCGCGCTCTCCGGCTCGAGCTCGAGCGCGCCCGGCTCCTCGAGGGCGTCGCCCGAGGCGACCTGCGGCTCGGCGTTCGGCATCGGCTCGGCCGGCGCAGCGAGCTGCGCCGGCTCACCGGAAGCCGGGGCGTCGGCGACCGCCCCGGGCGGCGGCGCGGCGCTGCACGCCAGGGTCAGCGAGAGCGTGCCCGCCAGGGCGGCTGCTCGTCGAATCGTCGTCTGCGCCATTCCGCCCTCCCGTCCGTGCGGCTCGGTTCGAAGCTCCCGGCCCCCTCCCGGGCGGGGGGTGGGGCCGGACCGGGAAAGCCGGCATTGTAGCGGCCGCGCGCGCCGGCGTCAGCCGACCGCCGACACGCCGCCGTCGCCGCCGGTGACCAGCTCGCGCAGCGCGCGCCAGGCGGCCTTGAAGCCGCGCACGATGCGGCCGTCGGTCACCTCGGCGACGGCCAGGCGCGCCGCGAGCCCCTCCTCGCGCCCCCGGAAGCGTGGCGGGAAGCGCCCGACGACCGGCTCGCGCACGACGCCGGCGCGGTAGAGCGTCGGCGAGAGCGCGCCCCGTCTCAGACCGAGCCGCGCCGCCGGCTCGAGCGCGATCGTGCGCGCCGGCAGGACGAGCCAGGGGCGCCAGCGGAAGCGGCGCGCGCCCTCCGCGCCGACCTCGAGCTCGCCGTAGGAGCGCACCGGTGCGCCGCGCAGCCCGCGCCCGGAGAAGACGCGCAGGCGGGCGGCCGCCGGGTCGGCCCCGCCGACCCGGCCGGTCAGGAAGTCCCAGGAGAGCACGCTGCCGAAGACGGTGAGCCGGAACGACCAGCCGGCGATCAGCCAGGAGATCAGCAGCAGCGTGAGGCCGAGCGCCGCGCCGAGGTAGGGGTGGAGCCCCGTGGCGAGCGCGACCAGCGCGAGCATGCCGACCCGGAAGGCGCGCAGCAGCATGTCGAGCAGCGCCGAGGGCGAGAGCGCGATCAGGACCTGGACGACGTGGAAGGCGAGGAAGACGGTCGCGAAGCAGAAGACCGAGAGCGCCCCGAGGCCGACCTCGACCAGCGGCCGCGCCAGCGCGTCGGCGCCGCCCGCGAGCGCCAGCCCCGCGTCGCCGAAGCGGGGACCGAGGGCCGCCGGCAGGTCGGCGAGCAGGCCGGTGCGGTCGAGCAGACGCTTGCCCTCGAGCAGCACGATCGGCGTCGCCAGCAGCGCCGAGAGCTTGTTCTCGTGCTCCTCGACGAAGTCCATCGGCTTCTTCAGGCCGGGCACCGCCGCGCCGATCGTGGTGTTGGCGGCGAACAAGAAGACCAGCGCGAAGCCGCTGCCCCAGAACCAGGGGCGCGCGTACCAGGGCAGCTGCGGCCGCAGCGCCTCGGGCGTGCGGAAATAGCGCAGCGCGCCGAGCCCCGAGACACCGAGCAGCGGTGAGATCGGCACGCCGGTGACCAGCGTGACGCTCTTGGCGAGCTCCTCGCCGACGCGGAAGTGGGTCTCCTCCGGTGTCACGGCGGCGCTCGTCGCCTCGTCGGCGGCGAGCGCGGCGCCTGCCGAGCCGAGCAGCAACGCGGCAGCCAGGCAGAGGGTGTTTCGCGTCCGGAGCATGACGGGCCTCCCGCGCGCACCGGCGGCTGGGGCGCGCGCGGACAAGTTTACTCAGGGCCGGCCGCGCGACGACCGGGCCGCGCCGTTCAGCCGCCGGCCTGCGGGAAGCGCGTGTCGAGGTCGACCGGCAGGTCCTTGAGCCGGTCGATCGCCGCGAGCATCGCCGGCGACGGCTGACCGTACTTCTCCAGGAAGGCTCTCGTACCGGCGTAGTCGCCGCGCGCCTGCAGCATCAGCATCTCGTGCAGCAGGTCGCGCAGCGCCCCCGGGAACTTCTCCGGCACGGTGGCGTAGCGTCCCTCGGCGTCGAGCGCCAGCGCCCCCTTCTCCATCAGGTAGTTGAACTGCGAGATCACCCCTTGGCCGTGCGCCTCGTGGACGCCGAAGCGCGCCGAGCGGAAGAGGCCGGCGACGTAGGTCGGGTCGAGCGCGGCGCGCAGCTCGGCCGGCATCTCCCCCGCTTCGATCAGCGCCAGGATGTCGTAGACCCCCATGACGTCGGCCTTGGCCTCCTCGAGCGTCGAGTAGAGATCCTTGAGCTCGGTGCGCACGTCGGTCGCGCGGCCGTCGACGGTGATCGTCCCCGGTCCCAGGCCGTGCGCCAGCTCGTGGTGCAGGACCTCGTCGAAGAAGGCCTCGAACGAGACCCGAGCGGCGTCCTCGGGCGCCAGCACGCGCTCGGCGATCGGCACCAGCATGGCGTCGTACTTGGCGCGGATGATGTTGCGCAGCAGCACCTTCTTCGAGCCCTTCGCCTCCCGGACGGTTTCGAGGTTGGGCAGGTTGTAGGCGATCGCCTTGACCCCCGAGTTGGCGTCGCCGGAGGCGTAGACCACGTCGACCACGCGGATCGGGCTCTCGGTGCCGCGCTTGAAGTTCTTGTGCTCGTCGGGGATCGGCAGGTTGCGCTCGAGCCAGGGCAGGCGCTGCTTGTAGCGCGCCAGGGCCTGCGACTCCGCCGGCAGCGCGACCGCGACGTAGGCCTCGAAAGAGGCCTTGTAGCCCATCAGCTTGTCCTCGTAGGTTTCGTAGGGGCCGATCGTCGGCTCGACGGCGGCGTCGAGGTCCATCCAGGCCATGTCGCTCTCGACGTAGTCGTTCGACTCGAACGCCGCAGCGCGCGTCTCGAGGAAGCGACGCAGCGACGCGTTCTCGGCCAGGCTCGCCGCGGTGCGCAGGTGCGCCGCCGCCCGGTCGAGCGCCTCGTCGTACGCCTCGGAGAAGGGCACGGCGACCAGCCGCTCCCCCTGGCGCCGGACGACGGTGAAATCGGAGCGCAGCGCCGCCTCGTCTGCCGGATGCGCAGCGATCCAGGCCTCGAGCTCCTCGCGGGTCAGGTCCTCCGGGTAGAAGCCGGCGCCGGCGGGCTTCTCGACCGTGCCGACGAACGGCCGGTCGCCGTCGAGGCGGTCCCAGGGGCCTTGCATGATCCGGAAGTACTCGCGCGCCGGCGCGACCCGCGGGCCCGAGGCCTGCTCGAGCGCCGCCGCCGCGCGCGCGACGTGCGGCCCCTGCTGCAGCCGGAAGATCTCGTCGATCCCCCGCGCGGCGGCGATCAGCTCGTCGAGCACGGCGCGGTCGGCGGGTCCGAGCGCCGAGAGGTCGGCCGTCACCTCGACGCGGGCGAACTGCGCAAGCCGCGCCTCGACGTCGCCGGCGATCTCGAGCGCCGGCGCGGCGGCGGGCGGCGGGGCCGGCGGCTCGCCGGCGCACCCCCAGGTCGACGCGGCGGCCACCGCGAGCAGGCTCCATCGGTTTCCTCGATCGCTCTTCATGGCTCTCCCCCCGAGTCGCCGCGCGCGGCGCTCCCTTCCTCGACGCGTTCGATGCGCCCCTCGATCCGCGTGGTGATCCGGCGATCCGGCAAAGCGGCGATCGCCTCCTCGGTGATGCCGCGCCAGGAGAGCCGCGGCCGGTCGAGCCGCCGCGGGCTCGAGCCGCCGGCGCCGGCGGCGAACAGAGGATACCCGTCCCGGTAGCCGTTCTCCCAGAGATAGTCCAGGCTGGCGGCCGAGTAGGTCCGGCCGAGCTCGAGCGGGACGAAGCGCCCGCTCGCCCGGTCGAGGACTTCGACCTCGCCGGCCTCGACGCGCGTCCGCTCCCCCTCCGGCGTGCTCCGGGCCCGGTAACGGAAGCGCAACCCCGAAACCTGGAGGAAGCGGCCGTGGCCGAGCGTCGCCTCCGAGACCGAGCGCTCGAGCAGCGCCAGCAGCTCGGCTCCCGTCAGCTCGAAGGCGACCGGCACGTTGTCGTAGTAGAAGATCCCCTCGAGCTCGTAGACGCGCAGCTCGCCGCCGGCCGGCACGTCGTCGTTGACTCGCACGGCGCCGCCGTTGACGAAGGCGATGTCGGTCGCGAGCCGCTCGCGCAGCACGTCGGCCAGCAGGTTGCCGAGCGCGGTCTCGCGCCCGCGGATCGCCGGTTCGACCCCTTCGAGCGCCTGCTCGGTGGTCGCGAAGACGTCGAGCAGGCCGCGGCCGGTGCGCTCGCGCACCGCCTCTTCGAGACGCACCAGCCAGCGCGCCACGAGGCCGAGCAGGTCGGGGTCGGACGCCACGGCGTCGCCGACCAGGTCGACCTTGCGCGCGCTCGCCACCGGACGGCCGTCGCGGCGCGCGACGTCGATGCGGATCGCGCTCTTGGCGTCGGCGTCCGCCTTGGTGATGCCGGTCGTCCCGATCCGCCGCTCGAGGAAGACGTGCTCGTGGCCGCCGACGATCCAGCCGATTTCGGGAAAGTCGCGC
>WYBK01000333.1 GCA_011525905.1 Acidobacteriota bacterium
CCCGCGCGCAGCTCGAAGAGCTGCGCGCCAGCGAGGACCTGATGGTCCTCTCCGAGGTCGACCTGACGCTGCACCGCCGGCGCTTCTGGTGGCTGCCGATCCTGCTCATTCCGGCAATCGCCGCGGTCGCGGCGCTCGGACTGTTCGAGCTGCTCGGAGGCGTCATCCTGTCGATCGCGCTGCTTCTGGTGCTCAAGGTGATCACGCCGCGCGAGAGCTTCCGCGCCGTCGACTGGTCGGTGGTGCTGTTCATCGCGGCGTTCATCCCGGTAGGCGAGGCGATGATCCGCACCGGCCTCGCCGAGCGCCTGGCGTCGATCGTGCTCCTGCCGGGAGAATGGCTGCCGGCGTCGATCGCTCCCTGGGTGGCGCTCTCGGTGCTCTACCTGTTCACCTCGCTGCTCACCGAGACCATCACCAACAACGCCGCGGCCATTCTGATCACGCCGGTCGCCGTCACCCTGGCGCACGATCTCGGCGTCGAGCCCCGCCCCTTCGTCTTCGCGATCTGCTTCGCCGCCTCCGCCTCGTTCATGACACCCACCGGCTACCAGACCAACCTGATGGTCTACGGTCCCGGCAGCTACCGCTTCGTCGACTTCACCCGCTTCGGCGCACCGCTCAATGTCCTGTTCTGGATCGTTGCGACGCTGCTGGTGCCCTGGTTCTGGCCTTTCGTGCCCGTGATCGGAGGGAGCGCCCCTTGATCCGCTCGAAAGGCGGCGACGAGGCCGCGAGGAGCCCGACGGCGCGCAAGGAGGCGTTGCGCGAGCAGGCGCGCCGGCGGCTGGCGGCGGTGCCGGCCGAGGTGGCGGCGCTCGCCGCCGAGCGGGTCGCGGCGCGCGTCCTCGAGCTGCCCGAGATCGCCGGCGGCCGGCGCGTCGCGACCTGCCTCTCCTTCGGCACCGAGCTCGACAGCTGGCGTCTCGCCGCGCTGCTGCTCGGCGCCGGCAAGGAGCTCTACGTGCCGCGCGCCGATCCGCGCGACCGCCAGCTCCACCTCCACCGCTACCCCTGCGAGCTGGTGACGCTCGCCTTCGGCCTGAAGCAGCCGCCCCGCCACCTGCCCGAGCTCGATCCCGCGGAGGCCGACGCGACGCTCGACGCCTGCCTGGTGCTCGGGCTCGCCTTCGACCGGCGCGGCTACCGGCTCGGCCACGGCAGCGGCTACTTCGATCGTTTCCTCGCGGGCCGCCCCTTCCCCGCGATCGCGATCTGCCACGACTTCCAGCTGGTCGACCGCCTGCCGGCCGCGGCGCACGACGTGCCGATGGCGATCGTCGTCACCGACCACCGCACGCTGCGGGTCGGCGCCGACTCGCAGCGCTAGCGCGGACGCTCCACGGGCGCGTGGTACCCTGCCCGTTCACCCGCCGGTGAGGCGCTCGCGAAACGTCGGACCGGAGGCGCGACCGAGGTGGCCGCGCGGGCGCGCACCGCCACGACAAGACGAAGGAGGTCGGGAATGGGAAGATTGCTCGGGACGACGCTCGGGCTCGCCTTGCTGGCCACGGCCTGCGGCGGCCAGGAGCCGGCCGCGGTCGACGCCGAGAAGGAGGCGCGCGAGACGATCCGGCGGGCGCAGGCCGGGGAGCAGATCCGCTCGACCGACACGGGGCTCGACCCCTGCGCGCTGCTCGGCAGCGGCCTGGTCGCCGAGGTCTTCGGCGTCGAGCCGGCCGCGCTCACCCTGCGGCCCGGCAGCACGCGCCACCCCCTGTGCACGGCCACCTGGCGCCGTCCCGACGCCGAGGCCAATCAGGCCGCCGCGGCGCAGGCGATGATGGACTACATGAAGCGCAAGATGGCGGCGCAGCAGAAGGGCGAGCCCTTCGACGAGCGGATTCCGATCGCCCGCACCGACAACGAGGCGAGCCTGACGATCGCCAACGAGTCCTTCGCCGGGGCCGCCGAAGCGGTCGCGCGCCTCGAGGAGACCGTCGCCCGCATGGAGAAGGGGATCACCGTCGAGGTGCGCGGCGAGCAGCACACCAGCCAGGTCGACTACGACGACTGGATCCCGGGCGTCGGCGACCGGGCCGCCTGGGCGCCGAAGCTCTCGCAGCTCTCGGTCGCCGCTCGCGGCGTGATCTTCCACGTCACCGTGCAGGTCTCGGACGACGCCGCGCAGAACCGGGCGAAGGCGGTCGAGCTCGCGCGCCGCGTCGCGCAGGCGCTCTGAGCCCCGTTCCGATCCCGGCTATGCCCCCTCGCCCCCCTGCTTGGCTCGCAGGTGGAGGGCGTGGGCTACCTCGGCGCTGACTCCCTCGTGCACGACCGCGCGCACCGCGCGCAGCATCGCCTCGGGCGCCTCGGATTGGAAGATGTTGCGCCCCATGTCGACTCCGCTCGCCCCCTGAGCGACCGCCGCCGCGGCCATCTTCAGGGCGTCGAGCTCGGGCAGCTTCTTGCCGCCGGCGATGACGATCGGCACCGGGCAGCAGGAGGTGACGGTGTCGAACCCCTCGGCCACGTAGTAGGTCTTGACGTAGTGCGCGCCGAGCTCGGCGCAGATGCGCGTCGCCAGGCGGAAGTACTTGGCGTCGCGCACCATCTCGCGGCCGACCGCGGTGACCGCGAGCACCGGGATGCCGTAGCGGTTCCCCTGGTCGACCAGCCGGGTCAGGTTGTGCACCGACTTGGTCTCGTGCTCGCCGCCGATGAACACTTGGACCGCCAGCGCCGCGGCATTCAGCCGGATCGCCTCCTCGACGTCGAGGGCGATCTCCTCGTTGGACAGCTCCCTGAGGACGCTCGGTCCCCCCGAGGCGCGCAGCACGACGGCCGGCGCGCCGGCCGGCGGGATCAGGCTGCGCAGCACGCCGCGGGTGAGCATCAGCGTGTCGGCGAGCGGCACCAGCGGCACGATCGACAGGTCGATCCGTTCGAGGCCGCTGGTCGGCCCCTGGAAGTAGCCATGGTCGAAGGCGAGCATGACGGTCCGCCCCGAGCGTGGGTCGAAGATGCGCGCCATCCGGTTCTGCAATCCCCAGTCGTAGTGCCCCATCCCCTTGAGGAAGAAGCCCACGTCACGCTGCGGGACGCCCGCGTGGTAGGTCCGGCTCTCGCCGGCGCCCTCGAGATCGGCCATCGTTCTCCTCCGAAGAGTCGTTCCTCTAGGATTCCTGCTGGATTTCGAAGAGATTGCCGTCCGCGTCGCGCAGGAAGACGATCTCCCGCCCTCCGCGATCGGCCCGCAGCACCTCGGCCATCGCCGCCGCTCGCGCGAGCAGCTCGTCACGGTCGGCGACCACCAGGCAGGCGTGACCGTAGCCTGCCGCCGCAGGCAGCGCTCCCTGCGGCACGAAGACCTCGAAGCGCACGCCCCCCGCCCCTTCGTAGTCGATCATCCGGCAAGGGTCGCGGCGCTCGAAGAAGGCATCCGAGAGCTCGGCCGGCAGGTCGCGGACGCGGCTCTTCGCGAGCCCGAGCAGGTCGACGAAGAAGCTGTCGGCCCCCGCCTCCGACGACCGCCCGACCGCCACGTGTCCGACTCGCACGCCCACGCCCGGAGCTTATCCGGATTCCCGTCGGGACCCGCGCCGGCGACATGCAGCGCAGCGCCCGCCGGGGACATGCAGCTCCGCTGCGTGTCCCCGGAGAGCACGAACGCGGCGACGATCCACGGGGCGAGCGCGGCGACGATCGGGGACACGTACCGGAGGTAGATGTCCCCTTCTCGAGCGGGCGCCGCGCCCGCTCCTCAGGCGGGCCACCCTCGGGCACCTTGCTGCACAGTAGGGAGTGCTAGATTCCCGTTTCGTCGTGTCGAGAGCTCGCTGGTTCCTCCCCTTCGGTGCGGTGCTGCTCGCGACGGCGGCGGCGGCCGAGACGCGCGCGCCCGCGCCCGGAGCCTTCCAGATCGCGCGCGCCGCCGGCGAGATCGAGATCGACGGCGAGCTCGACGAGCCGGGCTGGGCGGGCGCGATCGAGATCCCGCTCGCCTGGGAGATCCACCCCGCCGAGAACCAGCCGGCGCCGGTCGCCACCCTCTGCCGCCTCGCCTACGACGAGCGGCGGCTCTACGTCGGCTGCCGCGCCGAGGACCCCGAGCCCGCGGCGATCCGCGCCCGTTTCACCGACCGCGACGAGGCCTACGCCAACGACTTCGTCGGCATCCGCCTCGACCCCTTCCTCGACCGGCGGCGCGCCTTCGAGCTCTACGTCAACCCGCTCGGCGTCCAGATGGACCTCTTCCGCGACGACCTGGCGGCCAGCCGGCCGGGCGAGGACGCGACCGAGGACATCACCTGGGACGCCCTCTGGGACTCGGCCGGCCGGATCACCTCGACCGGCTACCAGGTCGAGCTGGCGATCCCCTTCTCCTCGCTACGCTTCCCCGACGCCGCGGGCGTCCAGACCTGGGGGTTCGGACTCCTGCGCATCTACCCGCGCCGCGACCGCTTCCAGCTCGCCAGCGAGCCCCGCGACCGCAACCGCAACTGCAACGTCTGCCAGTTCTCGACGCTCGCCGGCTTCGAGGGGATCCATCCCGGCCGCCATCTCGAGATCGACCCGACGCTGACCCTCGACCGGACCGACCGCCGCGAGCAGATCCCCGGCGGCCCGCTGGTGGAGGGGGACGTCGAAGTCGAGGGGGGCGCGACGCTCACCTGGGGGATCACCCCCGACGTCATCTTCTCGGGCGCCTTGAACCCCGACTTCTCCCAAGTCGAAGCCGACGCGCTCGAGCTCGACGTCAATCGCCAGTTCGCGATCTTCTTCCCCGAGCGGCGTCCCTTCTTCCTCGAGGCGGCCGACCTCTTCGCGACGCCCTTCCAGGCGGTCTTCACTCGCAACGTCGCCGACCCCGATTGGGGGGCCAAGATCACCGGCAAGCGGGAGCAGAGCGCCTTCGGCGCCTTCGTCGCCCAGGACGCGCGCACCTCGATCCTGATCCCGGGCAGCCAACGGTCCACGGTCGCCGCGCTCGACGTCGAGTCGACCGACGCCGTGGTGCGCTACCGGCGCGACGTCGGCGCGAGCTCGGCGCTCGGCCTGGTCGCGACGGCGCGCGAGGGAGGGGACTACTCGAACCGGGTCGCCGGCTTCGACGGCCTGATCCGCTTCGGCGCCGCCGACTCGCTGCGCTTCCAGCTGCTCGGCTCGCGCACCGAGTACCCGGAGGAGATCATCGAAGATCACGGCCAGCCGCCGGGAGCGCTCGAGGACCACGCCCTCTATCTCTCGCTCAACCGCGACTCGCGCGACTGGCGACTGGCGGCCACCTACGAGGACGTCGGCCGCGACTTCCGCGCCGACCTGGGCTTCCTCCCCCAGGTCGACCGGCGCTACGGCAAGGCGCTGGTCGAGCGCACCTGGTGGGCCGCGCCCGACGCCCGCTGGCTGCGCTTCAGCCTGGGCGTCGACACCGTGCGCATCGACGACCAGGAGGGCGAGCCGCTCCAGCGGCTCGACGAGGTCTGGTTCATCTGGCGCGGCCGGCGCGAGGCCTTCTGGTTCACCCAAGCGGCCCAGCGCGAGCGCACCCTCGGCGGCGTGCGTTTCGAGGAGCGCTACGTCGAGGGCCAGGCGAGCGTCCGGCCGAGCGGCACGTTCGAGCTGCACGTCGGCTGGAACGTCGGCGACGACGTCGATCTCGAGCAGCTCCGGCCGGCCGACCAGGTGACGATCTCGCCCGGCCTGACCTGGGAGCCGGGCCGCCACCTGCGCGCCGAGCTGGAGCACCGCCACCAGCAGCTCGACGTCGCCGCGGGCCGCCTCTTCACCGCTCGCCTGACCGACCTGCGGCTGGTCTGGCAACTCTCGCTGCGCAGCTTCGTGCGAGTCATCCTCCAGTACCGCGATCTCGCGCGCGATCCGGAGCTCTACGACGGCGTCGAGGTCGAAGCGGACAACGAGCGGCTCTTCTCGCAGCTGCTCTTCTCCTACCGTCTGAACCCGCAGACGGTCGCCTACCTCGGCTACTCCGACACCCAGCTCGAGACCGACCGGATCGACCGCCTGCGCACCGACCGCACCCTCTTCGCCAAGCTCGGCTACGCCTGGCTCCCCTGACTCGAGAGTCCTTCACGGGCTCTGAGCCTCTTCCGGCGGCCGCAGGTGGCGGAAGGCTCGCCAGAGCAGCAGGTCGTAGAGGATCTTGAGCGCGGCGCCGATCACCAGGGGCGCGCCGAGCGCCAGGTGGCGCATGGCCAGGCCGGCGAGGAGCGGGCCGGTCGCCCAGGCGGCCAGGCGCACGAGGTGAGTCACCGCCGAGGCCGCGGTCCGCTCGGCGGGCTCGACCACGGCCATGACGTAGGACTGCCGCGTCGGCACGTCCATCTCGACCAGGGCCTCGCGCAGCAGGAAGAGCAGCGCGGCGACGCCGAGTGACGGCGCCCAGGCGACCGCGACCAGCAACAGGCTCGACGGCAGGTGGGTGAAGACCATCGTGCGCACCAGGCCGAAGCGGCGCGCGAGCCAGGCGGCGGCGAAATGCGAGGCGACGTTGGCCAGCCGCGCCGCGAAGAAGAGCGCGGCGATCGTCCCGGCGCCGGCAGCGAAGCGTTCGAAGAAGTAGTAGGCGAGCAGCGAGGTGACCAGGAAGCCGCCGCCGACGCCGTCGAGCGTGAAGAGCGCCGCGAGCCGCGCCAGGCGCCGTCGGCTCTCCGGCGAGAGCCCGAGCCAGGCGCCCCGGACCCGGCCGGCCCCGTCCGCAATGAGCTCGACGGCGGGGGTGAGCCGCAGGTAGAGCGGCACTGTCGCGAGCACGAGCAGCAGCGGCAGCGCGAGCGTCGCGCGCGCGGCGGCGGGCGCCGACACGGCGAAGAGCGCGCCGAGCAGCGCCGGCAGCCCGGCCACCAGGCTGCCCAACGCATGGCCGCCGTCCTGGAGCGCCGTGTACCAGGCGAAGGCCCAGGTGCGCCGTTCGGGAGGCACGGTCTCGGGCAGCGTCGCTTGCTCGAGCACCGCCGCCGCCCCCCGGTCGCGCCCCATCGCGTTGACCATGCCGAGGCAAGCGAAGGCGGCGAGCGGCAACAGCGATTCGACCGCGAGGAAGAGCCCGCCCGCGGCGGCGGCGACCAGCGCGAGCGCGACCAGCGTCCGCCGCCTGCCCCAGCGGTCGCCGGCGACGGCGACCAGCGCCGCCGCGGCCGCCGCGCCGGCCAGCCCCGCCGATGAGACCAGCCCGATGCCCCCCGCGTCGAGCCCGATCTCGGCGAGATAGATCCCCAGCGCCACCCCGACGATCGCCGTCCCGATCGAGCGCAGCAGCGCGGCGGCGAGCAGCGAGCGACGGTCGTTGGGCGAGGCTGCCATTCAGGCCCTCACCGGTAGGCCCGATCGGGACAGACCGGTCGGGCCTAGAGCGTCGAGGCGCGGCGTCGGCGCAGGGCGAGCATCGCGAGCGCCGCGAGCGTCGCCACGAGAGCTGCCAGCCCGCCGGGTGAGAGCGTCGGGATCTCCTGCGCGGGCGGATAGGGCTCGTCACCGCCGATCGCGAGCACTTCGCCGGTCGTGCAATCCCAGGTGATGGTGCTGATGTAGGCGATGCCGCCCTGGAAATTCGGCCCGTGGTAGGTCGTCACCGTGAGGGTCAGCGGCGTGTTGGCCGGCACCACGTAGGGGTCGGTGAACACGTTGAAGCCGAACTCGCCGACCCCCTGGAAACTCGAGTCCTGGGTGTAGCCGAGGTTCGGGAAGCCGGGAGCTTCGAAGACTCCCTGCTCGGAGGCGAAGAGGGGCGCCGGGACGTTGACGAAGACGCCGGGCAGGAAGACATCGTCGTCGGCACAGGTTCCCGGGGCGC
>WYBK01000050.1 GCA_011525905.1 Acidobacteriota bacterium
CGCCGCGCGCGGCGAGCTCGGCCAGCCCCGCGAGGTCGACGAGCGAGACCAGGGTGCGCGGGTCGTCGGCGCGCTCGAGGATCCCCGGCGCCGAGGTCGCCAGGATCAGCTTCTCGGCGCCGAGCGCGACGGCGAGCGCCGCGGCGACCGTGTCGGCGTTGACGTTCAGCGGCGTGCCGTCGGCCGCCGCGGCGAGCGAGGCGACCACCGGCACGAAGCCCGCCTCGGCGAGGCGCGCGAGCAGCGCGACGTCGACCCGCTCGAGGTCGCCGACGAAGCCGTAGTCGACCGGCTCGCCGCTCGCCGAGGTCCCCGGCGGCCGGCGGCGGGCGGTGAGCAGGCCGGCGTCGATGCCGGAGAGGCCGACCGCGGCGAGGCCGGCGGCGCGCGCGGCCGAGAGCACCCGGGTGTTGACCTCGCCGGCGAGCGCCAAGACGCTCGCCTCGAGGGTGGCGGCATCGGTCACCCGCCGGCCGTCGACCATGCGGGTGGCGAGCCCCAACCGAGAGGCGAGCGCCGTGGTCTGCGGCCCGCCGCCGTGCACCAGCACCACCCGGATGCCGAGCTGGCCCAAGATCTCGACCTGCTCGAGCAGGGCGGCGAGCGTCGCGCCGTCGGCCACGCTCTCCCCCCCGAGCTTGACCACGAAGGTCTTGCCCTTGAAGAGCCGCACGTAGGGGATCGCGTGCTTCAGCCCGGCGATCTCGGCCGAGCGCTGTCCGACGTCCTTCATCTCCCTCTCCTCTCGCCGCCGGCGAGCAGCCGATGGAGCACCGCCATCTGGACCCAGAGCCGCTGGTGCGCCTGGAAGACGACGGCGCTGCGCGGCCCGTCGAGCACCCGGTCGGCGACCACGACGTTGCGGCGCACCGGCAGGCAGTGGAAGAAGCGCGCCGCCGGCGCGCCCGCGAACCAGTCCTCGTCGACGCACCAGTCGCCCAGGCCGCGGCGCAGCGCGGCCTCCGCCTCCCGGTCGCCGTAGTGCCGGGCCGACGCCCACGACTTGGCGTAGACCACCGCCGCGCCCGCGAGCGCCTCGTCCCGCTCGGCGCTCTCGCGGAAGCTGCCGCCCGCGCGGGCCGCCGCCCGTGCCGTGCGCGCGGCGAGCGGCTCCGGGAAGGCGTAGGCCTCCGGGCGCAGGACGACGACCTCCATGCCGCGCAGCGCCGCCATCTCGGCGACCGCCGCCGGCACGGCGAGCGGCAGCGGCTTCGGGTGGTTCGCCCAGGTGAGCACCAGCTTGCCGGCGCGCGGGATGCCGAGCTCGTCGAGCGTCCGCCAGTCGGCGAGCGCCTGACAGGGGTGGTCGATCGCGGACTCGAGATTGACGAAGGGGGTCTGGACCAGCGCGGCGAAGGTCGCCATCGGCTCGTCGGCGAGATCGGCGGCGAGATCGGTGAGCGAGGCGAAGGCGCGCACGGCGAGCAGGTCGGCGTAGCCGGCGAGCACCGGCAGCGCCTCGCGCACGTGCTCGCTCGCCGCCCCGTCCATCACCGCGCCGGCGCGCGTCTCGAGCGGCCAGCTCCCCCGGCCCGGCGCGATCACGAAGGAGCTGCCGCCCAACCGCGCCATCGCCGACTGCATCGAGGCGAGCGTGCGCAGCGACGGGTCGAAGAAGACCAGCCCCGCGACCCGGCCGGCGAGCGCCGAAGGCTCCGGGAAACGCTCGAGCCGGCGGGCGAGCGCGAGCAGCTCCTCGATTTCCCCGAGCTCGAGCGCCCCGAGCGAGAGGAACCGGTTCACGCCGGCAGCTCCGCGAGCGCCGCGGCGAGCGCGTCGACCTGCGCCGCCTCGAGCACCAGCGGCGGCAGCAGGCGGACGACGTGCGGGTCGGCGCTGGTGCCGACCAGGAAGCCCCGCTCGAGCAGCTCGCGCTGGATCGCGGCGGCCGGCCGCGTGGTGCGCAACCCGAGCAGCAGCCCCTCGCCCTGGATCGCGGCGACCGGCCCGACCCGGCAGCGGCGGCGGATCCGCTCCGAGAGGACGCGCACGCGCGGCATCAGCCCCTCGTCGAGCAGCGCGCCGATCACCGCCTCGACCGCGGCCATCACCACCGGGCCGCCGCCGAAGGTGGTGCCGAGGTCCCCCGGAGCGACGGCGGCGACCGCCTCGGCGCGCGCCACTACCGCGGCGGCCGGCAGGCCGCCCGCGAGCCCCTTGCCGACGGTGAGCAGGTCGGGGGTGACGTCGTAGAGGCGCGCCGCGAAGGGGGCGCCGAGCCGTCCGAGGCCGCACTGCACCTCGTCGAAGATCAGCAGCGCCCCGGCGCGCCCGGTCGCTTCGCGCGCCGCGGCCAGCAGGTCGCGCCCCACCGGCACGGCGCCCGCGACGCCCTGCACCGGCTCGACGATCAGCGCCGCGGTCGTCTCGTCGACCGCCGCGGCGAGCGCGTCGGCCTCGTGCGGCACGAAGACGACCTCGAAGGGCTTGCGCGGGAAGGCGTACCAGCGCTCCGACCGCCAGGTCACCGCCGCCGCCGCCGCGGTGCGGCCGTGGAAGGCCCCCTCGAGCGCGACGACACGGCTGCGGCCGGTCGCGCGGAAGGCGAGGCGCAAGGCGTTCTCGTTGGCCTCGGCGCCGCTGTTGACGAACAGCACCCGGTCGAGCCCCTCGGGCGCGATGGCGGCGAGCGCCGCGGCGGCCCGCTCGCGCACCGCGGCGGGCACCGCGTTCGACTGGAAGAGCAGCTCACGCGCCTGCCGCTCGATCGCCGCGGTCAGGCGGGGGTGGCGGTAGCCGAGCAGCGCCACGGCGTGGCCGCCGTAGAAGTCGACGAGCCGCCGGCCGTCGCGGGTGGTGAGCAGCGCCCCCCGGCCGGCGACCGGCTCGACCGGCAGCTGGGCGTAGACCGGCAGCAGCGCGCTCGCGCGCGGCGCCTCGTCTTCGGAAGCGGCCTGGTACGCCGGCAGCGGTGCGAGCATCTCCCCCTCCTCTTCGACCTCGCGCGCGCCTTCGCGGTTCACGTCAGAGCCATCCGGGGCCCGGCGCGGCGAGCCCGGCGTCCTCGGCGAAGCCGAGACGGCGGTTGAGCCACTGCAGGGCGCCGCC
>WYBK01000334.1 GCA_011525905.1 Acidobacteriota bacterium
GCGCTCCTGCCGGCGACGCTCTTCGCGATCTACGCCTTCGGCCTCGCGGGCTTCTCCGTGCTCGCCGTCTCGGTCGCCTCCTGCCTCGCCGCGGAGGCGCTGGTCGGCCGCGCGCGGGGCGGCGAGGGGACGCTCGCCGACTGGTCGGCGGCGGTCACCGGGCTGCTCTACGGCCTGACGCTGCCGGCGGCGATTCCCCTCTGGATGGCCGCGGTCGGCGGTTTCGTGGCCATCCTGGTCGGCAAGTCGCTCTTCGGCGGCTTGGGCGCCAACCCGTTCAATCCGGCGCTGGTCGGCCGCGCCGTGCTCCAGGCCGCCTTCCCGGTGGCCATGACGTCCTGGAGCCCCGCCTTCCTCGCCGACCGCTTCGCGCGCCTGCCGGGCTCGTCGCTGGCCTTCCCCTTCGCCGAGCCGGTCTACGACGCCGCCAGCGCGGCGACGCCGCTCGCGCTCTGGAAGTTCGGCGGCGAGGCGACCGACACGAACGCGCTCGCCCTCGGCTTCGTCGGCGGCTCGACCGGCGAGACCAGCGCGCTGCTGATCCTGCTCGGCGGCCTCTACCTGATCGCGCGCAACATGATGAGCTGGCGGATCCCGGCGGCGGTGCTGGGCGCGGTGGCGGTGGCCAGCGGCGCGCTCCACCTCGCCGACCCGGCGCGCTACGCCTCGCCCGCCTTCGCGCTGCTCGCGGGCGGGCTGATGCTCGGCGCCCTGTTCATGGCCACCGACATGGTGACCTCGCCGATCACCGCTGGCGGCCAGTGGCTCTACGGCGCGCTGATCGGGCTGCTGGTCGTGGTCATCCGCACCTGGGGAGGGATGCCCGAAGGGGTGATGTACGCGATCCTGCTCGGCAACGCGGTCGCGCCCCACCTCGACCGGCTGATCCGGCCGACGGTCTACGGCACGCGCGCGCCGAAGGAGGCGGCGCGTTGAGCGCTCCCGGCGCGAGCTCGGTCTGGCCGATGTACCGCGCGATGGTCGGCGTCGGCGCGCTCTGCGGGCTGCTCATCGTCTCCGTCTACCAGGCGACCCGCCCGCGCATCGAACGGCTGCGCGAGGAGGCGCTGCAGCGGGCGATCCTCGAGGTCGTGCCGGGAGCGTCGAGCAGCCGGACCTTCGTCGCGGCGGCCGACGGCACCCTCTCGCCCGCCCCGCCCGGGGCGCGCGGCGGCCGGCGCCTGCACGCCGCCTACGGACCGGACGGCGCGCTGGTGGGCGTGGCGCTCGAAGCCGCCGGCATGGGCTACCAGGACACCATCCGCCTGATCTGGGGCTACTCGCCCGAGGCGCAGACGGCGGTCGGCCTCAAGGTGCTGGAGAGCAAGGAGACGCCCGGCCTCGGGGACAAGATCCTCTTCGACCCGGCCTTCCTCGACAACTTCCGGGCGCTCGACCTGAAGCTCGCGGGCGAGACGTTGGTCCATCCCCCGGTCGCGGTCAAGCATGGCGAGAAGCGCGAGGCCTGGCAGGTCGACGGCATCACCGGGGCGACGATCTCCTCGAAGGCGGTCGCCAAGATCGTCGGCGAGAGCGCGGCCGACTGGGCGCCGCGCGTCCGCGCCCGGCGGGCCGAGCTCGAGGAGAGGGAGTAGACGATGGCGACGGCTGCGGCGACCTCCGGCGGCATGGACGACTTCGTCAAGGGGATCTGGCGGGAGAATCCGGTCTTCGTCCAGGTGCTCGGCATGTGCCCGACGCTGGCGGTCTCGAACACCGCGCGCAACGCCCTGGCGATGGGGCTGGCCACCGGTTTCGTGCTGCTCGCCGCCAACGCCTCGATCTCGACGATCCGCCGCTTCGTGCCGAAGCAGGTGCGCATCGCCACCTACATCCTGGTGATCGCCTCCTTCGTCACCGCGGTCGACTACCTGATCCAGGCCATCTCGCTCGAGCTCCATCAGGCGCTCGGCGCCTTCATCGCCCTGATCGTGGTCAACTGCATCATCCTGGGAAGGGCCGAGGCCTTCGCCTCGAAGCATCCGGTCGGCCGCTCGGTGCTCGACGCGCTCGGCATGGCGCTCGGCTTCGCGCTGGCGCTCTTCTGCCTCGGCGCGGTGCGCGAGCTGCTCGGCAGCGGCACGCTGTTCGGCGCCGCGGTCTTGCCGGCGCGCTTCCAGGAGTGGGTGGTGATGATCCTGCCGAGCGGCGGCTTCTTCACCCTGGCCGCCTGGTTGCTGCTCTTCGCCTGGTGGCGGCAGCGGCGGGAGCGGCGGCCGCAAGTCGCGGCGAACGGGGGCGCGCGATGAACGACGAGGCGCTCTGGACGATCTTCGTCAACGCGACGTTGATCAACAACTTCGTGCTCGCCTATTTCCTCGGCATCTGCCCCTTCCTCGGGGTGTCGGGCAAGATCGCCACCGGCGTTCGGATGGGGGGCGCGGTCACCTTCGTCATGCTGATCAGCTCGCTGTGCGCCTACGGCATCCACAAGCTGCTGATCGCCCTGGGCGCCCCCTACCTCGAGCTGATCTCGTTCATCGTGGTGATCGCCTCGGCGGTCCAGCTGGTCGAGATGTTCATCAAGAAAGTGAGCCCGGCGCTCTTCCGCGCGCTCGGCATCTTCCTGCCGCTGATCACCACCAACTGCGCGATCCTGGCCCTGGCGCTCTTCCAGACCAACAAGGGCTACGGCCTGGCGCAGTGCCTGGTCTACGCGCTCGGCGGCGGCGCCGGCTTCACCCTGGCGCTGGTGCTGATGGCCGGCCTGCGCGAGAAGCTCGAGCTGGCGAGCGTGCCCGACGTCGCGCGCGGCACGGCGCTGGCGCTGGTGATCGCCGGGCTGCTGTCGATGGCCTTCATGGGCTTCGCGGGGCTCGGCGGATGAGCGGCCTGCTGAGCCAGGTCGGTGCGGTGGCGGCGGTCGCGGCGCTCGCGACGCTCTGGATCGCCGTGCTGGCCGCCTGGCGCCGAGCCTTTCCCGAGGCCGGCGCCGACCCCGATCCGCTGGCCGGGCGGCTGGGCTGTCACGGCTGCGGCGAATGCAAGGAAACCTGTGGCCGGGAGCGCCCGGGAGGGGCGCGGGCGGCCGGAGAGGAGAGATCATGATCACGACCGAATCGGTGCGGACGCTCCAGGATTACGACACCAGCGAGCGCTTCGTGGCCCGCGTGATCTCGAACGAGCCGATCACCCCCCCGGGCGCCGAGGCGGAGGTGCGCGAGCTCGTGCTCGAGGTCCAGCGTCCCGACTTCCCCTACGAGGTCGGCCAGAGCGTCGGCCTGCTGGCGCCGGGCGACCCGGCGCTCGGCGAGTACGAGCACTTCCGGCTCTACAGCGTCGCCGACCTGCCGGAGAGCGAGCCGGAGGGGCTGCCGCGGATCAAGCTCTGCGTGCGCCGCTGCACGTACCTCGACGAGGTGACCGGCGAGCGCCACCCGGGGGTGGCCTCGAACTACCTCTGCGACCGCCAGCCGGGGGATCGGATCACGCTGACCGGCCCGTTCGGCCTGGTCTTCGAGGTGCCGGAGGAGCACGACGCCAACCTGATCCTGATCGGCTCGGGCACCGGCATCGCCCCCTTCCGCGCCTTCGTCAAGTACCTCTACCGGAAGGTGCCCGACTGGGCGGGGCGGGTCTGGCTGCTCTACGGCGCCAAGAGCGGGCTCGAGCTGCTCTACATGAACGAGGAGAAGGACGACTTCGCGCAGTACTACGACCGCGAGACTTTCGAGGCGTTCAAGGCGCTGTCGCCGCGGCCGAGCTGGGCCGATCCGATCGCCTGGGACCAGGCGATCGAGGCGCGCGGCGAGGAGCTCTGGGCGATGTTCGGCGATCCGAAGACCTACGTCTACGTCGCCGGGATCGCGGAGAGCCTGGCCGACCTCGACCACGTCTTCGCCCGGCTCGCCGGCTCGCCCGAGAAGTGGGCGCGGCGCAAGGCGGAGCTGCGCGCCGGGCGGCGCTGGGTCGAGCTCGTCTATTGAGCTGATTTCCGGCGTGGGTGGCGGAGCCGCGGTCCGACTCGGTCCCCGTCGCTCGCGAGGAACCCCGCGGTGATCGGAGGGAGTCGAGGCGCGGGGACCCCCCGTCGTCGGCGCGCCGGGCACCGAGCCGGACCCCGGCTCCGTTGGGCGTCCTGGGCGGAGCCGTGGCCCGACTCGGTACTCGCCGCTGGCGAGGAACCCCGCGGTGATCGGAGGGAGTCGAGGCGCGGGGACCCCCCGTCGTCGGCGCGTCGAGCACCGAGCCGAGCCCCGGCTCCGGTCGGCGCCCTGCTGCGAACAGGGGTCAACGCCGTGGGCAACCTCCGCTAGAGTCTTGCGACCGATGTCCTGAACCCGTCCGGAGGGAGCCCGCATGGACGCGCCCGACACGAAGTCGCTGCCCGAGAACGCCTACCGGCCGCTGGCGGCGGGGGAGAGCTACGCGCCGGTGGTGCCGGCGCCGGCGAAGATGGAGGAGGCGACCGGGCGCTCGATCGCCTGGGGGCTCTTCCTCTGCGTGATCTTCACGGTCGCCTCGGCCTACTCGGGGCTCAAGGTCGGGCAGGTGATGGAGGCGGCGATCCCCATCTCGATCCTGGCGATCGGGCTGGCGCGTGTCTATGCCCGACGCTCGACGCTGCTCGAGAACGTCATCCTGACCGGCATCGGCGGCACCTCGGGGGCGATGGTCGCCGGCGCGATCTTCACGCTGCCGGCGCTCTACATCCTGAAGCTCGACCCGCACCCGCTGCAGACCACGCTGATCTCGCTCGCCGGCGGCTGCCTGGGGCTGCTCTTCCTGATCCCGCTGCGCCGCTACTTCGTGCGCGAGACGCACGGCCAGTTCCCCTATCCGGAGGCGACCGCGATCACCGAGGTGCTGGTCACCGGCGAGAAGGGGGGCTCGCAGGCGCGCCTGCTGCTGCAGGCGACGGCGATCTCGGGGCTCTACGACTTCTTCGTCACCACCTTTCACGTCTGGCGCGAGTTCGTCGACTTCCAGTTCATTCCGCAGGTGCGGGCGCTGGCGGAGAAGGCGCGGGTGGTCTTCAGCTTCGACGCGATCGCTTTCATTCTCGGCCTCGGCTACGTCATGGGCCTGCGCTCTTCGATGATCCTCTGCGCCGGCGGCGTGCTGTCGAACTTCGTGCTGGTGCCGCTGATCTGGATGATCGGCCGTCACTTCCCCGACGCGATCTACCCGGCGGTGATCCCGATCGCCGAGATGGACGCCGGCCAGATCTTCCGCGGCTACGTCCGCTTCGTCGGCGTCGGCGCGATCGC
The DNA here is from genome assembly GCA_011525905.1 of Acidobacteriota bacterium. Taxonomy (GTDB): domain Bacteria; phylum Acidobacteriota; class Thermoanaerobaculia; order Multivoradales; family JAGPDF01; genus JACTMI01. The sequence goes on from WYBK01000334.1 coordinate 5,211, forward strand.
CGCGGCCGGCATCTTCGGCATCGTGAAGTCGCTGCGCATCGTGGCCGGGTCGTTCAAGATCGCGGCGCGCACCTTCCGGCACGGCGAGGTCGACGGTCAGGAGCGCACCGACAAGGACATCAAGACGACCACGGTGCTGCTCGGCGTGGTCCTGTCGGCGCTCGGCGCCGGCATCTTCTTCGGCTCGCTGCGCGCCTCGCTGCTGGTGACCCTGGTCGGCCTCGGGCTGACGCTGCTGTTCTCCTTCTTCTTCGCCTCGGTCGCCGCCAACGCCATCGCCACCACCGCGCGCAACCCGGTCTCGGGCATGACGATGCTGACCATCATCGTCTCCTCGGTGGTGCTGCTGAAGTTCGGCCTGTCGGGCACGACCGGCATGTTCTTCGTGATGGCGATCGCCGGCATGGTCTGCACGGCGCTCTCGGTCTCCGGGCAGGCGATCACGGATCTCAAGACCGGCTACTGGCTCGGCTCGACGCCGGCCGCGCAGGAGCGGGTCAAGTTCTGGGGGATCCTGGCCTCGGCGGTCGCCGCGGCGCTCACCATCATGCTGCTGGCCAAGACCTTCCAGTTCGGCGAGGCGCTCCCGGGCGACACGCGCACCGTGCTGGCGGCGCCGCAGGCCTCGATCATGAAGGCGCTGGTCGAGGGATTCATGAGCGAGCAACCGGTGGCCTACATCCTGTTCGGCGCCGGAGCGATGGTCGCCGTGATCATGGAGATGCTCGGCGTGCCGGCGCTGATCTTCGCGCTCGGCATGTACCTGCCGCTCGAGCTCAACACCCCGGCGCTGGTCGGCGGGGCGCTCGCCCACTTCATCGGCCGCCGCTCGGAGCGCGCCGGCGGCGAACGGGGCCGCTCGATCCGCGAGCGGGGGGTGGTCATCGCCTCGGGGCTGATGGCCGGCGGCGCGTTGGGCGGCGTGCTCGGCGCGGCGCTGCGGCTCATCCCGAGTTACGAGGAGAGCTGGATCGAGACGCCCTTCTACGGCAACTCGGCGATCTCGCAGAGCGTCTCGGCGCTCTTCTTCTTGGCGCTCTGCGCCTACGTCTGGCGCGGCGCCCTCAAGGCGCGGCGCGACGAGAGCTGAGGCCGCCGCCCGTGCCCGCCGCGCACGCGCCTCGCCCGGGCTTGCCAGGGGCAGGCTTTGTCTTTCTGGCGACGCCGCTGGCGCGGCGCCCTGCCGCGACGCGCTCGCGCTGCCACATGCGCCC
>WYBK01000335.1 GCA_011525905.1 Acidobacteriota bacterium
CCGCTTTCGCGGCGCCGGCTCCATCGAAGCGCTGCTCCGCGCAGCGCCTCGGCACGAGCGAAGCCACCCCCATAGCTGCCGCTTTCGCGGCGCCGGTGCTTCCGCGGCGGCCGCCCGCGGAGCGTCGTGGCGTTCGCGGCGGCTCCCGGTAGGATCCTGGTCATGAACGGAGCTGTTCGTGCCAGGAAGCGTGCCCGCGGCGCCGCCGTCGCGGCGTCGCTGGCCGCGATCGCCGGGGCGCTGGCCGCGGGGGCGCAGGGGGGCGGCGACGGGCTCGAGGCGTTCCGGCCGCCGCCGCTCTCCGAGCAGATCGCGATCCGCGAGGGGTGGCTCGAGAGGCGGCACGCGCAGCTGCTCGACAGGATGCGGCGCCACGGCGTCGGGATGTGGATCGTGGTCAACGAGGAGTTCCACGACGATCCGTTGACGCACCTGGTCGCGCCGCCGCGCCCCTACGTCGGCAACCGCGACCTCTTCGTCTTCGTCGACGCCGGCGCGCAGGGGCTGCGGCGGGTGGCGATCGCCGGCTACGCCGAGGAGCAGCTGACCCGCTTCTTCGAGTCGCCGGAGGAGCCCGAGTCGGCGAGTGCGGTGCTGCCGGCGCTCTTCGAAGAGCACCAGCCGAAGACCATCGCGCTCGCTTTCGGCGGCCGGCGCGGCGTCACGCGCAGCCTGACCTGGGACAGCCGCCTCTGGCTCGAGGAGATCCTGGGCGCGGAGGTCGCGAAGCGCTTCGTTCCGGCGGCCAACCTGATCGAGGAGTACCTCGACACCCGCCTGCCCGAGGAGCGGCCGGTCTACGAGCGAATGGTCGCCGCGACCGAGGCGCTGGTCGAGCGCGCCTTCTCGCGCGCGGTGATCACGCCGGGCGTGACCACGGTCGGCGAGGTGCGGCGCTGGCTCTACGACCGGGCGGACGCGCTCGGCTACGACCTCTGGTTCCAGCCCGACCTGCGCTTGCAGCGCCGCGGCATGGCCAACGACACCTCGCGCGGCTTCCTCGCGGTGGCCAGAGAGTCCTGGGTGATCCAGCCCGGCGACCTGCTGCACGTCGACTTCGGCCTGGTCGCGATGGGCCTCGCCACCGACTGGCAGAAGATGGCCTACGTGCTGCGCGAGGGGGAGGCGGAGACGCCCGCCGGGCTGCAGGCGGCGCTCGAGCGCACCCACGCCCTCCAGGACGCCCTCTGCCGGCTGGCGCGGCCGGGCCGGGCGGCAGGGGAGGTCTACGCCGAGGTGATGGCGGAGATGGAGCGCCAGGGCATCGTCGCGCAGGTCTACAGCCACCCGCTCGGCAATCATGGGCACGCCCTCGGCGCCGCGATCGACTTCCGCGCCGCTCAGCGGGACGGCGCGGCTGGGGCCAGCGCGCAGCCGCTGCGCGCCGGCTCCTGGCTGGCGGTCGAGCTCAACACCCGTTCCGCCGTGCCGGAATGGGAGGGGCAGGAGGTCTACGTGATGCAGGAAGACCCCGCCTGGCTCTCCGAGTCGGGCTACCGCTTCTTCCGGCCCCGGCAGGAGCGTTTCTACCTGGTGCGCTGAGTCTGATGCGCTGAGACAGGATGCCCGAAGCGCACGTCCTCCCCTTCGAGCCGACGCCGCAGCCGACCGAGACCACCTGCGGTGCCGCGGCGTTGCACTCGGTCTACCGCCACTGGGGGCTCGAGCTGCCGATCGCGCGGGTGATCCGGGAGGTCGAGCACTTCCCCGAGGGCGGCACCTGGACGGTGCACCTCGGCCGCGACGCGCTCGCGCGCGGCCTTTCGGCGCGCATCTACACCTGCGATCTGCAGCTGTTCGACCCCTCCTGGTTCGCGGAGGGCGCCGACGACCTGGCCGCGAACCTGCGACGCTCGATCGAGTCCGGGGCGCGCTCGACCCGCCAGGACGAGCAGCTGCTCGCCTACCTCGAGTTCCTCGAGCGCGGCGGCGAGGTGCGCATGGAGGAGCTCGGCACCGACCTCGTGTCGCGCTACGTGCGCGCCGGGGTGCCGGTGATCGCCGGCCTCTCCTCGACCTGGCTCTATCGATCGGCGCGCGAGCGCTGGGAGGGCGAGCGGCCGATCGCCGACCCGCTGCGCGGCACGCCGACCGGACACTTCGTCGTGGTGCACGGCGTCGACCCGCACCGCCGCCTCTTCTCGATCGCCGACCCGTATCTGCACCGCCCCTTCCCGGGGCGGCGCGACTACCAGGTCCCGATCCGCCGCTTCTTCAACGCCGTGATGCTCGGCGTCGTGACCAGCGACGCCAAGCTCCTGGTGCTCCGACCGCGCAGGAGCGCGACCTGAGATGACCGACAACCTGATCGTCGTCTCGCGTTTGGAGGATTGGCCGCACCGCCTCGCCGGCGCGCGCGTGGTCAGCGCCCAGCAGTACCTGACCGACGCGAGCTTCGGCGCCGAGCAGAAGGTGCGGGTCTTCAATCTCTGCCGGCGCTACGCCTACCAGAGCGCCGGCTACTACGTGTCGCTGCTCGCCGAGGCGCGCGGCCACCGGCCGCAGCCCGACGTGCTGACCATCCAGGACATGAAGGGGCCCAACCCGCTCCGGCTCGAGCAGCTCGACGAGCTGATCCAGCGCACCCTGCGCAAGATCCCGCACGACGAGTTCGAGCTCTCGGTCTACTTCGGCCGCACCCTCGCCGAGCGCGATCGCCAGCTCGGGCGGCGGATCTTCGGGCTCTTCCCGGCGCCGCTGCTGCGCGCCTTCTTCCGCCGGCGCGACGGCCGCTGGCGCCTGGCGGCGGTGCGGCCGATCCCGACGGGCGAGGTGCCCGAGAGTCACTGGCAGGACCTCGTCCAGTCGGCCGAGCTCTTCTTCCGCTCGCGCCGCAGCGCCATCGCCGGCCTCGACAACCCGCGCTGGAGCCTGGCGCTGCTGGTCGACCCGGAGGAGGAGGAACCGCCCTCGGACGAGCGGGCGCTGCACAAGTTCGTGCGCGCCTTCCAGCAGCGCGGCATCGCGGTCGAGCAGGTGACCAGCGAGGACTACGGGCGGATGATGGAGTTCGACGCGCTCTTCATCCGCGCCACGACCTCGGTTCACCACTTCACCTTCCGCTTCGCCCGGCGCGCCGCGCGCGAGGGGATTCCGGTGATCGACTCGCCCGAGTCGATCTCGCGTTGCGCCAACAAGGTCTTCCTGGCCGAGTTGCTGGCGCGGCACGGCGTGCCGACGCCCAAGACCGTGGTGGTCCACCGCGACTCGGTCGCCGACGTCGTGCCGCACCTCGGGCTCCCCTGCGTGCTCAAGCTGCCCGACAGCGCCTACTCGCTGGGCGTCAAGAAGGTCTCGACGCGCGAGGAGCTGGAGGCCCAGGCGCGGGCCATGCTCGAGAAGAGCGCGCTGATCGTCGCCCAGGAGTTCGCGCAGAGCGAGTTCGACTGGCGCCTCGGCGTGCTCGACGGCCGCGCGCTCTGGGCGTGCAAGTACCACATGGCCTCGGGGCACTGGCAGATCATCCAGCGTACCGGCGCCCGGACGGCCTACGGCCGGGTGGAGGCGGTGGCGCTCGACGCCGTGCCGCGCGCGGTGGTGCGGCTGGCCGTGCGGGCGGCCCGGCTGATCGGCGACGGGCTCTACGGCGTCGACGTCAAGGTGGTCGGCCGCAGGCCGATGGTCATCGAGGTCAACGACAACCCGAGCCTGGAGGCGGGCTACGAGGACCAGGTACTGGGCGACCGGCTCTACGAGGCGATCGCGGACGCCTTCGTCCGCCGCTTGACGCGCAAGGCGGCGCCGGCGCCGGCGCTCCGGCGGCGGCGGAGCGCGCGGTGAGCTGGTCGCTCTTCGAGGTGGTCGGCGTCGAGCTCGAGTACGCGATCGTCGACGCCGAGACCCTCGACGTCGCGCCGCTCGCCGAGGAGCTGCTCGAAGCGATGGCCGGCGAGCCGGCCTCGGAGGTCGAGGGCGAGCGGGTGAGCTGGTCCAACGAGCTCGCGGCGCACGTGCTCGAGCTCAAGCTCGCGCGCCCCGAGCCGGCGCTCGCCGGCCGCGCGGCCTGGTTCGACGCGGAGGTCGCGCGGGCGAACCGCGCGCTCGCGTCGTGGGGCGCGCGCCTGCTGCCGGGCGGCGCCCATCCCTGGATGGACCCGCGCACCGAATCGCGCCTCTGGCGGGGCGAGGGGCACGAGATCTACGAGACTTTCGACCGGATCTTCGGCTGCCGGGCGCACGGCTGGCTCAACCTGCAGTCGCTCCACCTGAACCTCCCCTTCGCCGGCGACGAGGAGTTCGACCGTCTGCACAGCGCGATCCGGTTGCTCCTGCCGCTGCTGCCGGGGCTCGCGGCGAGCTCGCCGTTCCTCGAGGGGAAGGCGACCGGTCTCCTCGACTCGCGCCTCGCGCACTACCGGACGCACTGCGCGAGCGTCACGAGCTTCGCCGGGCAGGTGATCCCGGAACCGATCGCCAGCCGCGAGGAGTACGAACGGCGGATCTACGAGCCGATCCGCCGCGACCTGCCGCTCGTCGATCCGAGCGGGACGCTGCGCGCCGAGTGGACCAACGCGCGCGGCGCCATCGCCCGCTTCGACCGGGGCGCCATCGAGATCCGGCTGATCGACGTGCAGGAGTGTCCGGCGATGGATCTGGCGGTCGCGGCGCTGGTGGTCGGCGCGCTCCGGCTGCTGGCGGCTCCGGGACGGGCGGCGGCGCAGCGCGCGGTCGGCGGCGGCGCGCTGCTGGCGCTGCTCGGCGAGACGATGCGCGAGGCCGAGCGCGCCGAGGTGAGCGACGGCGCCCTGCTCGCCGCGCTCGGCCTCGCGCGTCCCGCCCCGGTCGCCGAGGTCTGGGAGGGGCTGCGAGGCGCGGTCGAGCGCTCGGGCGTCGCCGACCTCGCGCCCTTCGCGACGGAGCTCGACCGGATCGCGGCGCGCGGCCCGCTCGCCCGCCGCCTGCTCGGAGCCGCCGGGCGCGACCCGGACCGCGATCGCCTGCGCGCGGTCTACCGTCGCCTGGCCGACGCGCTCGCCGCGGGCGAGACCTTCGCCGGCTGACCGCGAGCGGCGGCCGGAATCCGTCAGCCCGTCGCGCCGTCGGCGAGCGGCAGGCGGCAGGAGGCGATCAGGCCGCCGCCGTCGCGCGGGGCGAGGCGCAGCGCGCCGCCGTGTGCCTCGAGGATCTCGCGGCAGAGGGCGAGGCCGAGGCCCGCGCCGTCGGGCTTGGTCGAGTGGAAGGGGAGCAGGGCGCGCTCGAGCGCCTCGGCGTCGAGCCCGCACCCCCGGTCGCGCACCTCGAGCGTCGCGCCGCGGCCGTCGCTCGAGGCGGCGATCGAGATCGCCTCCGGCGGGCTGCCCGCCTCGCGCGCGTTCTTGAGCAGGTTGACCAGCACCTGCTGGATCTGGCCAGGGTCGATCTCGACCAGGACGGCGGGGGGTTCGCCGTCGAGCGCGAAGGGCTCGAGGCGGCGCAGATGCTCGAGGAAGGCGGGCAGCGCCACCGGCTCGCGGCGCGGTTCGGGCAGGCGCGCGAAGCGTCCGTACCCGTCGATGAAGCGCTGGAGCGCCGCCGCCGACTGGTCGATGTCGTCGAGCAGCTCGTCGAGTCGTGCCCGCTCGCCCCGCTCGACCAGGGTGCGCGCCGAGCGGGTGAGCGAGCGGATCGGCGCGAGGTTGGAGCGCACTTCGTGGCTGACGACACGGATCGCTTTCTTCCACCCCGCGACCTCCTGGCGGCGCAGCTCGGCGGTCAGCCGCCGCACCTGGAGGAGTCGCTGGCGGCGGCCGTTGAGCTCGAACTGCCGGTGGCTGACCTGGAAGGTCTCGTCGCCTTCGGGCAGCGGCAGGGTGGCGACGGCGTCGCCGGGGGCGGCGAGCGCCTCCGCCAGCGCCTCGGGCGCGGCGGCCGCGAGATCGGCGAGCGCGCGCCCCTCGAGCGGCCGGCCGCCGCCGAAGAGCCGGCGGGCGGCGCGGTTGCCGTAGATCACGCGATCGCTCTCGCCGGCGAGCACCACCGCCGCGGGCGAGGCCTCGAGCGCGCCGTGGAGCAGCAGCTCGCGCTGGCGCAGCGCCGTGCGTTCGGCCGAGAGGACGTCGCCCAGCTCGTTGTAGACGTCGACCAGGTCGCCGAGCGCCTCGTCGGGACGCGCCGCCAGGCGGATGCTGAAGTCGCCGGCGCGGAAGCTGGCGATCCCCGCGGAGAGCGCCTCCGCGAGCCGAGTCCAGGGGCGCGCGGCGCGCGGCGCCGCCACCAGCGCCACCCCGAGACCGGCGGCCAGGGCGAGGAGGAAGAGCGCCGGCGGCGCGGCGCCGAGCCGCGCGCCGACGGCAGCGGCACCGGCCGTCGCGAGGGCCGCGGCGGCGGCGGCCCCGAGGACGCGCAGGAGGAGCCGCGGGCGGCGCACGCGACGACTCAGCCCCGCGGCCGGCGCTCGAGCACGATGCCGAGCCGCTCCATGCGGCGGTAAAGGGCCTGGCGGGAGAGGCCGAGCTCGGCGGCGGCGCGCGCCACCACGCCGCCGTGGTCGATCAGCAGCGCCTCGAGGCGGCGGCGCTCGGCGGTCTCGTCGCCGCTCTCCGGAGACAGCGACCCGGGCGGCGCGGCCTCGGCCGGCGCCGGGCGGGTCGCGCCGGGAGCGAGGCCGAGGTCGGCGGGAGTGACCCACTCGCCGCGCGCCAGCAACGCCGCGCGCTGCACGCGGTTGCCGAGCTCGCGCACGTTGCCCGGCCAGGGGTGGGCGGCGAGCGCGCGGCGGCTCGCCTCGTCGAAGCGCAGCGCTCCCCCCTCGGGGCGCTCGGCGCGCGCCAGGAAGTGTTCGGCGAGCGGCAGGATGTCGGCGCGGCGGCGGGCGAGCGGCGGCACCTCGAGCTCGATCACCGCCAGGCGGTAGTAGAGGTCCTCGCGGAACTCGCCGCGCGCGATCGCGCGGCCGAGGTCGGCGTGGGTCGCCGCGACGACGCGCACGTCGACCGCGAGGGTCTGCGAGCTGCCGAGCCGCTCGAGCTCGCCGGTCTGCAGCACGCGCAGCAGCTTCGCCTGGCCCGCGGCCGAGAGGTTGCCGAGCTCGTCGAGCAGCAGGGTGCCGCCGTCGGCCGCCTCGAAGCGGCCGATCCGCCGCTTGACGGCGCCGGTGTAAGCGCCGGCCTCGGCGCCGAACAGCTCGGCCTCGAGCAGCGGGTCGGGCAGCGATCCGACGTTGACCTTGACCAGCGGCCGGCGCCGGCGGGGGGAGTTGGCGTGGATCAGCTCGGCGAGCTTTTCCTTGCCGGTGCCACTCTCGCCGGTGACCAGCACCGGCACGTCGGCCGCCGCGATGCGCGCGGCGAGCGCCACCAGCTCGCGCATCGCCTCGCTCTCGAACACCATGCCGCAAAGATCGATGCCGGGCCCGCCGCGCGGCGCCGCCGCAGGGCGTGTGGCGCGCGCGCTGGCCGGAGCCAGGACGCCGAGCACCGCGGCCGGCGAGGCCGGCGCGGCCGAAGTGGCCAGCCGCGCTCGCACGGTGGCGATCAGCTTCTCGTCGTCCCAGGGCTTCTCGACGTAGTCGGCGGCGCCCGCGCGCACCAGCTCGACCGCCGTCTCGAGGTGCGCCCAGGCGGTCATCAGCACGACCGGCAGCGCCGGTTCGCGCCGGCGGATCTCGTGGAAGAGCGCGACTCCCTCTTCTCCGCCAGTCGCGCCCGGGGTGAAGTTCATGTCCTGGAGGACGAGCCCGACTCCACCGGCCTCGACGCAGGCGAGCGCCGCCGCCGGGCTGCGGGCGATCACCGAGGCGATGCCGGCCAGCTCGAGCTGCAGCGCCAGCGCCTTGGCGACCCGCTCCTGGTCTTCGA
>WYBK01000051.1 GCA_011525905.1 Acidobacteriota bacterium
AGCACGGCGTCTTCGCGACGCGCTCGCCCCGGCGTCCGAATCCCATCGCGCTGTCGGTGGTCGAGCTGCTCGGCCGGCGGGGCGCCATCCTCGACGTGCGCGGTGTCGACATGCTCGACGGCTCTCCCGTGCTCGACCTCAAACCCTATCTGTCGAGCGTTCCCGCCGAGCGGCTGCGCCGTGGCTGGCTCGCCGTCGCCGAGGCTCGGGCCGCAGCGGCAGGCCAGGACGCAGCGAGGTGAGACGCGGGGTGGCGCGCGCGCGCTGGCGAGCCGCCGGTGTCGCGTGCGGTGTGGCCTTGACGGCGATCCTCGCGCCCGTCGGCGGCGAGGAGCCGGAGGAGGAACGAATCGTCCGCTTGCTGCGGCTCGCGCCGGGGCAGGTGGTCGCCGATGTCGGAGCCGGCTCGGGCGAGTGGGCGGTGAAGCTCGCCCGACGGGTCGGGGAGCGTGGTCGCGTCTACGCGACCGAGGTGACCGAGGATCTGCTCGCCGCGCTCTCCGACCGGGTCGCTCGGGCGGATGGCGGCCGCATCGTCGTGGTGCGCGGCGAGGCCCGCTCGTCGGGGTTGCCGCCGGGCTGCTGCGACGCGCTCCTGCTGCGCCTCGTCTACCACCACTTCACGGATCCCGGGGCGATGCGTGCCGATCTGTCTCGAGCGCTGCGGCCCGGAGGCCGCATCCTCCTGATCGAGACGCGGCCGCAGGCCGCCTGGCGAGAGCTTCCCGAGGTCCCCGACCGCGGCGGCCACGGCATCCCGCTCGACGAGCTGCTGGCCGAGTGGGCCAGCGACGGGTTCGTCGAGGTGACGCGCCGAGAGGCGTGGGGAGGAGATCCGGAGCGCTTCGCCGTCCTGCTCGAGCGCGGTCCCGACGCCCTCGGACGCTGACGCGCGCCGAGCGTCTGCCGCGCCAAAGAAGCGAGGGCCGGGCCCGCGGACGGGACCCGGCCCCGGAACCTCCGGCAGGGGCGGTGCGGTCAGCGCCGCGGGCCGCGACCGCCGCGCGAGTGGCCGCCCCGACCCCGGTCGCGATCGCCGCCGCGACCGCCACGCGGACCGCGGTCGCCCCGCTCGCCCCGGTCGCCACCCGCGGGCACCGGCTCGCCCATGCCTTCGTACTGCGCCGGATCGTAGTCGGGAGCCTCCATGATCACCGCCTTGCGCGAGAGCCGGACGCGGCCGGTCTCGTCGATGTCGATGACCTTGACCTCGATCTCGTCGCCTTCCTTGACGATGTCGGTCGTCTCGCGCACGCGATACGGGGCGAGCTCGCTGATGTGGACCAGGCCGTCCTGGCCGGGGAGGATCTCGACGAAGCAGCCATAGGCCTCGACGCGGCGGACCGTGCCGTGGTAGACGCGGCCGATCTCCGGTACCTCGGTGAGACGCTCGATCATCGCGATCGCGCGCTTGGCGGCCTCGCCGTCGGGCGAGGCGATGATTACGCGGCCGTCGTTCTCGACCTCGATCTCACAGCCGGTCTCCTCGACGATGGACCGAATGGTCTTGCCGCCGGGCCCGATGATGTCGCGGATCTTCTCCTTCGAGATCTGCAGCGTGTAGAGGCGCGGAGCGAAGTTGGAGAGCTCGGGCCGCGGCGCGGCGAGCGCGTTCTCCATCTTCTCGAGAATGTGGAAGCGACCGGCGCGCGCCTGGGCGAGCGCGACCTCCATGATCTCGCGGGTGACCCCGGTGAGCTTCAGGTCCATCTGCAGGGCGGTGACGCCGCTGCGGGTGCCGGCGACCTTGAAGTCCATGTCGCCGTAGTGGTCCTCCTGGCCGGCGATGTCGGACAGGACCGCGAAGCGGTCGTCGCGCTTGACCAGCCCCATCGCCACGCCGGCGACCGGCGCGAGCATCGGCACGCCGGCGTCGAATAGGGCCAGGGAACCGCCGCAAACGGTGGCCATCGAGGAGGAGCCGTTCGACTCCAGGATGTCGGAGACGACCCGGATGGTGTAGGGGAAGTCCTCCTCGTGGGGGAGCACCGGCAGCAGCGCGCGGCGGGCGAGCACGCCGTGCCCGATCTCGCGTCGGCCAGGCGAGCGCATGAACTTGACCTCGCCGACCGAGAAGGGCGGGAAGTTGTAGTGCAGCATGAACTTCTGCTTCGTCTCGCCCTCGTACTCCTCGAGGATCTGGGCGTCGCGCTGGGTGCCGAGCGTGACCGACGCCAGGCCTTGAGTCTCGCCGCGGGTGAACAGCGCCGAGCCGTGGGTGCGCGGCAGCAGGCCGACCTCGATGTCGATCGGACGGATCTCGTCGAGCGCGCGTCCGTCGAAGCGGCGTCCGGTCGAGAGGATCGAGTCGTAGAGGATCTCCTCCTCGAGCCGCTCGAAGACGCGCTTGATCTGCGCGCGCCTCTCGGTCTCCTCCTCGGGAACGGCGGCGAGGTAGCCCTTCTGCACCGCCGAGACCGCTTCCTTGCGCTCGAACTTGCCGGAGGTGTGCAGGGCGGCCTTGAGCGGCTCGTAGAGGTCGGCGCGGACCTGCTGGTAGAGATCTTCCGGATAAGGCTCTGGCGCTTCCCAGGCCGGCTTCGAGAGCCCCGTTTCGCGGAACATCTCGATCTGCGTCTGGATGATCTTCTGGATCTCGGCGTGTCCCGCCCAAATGCACTCGAGCAGCTTCTCCTCGGCGATCTGATTGGCGCTCGCCTCGACCATCACCACCGCATCGCGCGTACCGACGACCACGAGGTCGAGGTCCGCGACGTCGCGCTGGCTGTTGGTCGGATTGAACACCGTCTCGCCGTCGATCAGGCCGACGCGCACGGCGCCGATCGGGTTGTAGAACGGGATGTCGGAGAGCACGAGCGCCGCCGAGGCGCCGTTGATCGCCAGGATGTCGGGGTCGTTCTCGCCGTCGGCCGAGAGCACCAGGGCGATGACCTGGGTCTCCATCCGGTAGCCGGGCGGGAAGAGCGGGCGCAGGGGACGATCGATCAGCCGACAAGTGATCGTCTCCTTCTCGGTCGGACGCCCCTCGCGCTTGAAGAAGCCGCCGGGGATTCGACCGGCGGCGTAGGTGTATTCGCGGTAGTCGACGGTGAGCGGCAGGAAGTCGCGCGGAAAGGCGCTCTGCTGGATGCACGCGGTGGCCAGGACGACGGTGTCGCCGAGGCGGATCAGGGAGGCGCCGTCCGCCTGCTTGGCGAGGCGGCCGGTCTCGAAGGAGAGGGTCCCGGCGCCAACCGGGACGGACTTCACGATCTTCATCAGGTGGGATTCCTCGATGCTTGCGGGTACGGCGGCCGGGCCGGGGGCGCCCGGGTGGGCGCCCTCCCGGGCTCGCCGTCGTTGACTGGGTGGGCTACTTGCGGATTCCGAGGCGCTCGATCAGCCGGCGGTAGCGCTCGGCGTCGCGGCTCTTCAGGTAATCGAGCAAACGGCGGCGGCGGCCGACGAGCTTGAGCAGCCCGCGGCGGCCATGGTGGTCCTTGGTGTGCGTCTTGAAGTGCTCGGTCAGCTCGTTGATCCGCTGCGTGAGCAACGCCACCTGGACATCGGTCGAGCCGGTGTCCGAGTCGTGCACCCGGAAGTCCCGGATGATCTCCTGCCTCTGTTCCCCTGTCTGAGCCAAACTCCTGTCCTCCGAACGTTCTCTCGTTCTATCGATATTTACTCGCAAATCTTACCACATCGACGCCTACGGCCGGAATACGACGCGCGGCTGCAGCACCGCCAAGCGCCCGCTGCCGACGCGCTCGGAGATGGAAGCGACCGCCACCAGCTCGCCGCGGCCGTCGACCAGCTTCACCCAGTCCCCCTCCTCGCCCTGGAGCGCGCGCGCCAGGACGCTCTGACCGTGCTCGACCCGGCGCTCCTGCGCTGTGTCGAGCACGCTCTCGGCGAAGGGGAGCGGGATGCGCGAGAGCGGGATCCAGGCGACGCCGAGCTCCTCGCCGGACTCGATCTTGCCCGCGAGCTGATCGAGCGTCAGAGCGTCCTCGACGCGGAACGGACCCACCGCCGTGCGCCGCAGCTCGGCCAAGTGTCCGCCGCAGCCGAGCGCGGCGCCCACGTCGTGCGCGATCGCGCGCGCGTAGGTGCCGGACGAGCAGGCCAGCCGGAAGGGCACCCGGCCGTCGTCGAGCGGCCCCGTGCGAGCGAGCTCGTAGACGGTGACTTCCTTGCTCGCTTCCGGCACCTCTTCGCCGCGGCGCGCCAGCTCGTAGAGCTTGACCCCGCCTACTTTGCGCGCGCTGTAGGCCGGCAGCTTCTGCTCGAAAGTGCCGACGAAGCGCGCCATCGCCTCGTCCACCGCTGTTTCCTCGAGATGGCCGGCGGGAGCTTCGGCGACGATCCGGCCCGAAGAATCGTAGGTGTCGGTGGCCACGCCGAGGCGGATCGTCCCTTCGTAGACTTTCGGAGCGTGGATCAGGAAGCGGGTGAGCCGCGTCGCCTGGCCGACGGTCAGCAGCAGCAGGCCGGTCGCGTCCGGGTCGAGCGTCCCACAATGCCCGATCCGCCGCTCCTCGAGGATCCGACGCGACCGCTGAACGACATCGTGGGAGGTGAAGCCCGGGACCTTGTCGACCAGCAGCAGGCCGTCAATCGGCATGGGCGCTCTCGACCGCGCGCGCGAGCTCGTCGGCGAAGGCCGCGCGCGCGACTGCCACCGGGCCGGTGGCGCGGCAGCCCGCGGCGTTCCTGTGCCCGCCGCCGCCGTGGGCCCGCGCCACCGTCTCGACGTCGACCGCGCCCCGGCTGCGCAGGGAGATCTTCCACTCCCCGTCGGGCAGCTCGCGCAACAGGGCCACCGCCTCGACGCCGGCGATCGAGCGGGGCACGTCGATCAGGCCCTCCGAGTCGCCCGGGCCGGCGCCGGCGCGCGCGAATGCCTCGCGCTCGAGCACGACCGTCGCGACCCGCCCGGACGCGTGGCGCTCGAGGGTCGCCAACATCTCGCCGAGCAGGCGCACGGCACCCTCCGGCTGGCTCTCGTAGAGCCAGCGGGAAACGCGTTCGACGTCGGCGCCGGCCGCCACCAGCCTCGCCGCGGCTTCGAAGGCGGCGGGCGTCGCATTGGCGAATCGGAAGCCGCCGGTATCGGTGGCCAACGCCAGGTAGAGACAGTCCGCCGCCTCCTGCGGCACTCGCGCGCCGAGCGCCACGGCCAACTCGTGGACGAGGACTCCGACGGCGGGCGCCGCGGTCTCGACCCAGTTGACGACGCCGTAGTGCTGGTTGCCCAGGTGATGATCGATGTTCACCAGCGGCAAGGCGGCGAGCGGCTCCTCGAGCCCGGTACGGTCGAGCGTCGGGCACTCGAGCACGATCGCGGCGTCGAACGCCTCGGGAAAACCGCCGGGAGGCTGGTCGCCGACGTGGATCCGATCGGCGCCCGGCAGCGGCCCGTAGATCGCCGGCGCAGCGTCGCGATTCCAGATCCGGACGCTCTTGCCCAGCGCCACCAGGATGCGCGCGAGGCCGAGCTCGGAGCCGATCGCGTCGCCGTCCGGATTGGTATGGCTGGTCACCAGGAAGCGCGCGCCCGCGCGGATGCGACCGACCAGGCTCTGGGGGATCAAGCGCCCTCCTCGGGATCGGGGCCGGAGCCCGCAGGCGCCAGCGAGTCCAGCAGATCGGCGATGCGCTGGCTGTGCTCCGGCCCGCGGTCGAGCTCGAAGCGCAGCTCCGGAGTGGTTCGTAGGTCGAGTCGCTGGGCGAGCTCGCGCCGCAGGAAGCCCTTCGCCCGCTCGAGCGCCGCAATCACCTCGAGCCGATGCCCTTCCTCGCCGAGGGCCGAGACCCGAACCCGCGCCCAGCGCAGGTCGCGCGAAACTTCGACGGACGAGATCGCGGCGAGCTCGACGCGCGGATCGCGCATCTCTCGCCGGAGCAGGGTGGAGAGCTCCGACCGCAGCAGGTCGCCGATGCGTTCCGTTCTCTGGCTCATTCTCGTTCCTCGATCACCTGCGGGCTCCAGGCCAAGATGGTTGCCTCGTCCTCGGCCTCGGCCAGCCGCAACACCTCGTCCAGCATCCGCTCGGCTTCGGCGACGTCCCGGGCGACGATCGCGACCCCCACTTCGGCGCGCTGACTCAGCTCGTGCCAGGCGGTCTCGGCCGCCGACACGCGGTAGCGGGCATGCAGCCGATCGATCAGGCTGCGCAGAACGCGGCGCTTCGACTTGAGGTCGCGTGCCTGGGGGAGGTGGAGCTCGAGCACGCCGAGACCGACGATCATCGGCGTTCTCCCTCGCGCGTCGGAGTCGACCCTCGCATCAGGCGAGGGTCGGCGCGACCTCCTCCTTGACGTAGGCTTCGATGACGTCACCCGGCTTGACGTCCTGGAACCGCTCCAGGCCGATGCCGCAGTCGAAGCCGGCACGGACCTCCGAGGCGTCGTCCTTGAAGCGCTTGAGCGAGGCCATCTTGCCCTCGTAGACCACCTTGCCGTCGCGGACCAGGCGCACCCCGGCGCCGCGCGGGACGACGCCCTCGATCACGTGGCAGCCGGCGACCGTGCCGACCTTCGGCACGCGGAAGATCTCGCGCACTTCGGCTCGACCCTTGGCCACCTCCTTGAAGGTCGGCTCGAGCAGTCCGACCATGGCCTTGCGCAACTCGTCGAGCAGCTCGTAGATCACCGTGTGGAGGCGGATCTCCACCTCTTCCTTCTCGGCGAGCTCGGCGGCGTTGCGCTCCGGCCGCACGTTGAAGCCGACGATGATCGCCTTTGACGCCGAAGCGAGCAGGACGTCGTTGGTCGAGATCGCGCCGACGCTGCTGTGCAGGACCGAGACCTTGACCTTCTCCGTGCCGAGCTTCTCGATGGCCTCGCGCAGCACCTCGACCGAGCCCTGGACATCGGCCTTGAGCACGACGCCGAGATCCTTGATCTCCCCCTTCTCGATCTGGCTGAACAGCTGCTCGAGCGAGAGCTTGCCGGTCGAAGGCACCAGGTCCCGCCGTCGCTGCTCCTGCTGTCGGAACTCGACGATGCCGCGCGCCTTCTGCTCGTCGCCGACGACCTGGAACGCGTCGCCGGCATCGGGCACGGCGTCGAAGCCGGTGACCTCGACCGCCGTCGCCGGTCCGCTCTCCTTGGCGCGCTGGCCCCGGTCGTCGTTCATCGAGCGGACGCGGCCCCAGGTCGCTCCGGAGACGAAGATGTCGCCGACCTTGAGCGTACCGTTCTGGACCAGGACCGTGGCGACCACGCCGCGCCCGGTCTCCTTGCGCGCTTCGAGCACCACGCCCTGGGCCGGCCGGTCCGGATTGGCCTTGAGCTCGAGCAGGTCGGCGGTCAGCACGACCATGTCGAGCAGCTCGGGGATGCCCTCTCCCTTGACTGCCGAGACGGGCACGACCACCGTCTGGCCGCCCCAGTCCTCCGGCAGGAGCCCCTTGTCCGCGAGCTGCTGCTTGACTCGATCGGGGTGGGCGTTGGGTTTGTCGATCTTGTTGAGCGCCACCAGGATCGGCACGCCGGCGGCGCGCGCGTGGTCGATCGCCTCGATGGTCTGCGGCATGACGCCGTCGTCGGCCGCGACCACCAGGATGACGACGTCGGTCACCCGCGCGCCCCGGGCGCGCATCAGGGTGAAGGCCTCGTGGCCCGGCGTGTCGAGGAAGACCACCTTGCGGCCCCCGACGTCGACCTGGTAGGCGCCGATGTGCTGCGTGATGCCGCCGAACTCCCCCTCGACCACGTTCGACTTGCGAATGCGATCGAGCAGCGAGGTCTTGCCGTGGTCGACGTGGCCCATGATCGTGACCACCGGTGCCCGCGGTGCCGAACCGACGGGCTCGGACGCTTCCTCGCCGGCGCTGACCGGCTCGGCGCCGTGGCTCGCCTGGACCTCCTCCTCGAAGCTCATGACCTTGGCCTCGAAGCCGAACTCGGTCGCCAGCTTGACGCCGAGCTCCGGCTCGATCACGTGGTTGATGTTCGCGAGGATCCCGCGCCGGAAGAGCAGCGCGATCATGTCCTTGACCTTGACGCCGAGCTTGTCGGCGAACTCGCGAACCGTCATGCCCTCCGAGATGACGACCGGGCCGTCCTCCAGCGAGCGGGTCGGCTTGACCGCGCGGTCGAGCTCTTCGTACTTCGCGTCGATGCGCCGGCGCCGGCGGGCCGCGAGCGAGCCGGTCGGCACCGACGCGGCGTCGACGACCTCCTCGATGTCCACCAGCGAGCCGCCGCGCAGGTTGCGGATCTCCGCGGCGCCCGCCTGGGGCACCAGGGTGCGCCGCCCCTTCTTCGCCTTGCGCTTGTCCTGATCCGTGGGCGGCGCGGCCCGCCGGCCGTCTCCGCGCCCTGGGGCGGGCGGTGGGGCGGGCGAGGTGGGTCGAGCGCCGCCCGGGCGATAGCCTCCGGGACCGCCACCGGGCCGGGGACCCTGCGGTCCGCGGTAGCCCCCCGGCCCGGCGCCCCGACCCGGGGCGCCGTAACCTCCGCCGGCCCCGCCGGGACCCGGCGGCCGTCCGCCCGGGCCCGCGGGGCGGCCCCGCGTCGGCGGCGGCGTGGGACGGTAGGGTTCGGTCGGACGATGGATCAGCACGGCCCCCCGGCGGGGAGCGGCCGGTGCCGCCGGAGTGGCGGGCTTGGCCGCGACCGGCGGGCGCGCGGGCGCCGGAGCTGGCGTCTCGGCGGCGACCTTGGACGGCGCCGGCTCTGCGGCCGGGGGCGCCGGCGGGGCGGCGGCGGGCGCGGGCGGCGCTTCTGTCGACGGGGTCTCCAGCGTCGGCGGCGCGGTCTCCGGCGGGGGAGCCGGCCGCTCGAGCGTGGGCAGCGTCTTGATACGTGGCTCGACCTTCTGGATGATCGTGCGCGGCCGAGCTGGCCGCAGCGGGTTGACCGCGGCGCGGCGTCCGGCGGCCGGAGCCGACGGCGCGGGGCGGCGGGTTGCCGTGGTCGGCGGCGGCGGCGGCGCGCCGTCGTCCATGATCACTTCGCGGGGCGACGCCATCTTCTTGCCCTGCAGGATCGCCTGCAGCATCTCGGTGTCGACGCCGGCTTCCTCGCCCTCGACGCGGACGCCGATCGACCGCAGCTTGAACACGAGATCCTGCTGCGAGATGCCCATCATGACCGCGAGGTCCTGGACCCGAATCTTGCCCATACCTTCCGTCTCTCTCCTGACTCGACGCGACTCGTGCGGTGTCCGGCCTCAGGCCGGATCGTTCCGCTCGTCCGCGGCGTCCTCGGGCGTGCCGCCGTTCTCGCCGGAGGGGGCCGCGGCGTCGGCCTCCGCCTCCTGAACCAGTTCTTCGGCTTCGCGCGCCTTCTGCTCGGACTCGCCGAGCGCCTTGGAGAGCGCGGCGAAGAAGTCCCGGTCGTTCATCGTCGCGGCGCCCTCGACCGCCGGCATCGAGACGCCGAGGTCGCCGGCACCCGACTCGATCTTCGCCGCCTTCTCCTGCGCCCAGTTGAGGATCGACTGGGCCGTCTTGGGGCCGACCCCGTCGACTTTCTGCAGGTCCTCGGGCGTCGCCTCGACCAGCGTCTGGAGTGTCGTGAAGCCGGCGCCGCGCAGGTCCGCCGCGGTCTTCGAGCCGACCCCCGGCACGCTGGTCAGGTCGAGCTCGTCGGTCATCGAGCCGCTGGGAGCCTCCTGGGTGAAGGCGCCCTGCAGCATGCGCGCGAGCGCGTCGGCGACTTCGTCCTTGACGTCGGTCTCGCTCTTGATGTCGATCCGGCAGCCGATCAGCTCGGCGGCCAGGCGCACGTTCTGGCCGCGCTTGCCGATCGCCAGCGAGAGCTGCTCGTCCTCGACGATGACGTCGAGGTGCGGCCGATCGCCGGAGTGATGCACGGAGACGCGCGTGATCTTGGCCGGCGCGAGCGCGCTCTGCGCGAAGGTCACGAGATCCTCCGAGTACTCGATGATGTCGATCTTCTCACCGCGCAGCTCGCGGATGATCGCCTGGACGCGGGAGCCCTTCATGCCGACGCAGGCGCCGACCGGGTCGACGTCGCGCTCACGGCTGTAGACGGCGACCTTGGCGCGCTCGCCCGGGGCGCGCACCGCCGCCTTGATCACCACGGTGCCGTCGTAGATCTCGGGGACCTCCATCTCGAAGAGCTTGACCAGCAGTCGCGGGTCGGTGCGCGACATGACGATCTGCGGCCCCTTCGGCTGTTTGTGGACCTCGACGATCACGCCGCGGATGCGCTCGCCCTGGGTATAGCGCTCGTGCCGCGCCTGCTCGGGCCGCGGGACGATCGCCTCCGTGCGACCGAGATCGACGATGATGTCGCCGCGCTCGAAGCGCTTGACCGTGCCGTTGACCACTTCGCCGACGCGGTCGATGAACTCGTTGTAGACCTTCTCGCGCTCCGCCTCGCGCACCCGCTGGTAGAGGACCTGCTTGGCCGACTGCGCGGCGATGCGGCCCAGCCCTTCGGTCGAGATCGGAATCAGGATCTCCTCGCCGACCTCGGCATCCGACTTGTGCTCGCGAGCTTCCTCGAGCGTCCATTCGGCCGCCGGGTCCTCGACCTCCTCGACGACCTGCTTGACGATCCAGGCGTCGAACTTGCCGGTCTCCTCGTTCCAGTGGGCGCGCACCGGCTCCTTGATCCGGTGCTGCTTCTTGGCCGCGGAGGCCATGGCGTCCTCGAGCGCGACGACCCAGCGCTCGTAGTCGATCTCCTTCTCGCGCGCGACCTGACGCAGCACTTCGCCGAGGTTGATGTCCACCGTCTGTGCCTGAGCCATACCGTCCGTTCCCGACTACAGTTCGATCTCCAGCCTGGTCAGCTGGATCGCCGTGAGACGGACCGTCCGGTCGCGCCGGTCTTCCGTCTCGGTCAAGTCGATCTCTCCGCCCTCCCCGTCGCCACGATAAGCGGCGAGGCGTGCGCTCACCGTTGCGCGCCGGCCGGTCTCCGGATCGACGTACCGGACCCGCACCCGCTTGCCCACGAAACGCGCGTAGTCCCGCGGGCCATAGAGCTGCCGATCGAGACCCGGAGAGCTCACCTCGAGGGTGTAGCGCCCCCGCCCGAATCCTTCGACGTCGAGGCGGGCCGAGGCCTCGCGCGAGACCGCCTCGCAGTCTTCCAGCCGGACTCCGCCGGGACGATCGAGAATCAAGCGCAGCGTCCCGGCCTTGAACTCGGTGTGGAGGAGCTCGCAGCCGTGGGCCTCGGCGATCGCCGCCAGCTCGTCGCGGAGCTCGGATTCGAGACTCGTCGTCGGCATCCCGTCCTTCGTCGTCCCCCCGACAAGCAAAAAGGTGGGCCCTGCGGCCCACCTTTCGGAACGCCAGGCAGACTGACGGCGGAATTCTACACCCGCGCCGGCGAAACGCAAGGGAAGCTCCTCTCGGAGAAGGAGAAGGGGCGGTGAACCGCCGGCGCCAGTTTGGCGTATTCCAGTCGGGAGGTCCAGCGCGGAGTGCCTTTCCCGGGCTCCCGGGCACGACACGGTTCGAGGAACGGTCCGGGAAGAGCGGACAAGCACGCGGCACATCGCTTGCAAGGAACGCCACCAGCCATCCCCGGATGGCGACGACAAGACAAGGAGAAGAGCCCTTCATGAGTCGATCCGTCGGTCGCAATACCGCGACTCTCGCCCTGCTCGCCGGCGCCGTGGTCTTCGGCATGGTCCTCGCGAGCGGCCTGGATCTCGCGCCCACGGGCGCGGCCGCCCCGGCTGCCTCCGCGGGAGCCGTCGCCGCGGCGCCCCAGGAGATTCGCGCCACCGGCACCAGCTACATGCCCTCCTTCGCCGACCTGGCCGAGCGGGTCTTGCCTGCGGTGGTCTCGATCGAGGCCCAGACCATCGAGCGCGCCGCCCCGGGCGCGCCGCGCGGACGCGGCCAGAACCCGTTCGACTTCTTCTTCGGGCCGCGCTCACCGGGCGGCGGCCCGCAGCGCGAGTTCCGCCAGGACTCGGGCGGCAGCGGTTTCGTCGTCTCGGCCGACGGCTTCGTGGTGACCAACAATCACGTGATCGAGGGCGCGACCAAGGTGCGGGTCCGGCTCGACGATCGGCTCTACGACGCCGAGGTCAAGGGCGCGGACGCCGCGACCGACCTGGCGTTGGTCAAGATCGACGCCGGTCGAACGCTGCCCTATTTGCCCCTCGGCAGCAGCGAGCAACTGCGCGTCGGCGATTACGTCATGGCCATCGGTAATCCACTGGCGCTCGACCACACGGTCACCGTCGGGGTGGTCAGCGCCAAGGGACGCTCGATCGGCCTCTCCCAGGACTCGTCCTTCGAGAACTTCATCCAGACCGACGCCGCGATCAACCGCGGCAACTCGGGCGGTCCGCTGGTCAACCTGCGCGGCGAGGTGATCGGCATCGCCACGGCGATGAACTGGGGAGCCGAGAACATCGGCTTCGCCGTGCCCGTCGACACGCTGAAGTCGGTGCTGCCCCAGCTACGCGACAAGGGACGCGTCTCCCGCGGCTATCTCGGCATCAACATCCAGAACCTCGATTACGACCGCGCGGCCGCGTTCGGGCTCGACAAGCCGGAGGGCGCCCTGGTCACCCGTGTGCTCGAGGGCTCGCCGGCGGCCAAGGCCGGCCTCAAGCACGGCGACGTCGTCCTCTCGGTCGACGGCCGGCCGGTGCGCGAGACGCGCGACCTGATCGACTACGTGTCGGCGCAGGGCCCCGGCAAGCAGGTCGAGCTCGGGCTGCTGCGCGATGGCGAGCGGCTCTCCCGCAGGGTCGAGCTGACCGAGCGGGAGGGGAGTGACGAGAGCGAGGGGAGCGTCCCCGAGGAGCAGGCGGGCGGGCTCGAGTGGCTCGGCCTCGACTACCAGGATCTGACTCCGGGCGTGCGCGAAAGCTACGGCCTGCCGGCCGGAGCGCGCGGCGTCGTCGTTCGCGACGTCGCCGCCACCAGCCCGCTCTACGACGAGGGGGTGGCACCGGGCGACCTGATCGTCGAGGTCAACGGCCGGGCGGTCGCCGACGGCGCGGAGCTCGAGGCGGCGGTCGGCACCATTCGCCCCGGGGGCTTCCTGCGCCTCTACCTCCAGCGCTTCGACCCCCGCAATCCGGAGCGCACGGTTTCGTTCTTCGCGATCGTCCGGGTGCCCTGACGAGAGCGCCGCGCGAGCCGTCGAACGGGCCGGTCCGCATCGCGGGCCGGCCCGCTTCGCTTTGCTAGACTGGCTTGGCCCATGCCCCCGTCTCAGCGCGCTTCGGTTCTGGTCGTCGACGACGAGCGCTCGATCCGCGAGAGCTTGCGCATGATCCTCGAGTTCGAGGGCTATCGGGTCGAGGAAGCCGGCGACGGGCTCGAGGCGTTGCGTATCGTGCGCGAGCGCCCGCCCGACGCGCTCCTGCTGGACATCCGGATGCCCGAGATGGACGGCCTCGACGCGCTGAAGACCCTGCGCGAACGCGGCTACGAGATGCCGGTGCTCATGATCAGCGGTCACGCCGACGTGGCGAGCGCCGTCGAGGCGACTCGGCGGGGCGCCTTCGACTTCTTCGAGAAGCCGCTGCAGCGCGACCGGGTACTGCTGTCGCTGCGCAACGCCGTCGAGGCCAACCGCCTGCAGAAGGAGAACCGACAAGCCGCCGCTGCCGGAACCGGCGTCGCGGCTCACGAGCTGGTCGGCTCCACCCTGGCGATCCGCAAGCTGCGCGAGACGATCGAGCTGGCCGCGCCGACCGCGGCGACCGTGCTGATCGTCGGCGAGAGCGGCACGGGCAAGGAGCTGGTGGCCCGCGCGATCCACGATCGCTCGCCGCGCAAAGGTCAGGCGTTCGTGCAGGTCAACTGCGCGGCCATCCCCGAGGAGCTGATCGAGAGCGAGCTGTTCGGCCACGAGAAGGGGAGCTTCACCGGCGCGGTGCGCAAGCAGACCGGGAAGTTCGTGGCCGCCGACGGCGGCACCATCTTCCTCGACGAGGTCGGCGACATGTCGGCGCGCACCCAGGCCAAGGTGCTGCGCGTGCTCGAGAGCGGCGACGTCGAGCCGGTCGGCGCCGAGAAGGTCATCCGCGTCAACGTGCGCGTCGTGGCGGCCACCAATCGCGACCTGGAAGCCGAGATCCGCGAGGGGCGGTTCCGCGAGGACCTCTTCTACCGGCTCAACGTCGTGCCGATCCGCACGCCGCCGTTGCGCGAGCGGCTCGACGACCTGCCCGTCCTGGTCGAGTACTTCGCCCGCCGCTTCTGCGAAGCGAACAACTACCGGGCCAAGAAGTTCGCCCCGGAAGCCATCGAGCTGCTGCGCAGCCAGCCCTGGAAGGGCAACGTGCGCGAGCTGCGCAACCTCGTGGAGCGCCTGCTCATCCTCTCGCCCGGCGAGACGATCGACGCCTCGGCGGTCGCCTCGCTCGCCGGCAGTGGCAAGCCGGCGCTCGCCGAGGCCTTCCTCGGACTGAAGACCCTGCGCGAGTTCCGCGACCAGGCCGAGCGGCTCTTCCTGCTCCAGCGGCTCGAAGAGCATCACTGGAACGTGACCCAGACGGCCGCCGCCATCGACACGCCGCGCAGCAACCTCTACAAGAAGATGGACCAGTACGACATCCGCCGCAAGGAGCCCGCCGGTGCCGAGGATTGACGACCTCGAGGGGCTGCTCGTGCAGTGCGACGCGCTGCGGCGCGGCCATTTCCAGCTCTCTTCGGGCCTCCATTCGCCAGCCTACGTCCAGTGCGCGCTCCTGCTCGCCGACCCGGCGCGGGCGCGACGAGTCGGGGCCGCGCTCGCCGCCGAGCTCGCCCCGCACCGCCCCGATTCGGTTCTGGCTCCGGCGCTCGGCGGCGTGATCATCGGGCACGAGGTCGCCGCCGCTCTGGGCGTTCCCTTCCGCTTCGTCGAGCGGCAGGGGGAGGAGCTCGCCTTGCGCCGCGGCTTCGAGCTCGCGGCCGGCGAACGGGTGGCCGTGGTCGAAGACGTGGTGACGACCGGCAAGTCGACGCGCGAGACCGCGGCGGTCGCGGAAGCGGCCGGCGCGCGGGTCGTGGCGATCGGCGCGATCATCGACCGCAGCGGCGGCCGCCACGGCTTCGACTGCCCCTTCGCCGCGCTGCTCGCGCTCGATTTTCCGACCTATCGGCCGGCGGAATGCCCGCTGTGCGCCGCCGGGACGGCGGCGGTCAAGCCGGGGAGCCGTCCCCGACCCGTCGTTTGAGCCCGCCGGCCCTCAGCCGGTGAGTACCGACTTGCGGCCGAGCGCTCGGCGCTCGATCCGTTCGATCGAGTGCCGCAGCGCCTCGTGCCGGCCGCTGCGCTCGGCGTCGCGTCCCGCGACCTCGATCGTCCAGACGTTGTCCGCGCCGTCGTAGACCTCGATCGACCAGCGCCGCTCCCGCGCGTCCCACCGGCCGCCGCCGCGGCCATGGATGCCCCAGCCCGACGGCAGGAAGCTGCGTACCTCGAGGTCGGTGTAGACGAGCGGCTTCGCGTTCTCGGACATGGCGCGATTCTCTCCCAGCGCACAGTCGCGCGCCAAGGGGGCGAGCGAACCGGGCCCGGCGCGCTGCTTCCGGCCGCGCCAGGGCGCTGGTACCATCGCGACGGCGCGCCGCGGCCCCGCGGCGCGCTCGGCCCGGAGAGACCGCATGCGCATCGAGCTCACCGAAGAACAGACCCTGCTGCGCGACACCGTGCGCCGCTTCGCCGAGGAGGTCGTGGCGCCTCGCGCCAAGGAGATCGACGCGTCGGGCGAATTCCCGCTCGACTTCTTCCGCCGCGCCGGCGAGCTCGGTCTCGCCGGGGTCTACGTCCCCGCGGACCTCGGGGGAGCCGGCATGGACATGATCGCCTACTGCCTGGCGATCGAGGAGATCAGCCGTGTCTGCGCCTCGAGCGGGGTCATCCTGTCGGTCAACAACTCCCTGGTCTGCGACCCGATCCTGCGCTTCGGCAACGACGAGCAGAAGCGCGAGTTCCTCGAGCCGCTCGCCGCCGGCCGCAAGCTCGGCTGCTTCGCCCTCACCGAGCCGGGCGCGGGCAGCGATGCCGCCGCCCTGCGCACGACGGCGCGCCGCGACGGCGATCACTACGTCCTCGACGGCGACAAGGTCTTCATTACCAACGGCACGCACGCCGACGTCGCGATCGTCTTCGCCTCGGTGGCGCCCGAGAAGAAGCACCGCGGTATCGCCGCCTTCCTGGTGCCCACGGACGCGCCCGGCTTCTCGCGCGGGCACCACGAGTACAAGCTCGGCGTCCAAGCCTCGGGCACGACCCAGCTCTACTTCGAGGCGATGCGGGTGCCGGCAGCCTGGCGGCTGGGCGAGGAGGGCGACGGCTTCAAGATCGCCATGTCGACGCTCGACGGTGGACGGATCGGTATCGCGGCGCAGGCGGTCGGCATCGCGCGGGGAGCGTTCGAGGCGGCGCTCGCCTATGCCAAGGAGCGCCAGCAGTTCGGCCGGCCGATCGCCGATTTCCAGGCGATCCAGTTCTACCTCGCGGACATGGCGATGGAGCTCGACGCCGCCCGGCTGCTGACCTTCAAGGCGGCCTGGGCGAAGGATCAGGGCAAACGCTATTCGCTCGAAGCGGCCCAGGCCAAGCTGTTCGCTTCGGAGATGGCGCAGAAGGTGACCAACAAGGCGCTGCAGATCCACGGCGGCTACGGCTACACCCGCGAGTACGACGTCGAGCGGTTCTTCCGCGACGCGCGAATCACCGAGATCTACGAGGGCACCTCCGAGATCCAGAAGCTGGTGATCTCGGACTGGATCCTCAAGGAATCCTGAGGGACCTCCGATGGATTTCGAGCTCACCGAAGAGCAGGAGCTGTTGCGCCAGGAGGTGCGCCGCTTCGCCGAGGAGAGAATCGCGCCCGGGACACGGGAGCGCGACCGCGAGCACCGTTTTCCGGCCGAGGTGGTCGCCGAGATGTCCGAGCTCGGGCTGCTCGGCATGCTGGTCGGCGAGGAGCACGGAGGGGGCGGCGCCGATCCGCTGACCTACTGCCTCGCGGTCGAGGAGATCGCCCGGATCTGCCCCTCGATCGCGGTCACGATGAGCGTGACCAACTCGGTCTGCTGCTGGCCGATCGCGCGTTTTGGCAGCCCGCAGCTGCAGCGCGAGGTGCTGCCCGAGCTCGCCTCCGGCGCCGCGCTCGGCGGCTTCTGCCTGACCGAGCCGGGCTCGGGTAGCGACGCCGCAGCGATGCGCTCGACGGCCCGCCGCCAGGGCGACGGCTGGGTGCTCGACGGCGAGAAGGCCTGGATCACCAACGCGGGAGTCGGCAAGTGGTTCGTGGTGCTCGCCAAGAGCGACCCCGCGGCCGGCCACCGGGGAATCACCGCATTCGTCGTCGCGGCCGAGTGGCCCGGCTTCCGTGTCGGCGCCGCCGAGGAGAAGGTCGGCCTGCGCGCCTCGCGCACCGCCGCGGTTTCGCTCGAGGGGCTCGAGGTGCCGGATGCCTTCCGCCTGGGCGAGGTCGGCCAGGGGTTCCGGATCGCGCTGGCGACCCTCGACCACTCGCGGTTGGGCATCGCCGCGCAGGCCGTCGGGATCCACCAGCGGGCGCTCGAGCTCGCCGTCGACTACGCCAAGGAGCGCATCCAGTTCGGAGTGCCGATCGCCGAGCACCAGGCGGTCCGCTTCACCCTGGCGCGCATCGCGACCGAGCTGGCGGCGGCGCGCGCGCTCACCCGCCAGGCGGCTCTGGCCTCCGAGAGCGCCCGCGATGCCGGCCGGCTGGCGTCGCAGGCCAAGGCCTACGCCTCGGAAGCCGCGAATCGGGCGGTCTGGGACGCGCTCCAGATTCACGGCGGCAACGGCTACTGCGAGGACTACGAGATCGCCCGCCTCTATCGCGATGTTCGAGTCACCACGATCTACGAGGGCACGAGCGAGATGCAGCGCCTGGTGATCGCGCGCCACCTACTCGCCTCGTGAGCGGCGCGACGGTGGGGCCGCCGCCCCGCGTCCTCGGCATCGTCCTCAACTACGACGGCCGGGACCTCACCCTGGCGACGCTCGGCAGCCTGCTCGGCCTCGAGCACGGGGCGCTCGACCTGCTGGTGGTCGACAACGGATCGACCGACGGCTCGGACGCGGCGGTCGCCGAGCGCTTCCCCCAGGTCCGCCGCCTGCGAACCGAGACCAATCTCGGCATCTCGGGAGGCCTCAATCTCGGCTTCCGCGTCGGCCTCGAAGAGGGCTACGACTTCCTGATGCCGATGAACAACGACATCGAGGTCGCGCCCGACCTCCTGACCGAGCTGCTGCGCGCGGCCGGCCGGGCGGCCGACATCGGCTGCGTCGGCCCGAAGTGCTACTACTTCTATGGCGAGCGGGATCGGCTCTGGTCCGCGGGCGGCCAACTGCGCTTCCGCGAAGCGGTGACGCGGGAGCGCGGCATGGGCGAGCTCGACCGCGGCCAGTACGACGACGAGCGCGAGGTCGACTACGTCAACGGTGCGCTGATGCTGATCCGCCGCGAGGCGATGCTGGCGACCGGCCTCTGGGATCCGGTCTACGGCGTCTCGGTCGAGGACGCAGATTGGTGCGTGCGCATGAAGCGCGCCGGCTTCCGTTGCTGGTACGCGCCGCGCGCTCGGCTCTGGCACATGGTGTCGCCGACCACCGGCGGCTATCGCCCCGCGCGTACCTTTCGCACGGGCCGCTCGACCGCGATCTTCGTGCGCAGGTACGCCCGCCCCCTGGACTGGCTGCGCTGGTGCTTCTGGATCGCGGCGGCCTTTCCCGCCGCGCTGGCCCGCGAGCTCCCGCGCCGCAACGCCGCGGCCGTGGTCGCCAAGTACCGCGGCTTCTGGGCGGGCTTGCGCGAGCCGTTGCCCGAGCCGCCGCCGCCCACGCCCGGCGGTCCCCGGTAAGTCTTTTCCGGTGCTACACTTCGCCAACTGCAGCGAGAACCGACGACTCGCCGAGGAGCCCTCGCCATGGCCGT
This sequence comes from Acidobacteriota bacterium, assembly GCA_011525905.1. Taxonomy (GTDB): domain Bacteria; phylum Acidobacteriota; class Thermoanaerobaculia; order Multivoradales; family JAGPDF01; genus JACTMI01. The sequence goes on from WYBK01000051.1 coordinate 18,809, forward strand.
AGCCGACAAGCCCGCTTCGCAGACCGCCGGCGCGCGCGCCACGCCGCTCGCCGCCGAGATCGAGCGTCGCTCCCGGGCCGCCCGCGAACGCTGGGAGATGGCACGCGACCGGGACGAGAGTGGCCGTCCCCCTTGGAAGCGAGACTTCACCACGGTCTCCGGCATGGGCGTGCCGCACCTGGTCACGCCCGACCAGCTCCGGGTCGACCCGGTGGGGGAGATCGGAGTGCCGGGCGAGTTCCCGTTCACCCGCGGCATCCACCCGACCGGCTACCGCGGCAAGCTGTGGACCATGCGGCAGTTCGCCGGCTTCGGCTCGGCGCAGGACACCAACCGGCGCTTCAAGTACCTGCTCGAGCAGGGGCAGACCGGGCTCTCGGTCGCCTTCCACCTGCCGACGCTCTACGGCTACGACTCCGACCACCGGATGGCGGCGGGCGAGGTCGGCAAGTGCGGCGTCGCGGTCGACACCCTCGCCGACATGGAGGTGCTGTTCGACGGCATCCCGCTCGGCGAGGTGACCACCTCGATGACCATCAACTCGACCGCGCCGATCCTGTTCGCCATGTACCTGGCGGTCGCGGAGAAGCAGGGGGTCGACATCGCACGTGACGTCTCCGGCACGCTGCAGAACGACATCCTCAAGGAGTACATCGCTCAGAAGGAATACATCTTCCCGCCGCGCCCGTCGATGCGGTTGATCACCGATCAGTTCGCCTTCGCGGCCGAGAGGGTGCCCCGGTGGAACACGATCTCGATCTCCGGGTACCACATCCGCGAGGCGGGCTCGACGGCGCTGCAGGAGCTCGCCTTCACCCTGCGCGACGGCATGGAGTACGTCGA
>WYBK01000052.1 GCA_011525905.1 Acidobacteriota bacterium
GAGGCCAAGCGCAAGACGATCGGCCGGCTGTTCATCGAGGTCTTCGAGCGGGAGGCGGCGCGCCTGGCCGGGGTCCGCTACCTCGCCCAGGGGACGCTCTATCCGGACGTCATCGAGTCGACCTCGGTCAAGGGGCCGTCGGCGGTGATCAAGTCGCACCACAACGTCGGCGGCCTGCCCGAGCGGCTCGGCTTCGAGCTGGTCGAGCCGCTGCGCTGGCTGTTCAAGGACGAGGTGCGCCAGCTCGGCCGCGAGCTCGGGCTGCCCGAGGAGTTCATCGGCCGCCACCCCTTCCCGGGCCCCGGCCTGGCGGTGCGCATCCTGGGCGAGGTCACCGCCGAGCGGGTGGCCTTGCTCCAGGAGGCCGACGCCATCTTCCTCGAGGAGCTGCGCGAGGCGGAGTGGTACGGCAAGGTCTCGCAGGCCTTCGCGGTGCTGCTGCCGGTCAAGTCGGTCGGCGTGATGGGCGACTACCGGACCTACGAGAACGTCGTCGCGCTGCGCGCGGTCGAGACCCACGACTTCATGACCGCGGATTGGAGCCCGCTGCCCTACGAGCTGCTCGGCCGCGCCGCCAACCGGATCGTCAACGAGGTGCGCGGCGTCAACCGCGTGGTCTACGACGTCACCTCCAAGCCCCCGGCGACCATCGAGTGGGAGTGAGCGGGAGGTTCGATTGAGCGCGCCGGCGGGCGGTCCCGCGATCCCGATCGACGGCCTGTCGCTCGATCTCGCGAAGTTCGCGGCGATCGTGCGCGAAGGGCGGCCGGCGCTGCTCGACCGGGGCGCCCGCGCGCGGATCGGCGCGGCGCGGGCGGAGATCGAGAAGGCGATCGAGAGCGGCGCGGCGGTCTACGGCGTCAACACCGGCTTCGGCAGCCTGGCCAACGTCCGTATCGCGCGCGCCGACCTCGAGACGCTGCAGGAGCGGCTGGTGCTCTCGCACGCCGCCGGCATGGGCGAGCCGCTCGCCGACGAGGAGGTGCGCGGCATGCTGCTGCTGCGCGCCAACACGCTGGCGCGCGGGCACTCCGGGGTGCGCGAGGTGGTGGTCGAGCGGCTGCTCGAGCTGCTGGCGCGCGGCGTCCATCCGGTCGTGCCGTCGCGCGGCTCGGTGGGCGCCTCGGGCGACCTGGCGCCGCTCGCGCACCTGGCGCTGGCGGTGATCGGGCGGGGGGAGGCCCGGCTCGGCGGCGAGACGCTGCCGGCCGCCGAGGCCTTGACGCGCGCCGGGCTCGCGCCGCTGACGCTCGCCGCGCGCGAGGGGCTCGGGCTGATCAACGGCACCCAGGCGATGACCGCGCTGCTCGCGCTGGCGGCGCTCGACGCGCGCCGGCTGGTGCGGCTGGCGGACCTGATCGGGGCGCTGTCGACCGAGGCGCTGCGCGGCACCGATGCCGCCTTCGACCCACGCATCCACGCCGTGCGCCCCTATGCCGGCCAGCGCGCCGCGGCCGCCAACCTCTGGCGGCTGATGCAGGGCTCGGCGATCCGCGAGTCGCACCGCAGCGGCGATGTCCGCGTCCAGGATCCCTATTCGCTGCGTTGCATGCCGCAGGTCCACGGCGCGGTGCGCGACGTGCTCGCCGACGTCGAGGCCAAGCTCGCGGTCGAGATGAACGCGGCGACCGACAACCCGCTGGTCTTCGCCCGCGACGGCGAGACGCTCTCGGGCGGCAACTTCCACGGCGCGCCGATGGCGCTGGCCGCCGACTTCCTGGCGATCGCGCTCGCCGAGCTCGCCTCGATCTCCGAGCGGCGGACGGAGAAGCTGACCAACGCCGCCTTCTCCGGGCTGCCCCCCTTCCTGGTCGAGGACGCGGGCCTGAACTCCGGCTTCATGATGGCCCAGGTCACCGCCGCCGCCCTGGTCTCGGAGAACAAGACGCTGGCGCACCCCGCCTCGGTCGACTCGATCCCGACCTCGGCCGACAAGGAGGACCACGTCTCGATGGGGATGTGGGCCGCGCTGAAGTGCCGGCGGGTGGCGGCCAACGCGCGGCGGGTGCTCGCCGTCGAGCTGCTCGCCGCGGCGCAGGGGATCGACCTGCTGCGGCCGCTCGCCTCGAGCGAGCCGCTCGAGGCGCTCCACCGGCTGGTCCGCGCGCGGGTGCCGCGCTGGACCGTCGACCGGGAGATGGCCCCCGACCTCGCGACGGCCGAGGAGCTGCTCGGCGCCCCGGTCGAGCCCCTGCTCGCCCGGCTCGGCTGATCCGCCACCCGCCCCGCCCGGCCCGCGCTTGGTGTCGGGGGCGCCCGGGTGCTAGCTTCGCGCCCCGACGCTTCCCGGGAACCGCCGACGATGGACGACGAGACCTCGCCGCTCTTCCGCCCGCTCCTCGAGGTCGAGGTGGCGGCGGGCACCGATCCGGGGAAGGTACGCGCGAACAACGAAGACCACTACCTGGTCGGCCGGCTCGGCCGCTCGCTCGAGCTGATGGCGACCAACCTGCCGCCGGGCGAGCTGCCGCCGCGCTACGAGGAGACCGGCTGGTTCTTCGTGGTCGCCGACGGCATGGGGGGCGCCGAGGCGGGGGAGGTGGCGAGCCGCATCGCCATCGAGGCCGGCCTCTTCCACCATCTGGCGCGCCCCGCCTGGTACTTCGACGACTGCGACGACGCCGCCGACCGCGTGCTCGACCGGATGCACGAGCTGCTCGACCGGATCCAAGCGGACGTGCTGCGCGTCGCGCGCGGCGACCGCAGCCTCAATGGCATGGGTACGACGCTCACCGCCGCCTACGTGAGTGGGCCCAACCTCTTCCTCGCCCATGTCGGGGACTCGCGCGCCTACCTCTACCGCGCCGGCGAGCTCAAGCAGATCTCGCGCGACCAGACGCTGGTGCAGCAGCTCGTCGACCAGGGGAGCATCGAGCCCGAGGCCGCCGCGCGGCACCCGCTGCGCCACGTGCTGGCGCACGCCATCGGCTCGGAGAACGGCGGCGCGCTGACGCCGCAGCTGCAGCACCTCGAGCTGCGCGACCGCGACCGGCTGCTGCTGTGCAGCGACGGCGTCACCGACGCGCTCGAGGACGGCGTGCTCGCCGCGATCCTGGCCGCGCCGGCGACCCCGCGCGAGGCCTGCTCGCAGGTCATCGCCCGGGCGCTCGAGGCGGGGGGGCCGGACAACGCCACGGCGATCGTCGCCGAGTTCCACCTGCGCGGGCTCGAGGGGGGCGGGTCGGCGGACGGCGAGACCGCCTGAGCCGGGGGAGGCGATGCCCGGCGAACCCCTGCGCATCCCGCCCGAGGAGATCGAGCTCGAGTTCCTGCGCGCCTCCGGGCCGGGGGGGCAGAACGTCAACAAGGTGGAGACCGCCGTGCGGCTGCGCTTCGACGCCCGCGCGAGCCGCGTCCTGCCGCCCGAGGTCGCCGAACGGCTGCTCCGCCTCGCCGGTGCCCGGGCGACCGCCGGGGGGGTCGTTCTGCTGCTGGCGCGCAAGCACCGGACGCGCGAGCGCAACCGGCAGGAGGTGCTCGAGCGGCTGGCGGCGCTGGTCGAACGGGCGGCGCGCCCGCCCAAGCGCCGCCGCCCCACCCGGCCGGGCGCGAAGGCGCGCGAGCGGCGTCTGGAGGCGAAGCGGCAGGGCGCCGAGCGCAAGCGGAGCCGGCGACCGGTGGTCCCGGATTGACTCCGGGCCGGCGCGAACCCGGGGCGGGCCGGCCGCGTAGACAGACCGGGAGGAGAGCGCGCTGACCCGGACCGAACCGCGACCGTCCACCGCCGAGCGCTTCCGCCGGCTCGAACGATTCGTCCGCGACTACACCGCCGGCCTCGACCCCGCGGGGGTGCATCGCCTGCTCGACCGGGACGCGCGCAACGCCTGGCGTGTCCTCGAGCGCGAGAGCGGCGCCGGCGAAGCGCCCGGAAAGGGGCTCCGGCGCTTCTGGCACCGCGCCAAGGTGCTCTTCCTCGGCGTCTCCTTCCGGCTCACCCCGGCGCGCCGCCTGGTCTTCGCGCTCTCGCTGCTCGCGGCGCTGCTCTCGATCGGCGAGAACCGGATCGGTTTCCGCGTCGAGGGGGTCTCGGCCGAGTTCGACCTCTCGCTCTTCTGGTCGCTCGCCGGCTTCCTCGGCCTGCTCTACCTGCTGGTCGTCGAGCTGGTCGACCGCGCCCAGGTGCGCGACGAGCTGGAGGTCGCCCGCGCCGTGCAGCGCGACCTGATGCCGGCCGGCTGTCCGCTGATCGCCGGCTGGGAGTTCTGCGCCTCCTACCGGACCGCCGCCGAGGTCGGCGGCGACGCCTACGATTTCGTCCGTCTCGACGACGGCGGGCTGGCCCTGGTCGCCGCCGACGCCTCGGGGCACGGCATGGCGGCGGGCCTGGTCATGGCGGTGGCGGTCGCCAGCTGGCGCTCGGCGATCGAGATCGACCCGGAGCCGCGGGCGGTGGCAGCCGCGGTGCACCGGGCGCTGCGGCGCGCGGGCGGCCGGCGCGGCTTCCTCACCCTCTTCTACGGCCGCCTCGACCTCGGGCGGGGCGAGCTCGACTGGGCCTGCGCCGGGCACCCCTTCCCGATCCTGCGGCGCGCCGACGGCGGCATCGAGGAGCTGGGCGACGGCTCGCTGCCGCTCGGCCTGCGCGACGTCGCGACTCCTTCGCACGGCGCGGTCGCGCTCGCCGGCGGCGACCTGCTCGTGCTCTACACCGACGGCCTGGTCGAGACCCTCGGGCGCGACGGCGCGGCGTTCGGCCACGACCGGCTGCGCGCCGCGATCGCGCCGGGCGGCGCGCCCGCCGAGGTGCACGACCGCATCCTCGCCGCCTTCGAGGCGCATCTCGGCGCCGAGCGGCTCTCCGACGACGTCTCGCTGGTCGTCGTCCGCCGGACCGCCCCGGCGATCGCGGACGCGTAGAATCGGCGCATGAGCGCCGTTCTCGCTTCGCCCCGCGTCGTGCGCGCGCCGCGCGGCACCGAGCTCTCCTGCCGCGGCTGGCTGCAGGAGGCCGCGCTGCGCATGCTGATGAACAACCTCGACCCGGAGGTCGCCGAGCGCCCCGAGGAGCTGATCGTCTACGGCGGCTCCGGCAAGGCAGCGCGCGACTGGCAGTCGTTCGAGTCGATCGTCGCCGCCTTGCGCAAGCTCGGCGGCGAGGAGACCCTGCTCGTGCAGTCGGGCAAGCCGGTGGCGGTCTTCCGCACGCACGCCGACGCGCCGCGGGTGCTGATCGCCAATTCGAACCTGGTGCCGAAGTGGGCGACCATCGACGAGTTCCGCCGTCTCGAGGGGCTCGGCCTGACCATGTACGGCCAGATGACCGCCGGCTCCTGGATCTACATCGGCACGCAGGGGATCCTCCAGGGGACGTTCGAGACCCTCGCCGAGTGCGCGCGTCAGCACTTCGGCGGCTCGCTCGCCGGGCGGCTGACGGTCACCGCCGGCCTCGGCGGCATGGGCGGCGCGCAGCCGCTGGCGGTGACCATGAACGAGGGCGTCTGCCTGGTCGCCGAGGTCGACCGGTCGCGCATCGAGCGGCGTCTGGAGACCCGCTACCTCGACGAGCTCGCGCCGACGCTCGAGGAGGGGATCCGCCGCGCGCTCGCCGCGCGCGACGCGCGCGAGGCGGTGTCGATCGGCGTCGAGGCGAACGCGGTCGACCTGCTCGAGGCGCTGGTCGCCGGGGAGATCGTCCCCGACGTGGTGACCGACCAGACCTCGGCCCACGACAATCTCAACGGTTACGTGCCGCACGGCCTGCCCTATGCCGAGGCGCTCGAGCTGCGCGCCGCCGAGCCGGCCGAGTACGTCCGCCGCGCCATGGCCTCGATGGCGGCGCACGTGCGCGCGATGCTCGACCTCGAGCGCCGGGGCGCCGTCGCCTTCGACTACGGCAACAACCTGCGCGGCCAGGCGGCCGAGGTCGGCGTCGACGACGCCTTCGAGATCGGCGGCTTCGTGCCGCTGTTCATCCGGCCGCTGTTCTGCGAGGGCAAGGGGCCCTTCCGCTGGGCGGTGCTGTCGGGCGACCCGGCCGACCTCGCCGCCACCGACGAGGCGATCCTCGAGACTTTCCCGCACGACCAGGCCCTCCATCGCTGGATCCGCCTGGCGCGCGAGCGCGTCGCCTACCAGGGGCTGCCCGCCCGCATCTGCTGGCTCGGATACGGCGAGCGGGCGAGGGCGGGGCGGGTGTTCAACGACCTGGTCGCGTCGGGACGGGTCGCGGCGCCGATCGTCATCGGCCGCGACCACCTCGACTGCGGCTCGGTCGCCTCGCCGCATCGGGAGACCGAAGGGATGCGCGACGGCTCGGACGCCATCGCCGACTGGCCGCTGCTCAACGCTCTGCTCAACGCGGTCAACGGCGCGACCTGGGTCTCGATCCACCATGGCGGCGGCGTGGGCATCGGCAACTCGATCCATGCCGGCATGGTGATCGTGGCCGACGGCACCTCCGAGGCGGCGCGCCGGCTCGAACGGGTGCTGACCGGCGACCCCGGCATGGGAGTCGCACGGCACGCCGACGCGGGGTACGAGGCGGCGCTCGCCTGCGCCCGCGAGCGCGGGGTGGAGCTGCCGATGCTCTCCGGGCGGTAGGCGCGCGGCGCCCGCCGCGGGCACCGCGCTCGCACTCCTCCGAGACCGCCGATGCGACCACCGGACCGATCGCCCGGAGTCGAGAGCGCGCTGCTCCTCGCGCTGGCCGCGGCACCGCACGCGGCGCCGGCGCCCGCCGGGGCGGTCGCGGTCGCTCTTCTGACGCTCGGCTGGCTCGTGCTGGCGCCGCGTCCGCGACGCGAGATGGCCGTCGGCGCGGTCGGCTTCCTGCTCGCGCTGCTGCTCGCGGGCGCCTCGGCCTGGCTGGCGGCGGCGCCGCTTTCGGCGCCGGAAGAGGAGGCGGCGCAGGTGGCGCGCCTCGAACGCGCCTACTGGAGCTCGCTCGCCGCCGAGGTCGAGGCGGCCGCCCGCCTCCTGCCGGAGCTGCCGCTCGAAGGAGACCGCCTGCGCGCGGCCTTCGAATCGCTGGCGCGCTCGGCCGCCGCCGCGGGCTCCCCCCGCCGCACTTTCCTGCTCTTCGATCCGGCCGGCGAGGCCGCCGCCTGGTCGGGCGCCGGCCTCTTGCACGACCTCGCGGCCCCGGCGCTGCCGGCATCGGGGAGCGGCTTCGTGCAGAGCGCGAGCTCGGCCACGCTCTTCGCGATCGCGAGCCCGGCGAGCGGCTGGCGCCTGGTCGCGGCCGAGAGCCGTAGCCGCCTCGAGGACCCCCCGCTCGCCGGCCGGGACGCCGGGCGCTTCCGGGCCCGCCCCTGGTTTCTCGCCGACGCCGGCGAGCCGCAGGCCGCGGCGGGGCGCCTCCACCTCGAGGGCGCCCCGGCGGGCGCCGACCTCGCCACGGCGGCCGGCCTGGCGCGCGCCGCGGCCGGCGTCGCGGCGCTGACGCTGCTCGCGCTGGCGGCGCTGCGCGCCCTGGGGCTGGCGCTGCTCGCCGGCACCGTCGTGCCCC
>WYBK01000053.1 GCA_011525905.1 Acidobacteriota bacterium
CTGTCCGCGCCTCGCGACGCGCCCCGGAGGGCTTCGGGGCTCCGGGTCAGTCGAGCAGGACGAGCGGAACGTCGACCTCTTCGCGCAGGTCGGCGAAGAAGGCCGGATCGAGCAGGAAGTCGCCGGCCACGCCCTCCGTCTGCACTCGCTCGGGCTCCTGCTCCCCCGCGAGGGCCTCGAGGCGATAGGTCTGCTCCTCGGGCACCAGTCGGAGCTCGCGCCCCTCGGCGTCGCTCGCCATCCGCCCGGGCAGGAGGCCGCGCTGGATCAGGTCCTCCAGGGAGGGCGGATAGCTCCCCTCCACCTGGTAGACGGTGCGGGCCGCCCGGTCGATCGCCTCGAGGCGGGCCAGCCGCCGCTGCCGCGCGAAGGCTTCGCGCGCCTCGTGCTGACCCGGGAAGGGGAGGACCGTGGCGACCGGCCGCATCGTGGCGAACAGAGGCAGGAGCAGGGCGGCCGCGAGCGCGACGATCGAGCCCAGACGGGCCCCCCGCGCCGCGGCGAACGGGTCCGAAACGACCGCCGGACGCACGATCGTGGCGGTCGCTGCGGGCTCGAACGCCGGCGCGGGGTGCGCTCCCGAGGCCGTCGACTCGAGCTCGACCCGGCGCTCGGGCTCGGGGGGCGGGGCGGCCGGCGGCGGCTCCCCCACGGGCCGCACCAGCCCGGCCTTGAGCAGGCGGTAGAGCGCGTAGAGGGTCTTGTAGTCGCCGAGACCCGTCTCCTCGGCGAGGGCCTGGGCGACCGTGCGGCCGTCCAGCCGGTCGAGCACCACCTGCTCGTCCGGCGTGATCCAGACGATCGAGGGATCGCTCGCCTCGGCCTCCTCCTGCCAGCCGCCGACGCGGACCCGGCGCCCCCAGTCGGCGCGCTCGTAGGCGACGAAGCCGTGCGGCAGGGTCCCCGACATCGTGCCTTCGCCCATCAGGTCGCCGATCGAGCGCAGCAGCACCTCTTCGACGGAGATCGGCAGGACACCCGCCTCGTAGGAGACCTCCTCGCCGCTGTAGAACTTGAAGTCCCCCTCCCGCCAGCGCAGCACCTGGAGGAGCAGCCGGTAGGTCTGCAGCCGCAGCGCTTCGAGCAGCTGCTCGCGGCTGAGCACCCCGCGGCGCACCAGGAGCTCCGAGAGCCGCTCGCCGCTCGTCCGGTGCTCTTCGAGCAGCCGGGCGAACTCCTGCGGTGCGATGACTCCCTGGCTGGCCAGGACCTCGCCCAGGGCGTCCTCGAAGTTCTGGTTCAGGGCGTCGGCGGCGACGATCTCGCCGCGCAGGAAGGAGACCGCCAGGATGTCCTGCTCCCCCTGGACGGTGAGAATGCCGGTCTTCTGCTGCTGCGAGACGACCTGCAGGATGTCGGGCAGCGCGAAGAGCCGGAGATCCCCCTCGAGCGCCACGGCCGCGACCCTACTCCGCCTCTCCGGCGAGCTCGGCGCGCACGCGCGCCGCGACGTAGAGGAGCAGGCCCGCGACGGCGACCCAGACGGGCAGCGTGCGGCCGGGCAACGGTCCGACGGGCACTTCGACGCCGAAGCCGCCGATCGCCGGCAGGAGAGCCAACGTGGCCAGCAGCAAAAGCGTGCCGAAGGCGGCGAACCCCTGTCCGAGCTCGAGCCGCGACAGCGGCGGGAGCAGTGCGCGCAACCAGCGCGATGCCGCCGACGCGCTCCAGGGGAGCCAGTCGGCGGGCTCGCCGTAGCCGCGGCGCCGCCGCACGAGGTGGAGCGCGACCGCCGCCAGGGCCGCACCGAGCGCCGCGGCGAGCGAGCCCCAGCGGCGGACGGCGCCCGCACCGGCGCGGTCGGGTTCCTGCCCGGCCCAGAGCTGCGCCAGGCGCGCGCGGATCTCGGGCTCGCGCGCCAGCGAGCCGTTGAAGGTCAACACCCGGTTCGGGTTCGGGGTCTTGACCCACTCGTCCACCCGGTCGGCGTCGATCTCCTTGGCGCGCGCCAACGCCGCGGTCGAGTCGTCGAACAGGTAGGACTCCGAGTAGCCGAGGCTGAGATTGAAGTAGGCGGCCGCCGAGGGGGGCGAGAGAAGGGTGGCCGCCTGGAACGACTCGTTGGCCCGCGCGTAGTCGCCCTTGCGGAAGGAGTAGGCGCCGAGATTGAGCAGCGCCGCCGCGTTCTCCGGCTCGGCGGCGAGCACGGCCGCGTAGAGGCCGCGGGCGATCTCCCACTGCCCGAGGGTGCGGTGGCAGTCGGCCAGCAGCTCGAGGGCCGCCGGTTCGTCGGGCAGCGCCGACTTGACCACGGCGAGGTCGGAAAAGATCCCGCCGTAGAGACGCCCTTCGCGCAGCGCGGAGATCGCCCGCACCGGAGGGGATTGCGCGATGGCGAGGCGCTCGACCTCGCGGTCGGCGACCATCGGCGCGACGCCGACGACCAGCCAGGCGAGCGCCGTCACGATGCGCTCGCTGCGTCCGAGATAACCCCAGAGTAGGATCGACCAGAGCAGCAGGAGCAGCAGGGGCCCCGACGGCAGGAAGAGCGGTCCGACCAGCAGCGCGAGGGTGAGGCCGCGCGCGACGCCCCGGCCGAGGCGCGCCGCGAGCCACCCCTCGAGGTCGCGGAACAGCGCGCTGCCGCGAATCGCGATCGCGAAGAGCACGAAGAGACCGCAGGCGACCAGCAGCACGGCGAGCCCCCAGAGGCGCAGCCCGGCGAGCAGCGCCTCGCGGTGGGGCGAGGCGAGCAGCCGGCGATAGCCTTCGAAGGCGGCGCTCACCGCTTCGCCGCCGCGCCCCTCGGCGCGCGCCACGCGGGCCCGCGCGAAGGCGATCTCCGGCCGGCCCGGGTCGAACTGCTCGGCCGCCGCCAGCACCCAGCGGGCGCGTTCGACCTCCCCGGCGCGCGCCGACTCGAGCGCGCGCGCCATGGCGGCGAGCGAGAAGTCGGAGACCCGAACGAAGCCGACCTGCCGCACGGTCGAGGCGATCTGCCGCTGCTCTTCGGCGGCGCGCTCCTGGCTCCCCTGCAGGTAGGCGCCAGTCCACTGCAGCCACTCCTCCTGGAGCCGCTTGAGCGACTGCTGGACGCTGCGGGTCAGCTCGATTCCGGCGGCCGAGACACCGCTCGCCTGCGCGCCCGCCGGACCGGCGGCCGCGAGAGCGAGCATCAGCGCGAGCGCGAGCGCTCGGCCCCGATCACCCCCGCTTCTGCACATAGCGCAGGCGCAGCCGGTAGAGCACGTCCTCGAGGACGGCATGCTCCTGAGCCGATAGGTTGCCGGCCGTCCGCTTGCGAAGCAGGTCGAGCAGGTCGATGTGGAAGCGCGCCGCCTCCAGGTTCTCGGCGCTCGAGCCGTCGGGCAGCGCGACGTCGCCCAGGTAGATCGACGCCGGTTCCGCCAACGCGCCGACCAGATCGAAGAAGCTCGGTCCGCCGAGCTCTGGCGGCGTGCCGGGCAGCTCGAGGCCGGGCGAGCGCTCCGCGGCCGGGGGCGGCTCGGAGGGCGCCGGCTCGGGCCGCGGCGCTTCGACGGCGGCCCCGGTGGCCGCCTCGGACACGCCGACTTCGATCTCCTGCTCGAACTCCTCCCGCAACCGCCCGTCGGGAGTGAACATCCGCTTGTCGGTGACCTTGATCTCGCTCAACCGGTGGGTTCCCTTCCGGCTCTCGTCGGCCTGCTCGCGCGGAGTCGATTGCAGATTATGCTAACAAGCGCACTTCCACAGCGGCAAGCGCGCCCGCGCCGGACCCGAAGCCTTGGACGACCCTTCCGATCTCGCCGCCACCGATCTCGCCCGCCTCACCCGGCTGGTCGCGCGGCTGCGCGCTCCCGACGGCTGCCCCTGGGACCGCGAGCAGACGCTCTCCAGCGTGCGCGCCTACCTGCTCGAGGAGGCGCACGAGGCGGCGGCGGCGATCGACCGCGGGGAGCCGGAGGCGCTCTGCGCCGAGCTCGGCGACCTGCTCTTCCAGGCTGCGTTCGTCGGCCGGCTGGCCGAGGAGGGAGGCGCCTTCGGCCTGGCCGACGCGATCGAGAGGGCGCGCGCGAAGATGATCGCTCGCCACCCGCACGTCTTCGGCGGCGAGGAGCTGGCGACCGCCGAGCAGGTGCGCGCCGCCTGGGAGCGCCGCAAGCTGCGCGAGGAGGGGAACGGCCGCGCCTCGCTGCTCGACGGCGCGGTCGCCGCGACCCTGCCCGCGCTGCTCGCCGCCTACCGGGTCACCCAGAAGGCGGCGGGTGTCGGCTTCGACTGGCCCGACGCCGCGGCGGTGCTCGACAAGCTCGACGAGGAGGTCGCCGAGCTGCGCGCGGAGCTCGCCGGCGGACCGCCCGAGGGCGAGCGCCTCGAGCGGATCGGAGCCGAGCTCGGCGACCTCCTGTTCACCGTCGCCAACCTGGCGCGCAAGCTCGAGATCGACCCGGAGGCCGCGCTCGCCGGCACGCTGCTGAAGTTCCGCCGACGCTTCGCCCACGTCGAACGGGAGCTCGCCGCCCGCGGCCGCCCGCTCGGCGAGGCCACCCTCGCCGAGATGGACGCGCTCTGGGGCGAGGCGAAGGCGCGCGAAGCGCCGCCAGAGTAGCCGGGTCGGACCCCGCGGGCCGGGTCGGCGAATCAGGGCTCGGCCTCGGCGCGCGCCCGCGCGCCGCTCCAGGCGCGCTGCAGGATCGGGTTGAGGCGGCGCAGCCGATTGCCGTCGTACTCGGCGATCCAGATCGACTCGCCGTCCCAAGCGACGCCCGAGAGGTACTCGATCTCGAGGCGGTCTCCTCCCGACCAGCGCGGGGCGCCCGTGGCGAGATCGAGGACGGTCAGCGAGTCGTCGAAAACGTCGGCGAACCAGAGGCGCCGTCCGTCCCAGGCGAGCCCCTGGCAGCCGACGCCCGGCGAGTCGTGGCGTTCCAGTTCGGCGAGCCGCGCGTCGAAGCGATAGAGATGGGCGGGGCGCGCTTCGTCCGCGGTGTTGCGCCGCGTGGCGCCCCAGTAGCCTCGCCCGTCCCAGACGAGGCACCCGAGCTGGTCCGGCGCGGTGCGCACTCTGCCGATGCGATACGAGACCGGGTCGAGGGTGACGAAGACCTGACCCTCGCGGCCGAACCAGGCGCCGTCGGCGACGGCCACCAGCTCGCGGCCGTTCCAGGCGAGCGCGTCGAGACTCATCCGCTGGTGGTAGGTCGGCTCGAGCACCGGCTGCTTGCTCACTCGCCAGCGCTCCCTGGGCCCGCGCTCGACCAGCATCAGCCCCCAGGGATCGACGCGATTGCCGAGGACGAAGCGCTCGCCCGTCCAGACCGCGTTGAGCGGGTTGCCCGGCAGCTCGACGGCGACGTCGAAGAGCGCGCCCGGATCGACCGGGCCGACCTGCGCGACGGCCTCGACCGGCTCGGCGTCGATCCAGGGGTCGAGGATGCGCGCGACGCGCGGCCGGATCTCGAGCCACCAGTAGACCGCGACCACCGCGAGCCCGAGAAGAACGCCGACCAGGACGGCGCAGCCGAGCCGCGGACGGGCGCGGCGGCCGGCCGCCACCGGTCTGCCGCAGGCGCGGCAGGCGAGCGCGCCCGCCCCGATCTCGGCGCCACAGGCTCGACAACGCAGCATCGTCGCTCGAACTCGGAGGAACTCTAGCCCATCCCACTTTTCGGCCGGCAACCGGCCGCGCCGCCGGAACCCCGACCGCGGCCGCCGCGTATCTCCCCGCGACCGGAGGTGACCGCATGCCGAGTCTCGAGGCCCCGCGCGCCGCGCCGAAGCTCTTGCTCACGCTGCTCCTCTTCACCGGCCTCGTCGCGGCCGGCGAGCCGCGGCCGGAGCCCGCGCGCCAGCTCGCGGGCCGGGTGCTCGACGCCGAGGGCGCGCCGGTCGCCGGCGCGCTCGTCGTCGCTGCGCCGGTCGTCGCCGCGCCGCGGGGAGCCCCGCTGCGCCACGCCACTGCGACGGACGCGGAGGGCCGCTTCCGGCTCGAGCTCGCCTCGAGCGGCCCACACGCGGTCGCGCTCGCCGACCCCGACCATGCGAGCGCCGAGGTGACCGCAGCGCCCGGCGGCGGCGAGGTCCGGCTGCGCGCCGAGCCGCGGCCGCCCGCCGAGCGCGGCGCGCGCTCGGCCGAGTGGCTGGCGCTGCTCCCCGCGGGAGAGCGCAAGCGCTGGTTCCTGCTCGATTGCACCGGCTGCCACCAGTTCAACGAGACGCGCGCGCTCGCCCAGGGCGAGCCGCGCAGCGCCGCGCAGTGGGAGGCGGACGCCGCCCGCATGCACGCGCAGTTCGGTCCCGGCTCCGGCTTTCCGATCCTCTCCGGACACCTCGTCGGCGCCGGGCTCGGCGAGTGGCTGCACGCCGCGGCGACCCGACCGCGGACGCCGCTCGCGCTGCCCGAGATCGCCTCGGGCTTCACGCTGACCGAGTACGACCTGCCCGGGCCCGACCTGCCGCACGATCTCGCGGTCGACGCGCGCGGGCGGGTGCTGATCACCGGCATGTTCAGCGCGCGGATCCTGGTGCTCGATCCGGCGAGCGGCGCCGTCGAGAGCGTGCCGATCCCGGTCGCGCAGGCCAACCCGCGCGCTCTCGAGATCGACGGCGACGGCCGCTGGTGGGTGCTGCTGGGCGCCGCCCGGCGCGTCGCGCGCTACGATCCGGCGAGCGCCTCGTGGGCGAGCGCGCCGATCGGCATGTACGCCCACAGCCTGGCGCTCGACCGCGCCGGCGGCGTCTGGGCGAACGACCACTTCGCCCGCGCGGGCCTGCGGTTGGCGCGGGTCGCTCCGGGCGAGCCGCTCGCGGTCGCCGAACGGACCGGGCCGCCCTTCGCCACCGCCACCAAGGGGCCCTCGCCGATCCCCTACGAGCTGCGCGTGGCGCCCGACGGCCGCATCTGGACCTCGCTGCTCCACGGCAACGCGCTGATCGCGCACGACCCGGCAAGCGGCACCTTCGAACAGGTGACGCTCCCCGATCCCGATTCCGGCCCGCGGCGCTTCGACGTCGACGCGCGCGGCGACCTCTGGATCCCCGGCTACGCCTCCTCGACGCTCTACCGCTACTCGCCGGCGACGCGCGCCTTCGACCGTCACCCGCTGCCGATCGGCGACGCGCTCCCCTACGTCGCGCGGGTCGACCGGCGCGACGGCTCCGTCTGGGTCGGCACCGGCGCCGCCGACGCCCTCTTCCGTTTCGACCCGGCGACCGGCCGCTTCGCCGCCTATCCGGTGCCGACGCGCGGCGCCACGATGCGCCACCTGGCGATCGACCCGGCCCGCGGCGACGTCTGGATCGCCTACGGCGCCTCGCCGGCGATCCACCCGACGCGCATCGCGCGCCTGCGGCTCGCCGAGCCGTAGCGCCCCGCCGGCGCTCAGCCGCCCGCGTCGATTCGCGGCTCGAGCAGCGGCGCGAGCGCCGCGGCGACCTGCGCGGCGACGCGGCGCTGCCCCTCGGGGTTCGGGTGGATGCCGTCGGGCAGGTTGAGCTCGGGGACCATCGCGACCCCCTCGAGCAGGAAGGGGAGCAGCGTCGCCCCCTCCTCGCGCGCGACGCGCGGATAGAGCTCGCGGAAAGCGCCGGCGTACTCGGGGCCGTAGTTGGTCGGTATCTGCTGTCCGGTCAGCAGAACCCGGGCGCCCGCCGCGCGCGCGCGCCTCACGATGGCGCGCAGGTTCGCCTCGAGCGCTTCGACCGGCAGGCCGCGCAGCCCGTCGTTGCCGCCGATCGAGACGACCACGACGTCGGGCTCCTGGGTGAGCAGCCAGTCGAGCCGCGCGAGCGCCCCGGCGCTCGTGTCTCCGGACACTCCGCCGTTGACCACCCGCACCGGCAGGTCGCGCGCCGCGAGCAGCTCGCCGACGACCGCCGGAAACGCCTGCTCCTCCGCCAGCCCGAATCCGGCGGTCAGACTGTCGCCGAGGAAGACGACGGCCGGGGCGTCCCCAGGCGCTGCCTGCAGCGGCGAGAGCCTCGCCGACTCTTCGACTCCCGCGGTCGTCTCGGAGGGGAGCGGCCCTGCGATCGACCGCGCCCCGGCCGCCGGTGCCGGGCGCTCCTCGCCGCCGCAAGCAGAGAGCGCGCCTCCGACGAGCGCCACCAGGAGGAGGCGGTTGGGCCAGGAGCGCGCCGAGCGGCGTCGAAACGGGACCTTCATCGGGCCGGAGCCTAGCCCATGCCAGAGACTCCGCTCGTTGCCGGGACAACCGGACGGGCGGCGGTCGCGTAGGATCCTGCGATGGACGCCCCCGCGCTCGAGCTCCGTGGCCTGACCAAGCGGCTCCCCTCCGGCGAGCGGCTGCTGACGATCCTCGACCGGGTCGACCTCGCCGTCGCCGCCGGCGAGTTCGTCGCGATCCTCGGGCCGTCGGGCAGCGGCAAGTCGACGCTGCTCGGCCTGGCCGCCGGGCTCGACCGGCCGAGCGAGGGGGAGGTCCGGATCGACGGTCGGCCGATCCAGGATCTCTCGGAGGACGAGCTCGCCCGGCTGCGGCGCGGCCGGATCGGCTTCGTCTTCCAGTCCTTCCAGCTGCTGCCCAACTTGACCGCGCTCGAGAACGTGCTGCTGCCGCTCGAGCTCGCCGGGCGGGC
Source organism: Acidobacteriota bacterium (assembly GCA_011525905.1). Lineage (GTDB taxonomy): Bacteria > Acidobacteriota > Thermoanaerobaculia > Multivoradales > JAGPDF01 > JACTMI01. The sequence goes on from WYBK01000053.1 coordinate 8,521, forward strand.
CGGGCCGCTCGAGCGCGCGCGCCGCCTGCTCGGCCAGGTCGGCCTCGGCGAACGGGAGCACCACTACCCGGTCCAGCTCTCCGGCGGCGAGCAGCAGCGCGTCGCGCTCGCCCGCGCCTTCGCGCCCGCTCCGGCGCTGCTGTTCGCCGACGAGCCGACCGGCAACCTCGACGGCGCGACCGGCGCCCGCGTGCTCGAGACTCTCGCCGCGCTGCGCGGTGAGACGGCGGCGACGCTCGTGCTGGTCACCCACGATCCGGCGGTCGCCTCGCTCGCCGATCGCCGGATCCACCTGCGCGACGGCCGCATCGAGCGGATCGAGTCGCGCTCCGGCGCGCCCGCTCCGGCCGTCGTCGGCGCCGGCTGATCGACGGGAGACCTCGCCGATGACGCTCCGGCACTTCCTCGTCCAGCTCCGTCGCGAAGCGCGCGGCGCGCGTGGGCGGCTCGTCTTCTTCGCGCTCTGCTTGGCGGTCGGCGTCGCCGCGGTGGTGGCGGTCGCCGGCTTCTCGTCGAGCCTCCGGTCGGGACTGCGCAGCGAGGCGAAGCGGCTGCTCGCCGCCGACCTGCGCGTCGAGGGGCGGCGCGCGATCCCGGCGCCGGTCGACGAGCTGCTGGCCGCCGAGCCGGGCGTCGAGACCACGCGCGTCGCCGAGCTGGTGACCGTGGTCGCCGCGCCCTCGGGCCGCAGCCAGCTCGTCGAGTTGCGCGGCGTCGACGGCCGCTTCCCCTTCTACGGCGCCCTCGCGCTCGAGCCCGACCGGCCCCTCGCCGAGCTGCTGGCTGGCGGCGGCGCCGTCGCGGCGCCCGAGCTCTTCGATCGGCTCGGCCTTTCGGTCGGCGACACGCTCTCGGTCGGCGGCCACCCCTTCCGGCTCGCCGGCAAGGTGCTCTCCGAGCCCGACCGGCTGGGCAGCGCCTTCGCGCTCGGCCCCCGGCTCTACCTCTCGGGCGCCGGCCTCGCGGCCACCCGGCTCGCCGAGACCGGCTCGCGCGTCGAGTGGCGGACGCTCGTCGCCCTGCCCTCCGGCAGCGACGACGCCCGCGTCGAGGCCCTCGCCGCCCGGCTGCGGACGGCGCTGCCCGATCCGGCCTACTACCGGATCGAGACCTCGGTGCAGGGGCAGCCGGAGTTGCGCCGCGGCGTCGACCGCACCGAGCGCTTCCTCGGCGTCGTCGCGCTGCTGTCGCTGATCGTCGGCGGCGTCGGCGTGGCGCAGACCGTCCGCACCTGGCTCGTGAGCCGCCTCGACGCCATTGCGGTCTGGAAGGCGCTCGGCGGCACGCCACGCGAGCTCGCGCTCCTCTTCCTCGGCCAGACCCTGCTGCTCGCGCTCGCCGGCAGCCTGCTCGGGGCCGCCGCCGGGCTCGCGGTCGAGCGCGCGCTGCCCGGCCTGGTCGCCGGCCTCGTCCCCGACCTGCCGCGCGCCGGAATCTCCTGGGGCGCGGTCGCGCGCGGCGTCGCCCTCGGCGTCGCCATCGCGCTGCTCTTCGCGCTCGCGCCGCTGGTGGCGGCCTTGCGCGTGCCGGCGGCGCGCGTGCTGCGGCGCGACGTCGAGCCGCTACCGGCCGGCCGCGCGCTCTTCGCCCTGCTCACCGTCGCGCTCGCCGGCGGCGTCACCCTGGTGGCGTCGCTCCAGGCGCAGTCGCTGCGCTACGGCGCGCTCTTCGCCGCCGGGCTCGCGGCGACCGCCGCGCTGCTGGCGCTCGGCGCGCGACTGCTGGTCGCCGCCGCCCGCCGGGCGCCGCGCCTGCGCCTGCCCCTGCCGCTGCGCCACGGCCTCGCCGCGCTCGGCCGCCCCGGCTCGGCCTCGGTCGCCTCGATCGTGGCGCTCGGGCTCGGCACGATGGTCGTCGTCGGCATGCGGACGATCGAGAGCGGCCTCTCCGAGCGGCTGCGCGCCGACCTGCCGACCGACGCGCCGACGGCGTTCCTGATCGACATCCAGCCGTCCCAGTGGGAGGACGTGCGAGCGGAGATCGAGCGGGCGGGCGCCACCCGGCTCGATTCCGTTCCGGTCGTCATGGCGCGGCTCGCGGCGATCGACGGCCGGCCGGTTGCCGAGCTCGTCCCGCCGGCCGGCGCGACCGAGAGCCCCGAAGCGGAGGGCGAGCCGAGGCGCGGACCGCGCCGCTGGGCGCTCACCCGCGAGCAGAGGCTGACCTACCTCGAGCGGCTCCCCGCCGACAACGAGATCGTCGAGGGCGCGCTCTGGAGCGACCCCGGGCGCGCCGAGCTCTCGGTCGAGGCCGAGTACGCGCGCGATCTCGGCATCGGCCTCGGCAGCGTGCTGCGCTTCGACGTCCAGGGCGTGCCGGTCGAGCTCACCGTCACCTCGGTGCGCACCGTGCGCTGGGAGACCTTCGGCATCAACTTCTTCTGGGTGGTGGAACCGGGCGTGCTCGAGCGGGCGCCGCAGATGCGCATCGCCGCTGTGCGCCTGCCGCCGGGCGCCGAGCGCGGCCTGCAAGACCGGCTGGCGGCGGACCACCCGAACGTCACCCTCTTCGCGATCCGCGACGTGCTCGAGAAAGTCGCTTCGGTGCTCGAGCGCATCGGCGTCGGCGTCCGATTCCTCGGCGGCTTCACCGCGCTCGCCGGCCTCGCGATCCTGGCCGGGGCGATCGCCGCCGGTGCCGCGCTGCGCGGCCGCGAGGTGGCTCTGGTCAAGTCGCTCGGCATGACCCGCGGCGGGGTGGCGGCGCTCTTCGCCACCGAGTACGCCCTCGCCGGCCTGCTCGCAGGCGCCATCGGCGCCGTCTCGGGCACGGCCCTCGCCGCCGTGGTGCTCGAGCGCGGGATGGAGATCCCCTGGCGCCTCGCCTCCGCGCTTCCCGCGGCGGCGGTCGCCGGCGCGGCGCTGCTCGCCGTCGCCGCCGGCCTCGCCGCGAGCGCCCGCGCCCTCGCCCGCCGTCCGCTCGAGGCGCTGCGCTCGGAGTGATCGAAAGGGAGCGGAGGGAAGGAAGCGGCGGCGGGTCTCCCCGCCGCCGCTTCGCCCGGTCAGCAACCGCTCAGAAGCGGAGGCCGACCGACAGCAGGTACTGCCGCGGATCCTGGTAGTCGTCCTGGTTGCGGATGCGGCCGAAGCTCGAGCAGGTGGTCGACGGCTCGTCGCCCAGGCCGCAGGTGCCGCTCGGGATCCAGGCGGAGGGCGCCGAGGGGTCGTCCGCCCGTCCGGTCGTCTGGAAGGCGATCACCGCGTCGTTGTTCAGCACGTTGGTGACGCCGAGCTTGATCCAGGGCTCGAGCTTCCAGACCGCCGGGAAGTCGTAGCGCACGGCGAGGTCGAGCCCCCACCAGTCGTCGAAGCGCTCGCTCCCCCGCTCGCCGAAGTAGTAGCGGTAGGTGGGGGGCTGTCCGAGGTAGCCCTCGACCCGCTGGCTGAAGACCGTGGCGATCTTGCTCCAGGCCGCTCCGGACCGGTAGTAGAGGTAGCCGCCCAGGTTGAGTCCCCCCGCGCGGCCGAGCGGCAGGTCGTAAGTCGAATAGACGTTCAACCGATGGCGGACGTCGTCGTCGGCGTAGCCCCCCGGGGCCATGCGGGAGACGTCGACGCCGGCCTCGTAGTCGCCGATCGGCGAGCCGCTCGCCGGCTGGTTCCTGGCTTCGCCTTCGTAGTTGGCGCGGGTCCGGCTGTAGGTGTAGTTACCGCCGACCAGCAGCTCCGGCACCGGCCGCCAGTCGACGCTCGCGGTGACCCCGTCGTACTTGCGGAAGGCGCGGTCGGAGTTGGCCCAGACGATCGTGTCGGTCGCCCCGAGCACCTCGCCGTCGGCGACGATCGGGGTGGTGTTCCCCGCCGGGCAGGGGCGCCCGAACGAGAACCCGAAGTCGCAGACCCGGCCGGCGAAGTCGTCGAGCAGCTCCTCGTAGTCGCGGTGGACGTAAGCGAGCGTGAAGCTGCCCCGATTGCCCGGCAGGCCGCCGCGCAGCGAGAGGGTGGTCTCCTCGGTATAGGGCACCTTCGTGCCATCGTCGAGCACGGTGATCGGCAGGGTCGGATCGGTGTAGCCGGTGATCTGACCCCAGTTCTCCTCCTCCTCGAGCAGTGCCGCCAATGCCGAGCCGGGCACGCCGAAGAGCGCGGGCCCGATGTAGACCTGCTCGACCAGCGGTCCCGAGCCGACGCCGGTGACCGCGCCCGAGAGGTTGTCGTTGAAGCGGCTGATGTACTTGCCGTAAGTCGCCTGGACCTGGAGCTCGGGACGGACGCTGAAGGTCAGGCCCAGCCGCGGGGCGAGGTCGTCGGCATCGAGGTTGAACTGGGGCACCGGCCCCTCCCCCTCGTAGCGCTCCCAGCGCAGACCGGCGTCGATCCGCCAGCGGCTGGCGAGCTCCCAGGCATCCTGGAGGTAGAGGGCGAGGTTCTTCGTCTCGGTCCTGCCCTGCGCCGAGAGCGCCTTCCAGCGCGCGTCGACGCCCGGCGTGGCGTTGAACAGCACCTGGCCGCCTTCGACTCCCGCGACGAACAGCGACGGGTCGTAGCCGATGTAGTTGAGCCCGGTCACCGACTGCCGGTTCTCGCCGCCGATCTCGGAGACGACGTACTGCACGCCCCCCTCGACCAGGTGGCTCGTTCGGTCGCCCGAGAAGGCCGTCGAGTAGCTCACCGCCGCGGTCTCGTTGTTGCGCAGGTCCTTGTCGCGCGCGTCCCACCAGTGGTTGTTGTAGACGGTCAGGTTGAAGTAGTCGATGAGAGGCGAGCGGGTCGGGTCGGTGGCGCCCGAGACGATGGCGACGTCCTTCTTGGTGTACTGCGCCTCGAGGAACGAGGAGCCCGAGAGCACCCCCTGGTAGGCGAGCGCCCAGGTCTCGCGCGGATCGGAACGCTGGCCGGTCGCCGCCGCCAGCTCGCCTGCGCCGAGCCCGTCGTAGTTCGAAGCCTCCGCCTCGTACTCGAACCAGCTGAGCTCGGCGACGTGGCTCGAGTTGAGCGCGCCGCGCAGCTTGAGCTGGTACCGGTGGGTGTCGAGCGTGGTCTCGAAGCCTTCGCCGGTGGTCAGCGTCGTCAGCGCGATGCCGGTCTCGGGGACCAGGCGGGCGCCGGTGAAGAACCAGAGGCGGTCCTTGACCAGGTAGCCGCCCAGCGTCCCCTGGTAGATCTTCTGCAGGTCGTCGCTCTGGCTCTCGCCGTACGGGGTCTGCGAGTTCCAGCTCTCTCTCGACAGCTCGGCGCGCAGGGAGCCCTCGAACTCGTTGCCCCCCGACTTGGTGATGGCGTTGATCACGCCCCCCTGGAAGCGGCCGTAGCGGGCGCTGATGCCGGAGGTCATCACCTGCACCTCTTCCAGCGCGTCCTCGAGCCAGAGGTCGGGCGCCGAGCCGAAGTAAGGGTCGGAGACCTCGGCGCCGTCGACCAGCACGCTGGTGTCGAAGGCGGGCGCGCCGGCGATCACCAGCTGGCCGGCGTTGGGGCCCGGGTTGACGCTGCCCGACAGCAGGCCGGCGACCACCTGCGGATCGCGGTCGAAGATCGGCAGCTTCTCGACCTGGCTGTCGTAGGTGACGTTCTGGCCCAGGGTGGTGGTCTCGAGCACCGCCGCCTCGCCCAGCACCTCGATGGTCTCGGCGACCGCTTCGCCGGGCGCCAGCTCGAAGTTGACCGGCACCGAGCGGCCGACGCCGACGCGCAGCTCGGCGACGCGCGGCTGGAACCCTTCCAGCACGGCGGAGACGGTGTAGTCGCCGACCGGCAGCAGCGGCAGCGCGAACTGCCCCTGCGCGTCGGTGGTCGTCTGGCGCTCGAGGTCGAGCGCGATCGCCGTCGCCGTCACCTCGACCCCGGCGAGCGGCGTGCCGGCCTGGTCGCGGACCTCGCCGACGATGCGCCCGGTCGTCTGCGCCTGGGCCAAGAGCCCCGCCGGCGCCAGCGCGAGCGCGGCGAGCGCCCAGCTCGTGATTCTCCTGCTCATGTCCTCTTCCTCCACGGATGTCGGCCGCGACCGTCGCGGCGGACGGGGCGCGGGGACTGCGCGGCGCGTGCCCGGAGCGGACCCTCTCGGGCGGCCGGGGCGCCGGTGGCGCCGCCGGGTCGATTCGCCCCCTGCCGCCGCGCGCTCGCGCCGCTCGCTCCCGGTCGCCGGACGCCGCGGACCGTTCCGGGGCTCCGCTCCGCCGGATCGCCCGTCCCTCGACGCCTCGCCTTCACCTCACTCGCTCCGGCGGCGCGAGCGCGGCCTCTCGGCCGGCACCGCGCCGCCCAGGGCGGCGACCAGCCGCTCCCGGTAGCGCTCGCTGACCACGACGCGCGTGCCGTCCTCGAGCCGCGCCAGGTAACCGCCGCGCGGCCGCGTGGCGAGCCCGGCGATCCGCCGGACCGGCACGATCCAGCTCCGATGGATGCGCACGAAGCGCGCGGGGTCCAGGCGCGTCTCGAGGTCGGCCAGCGTCGAGCGCAAGGGCAGCTCGCCGCCGGGCCAACGCAGTGTCGCGTAGTTGCCGGCACCGCGGATCCAGAGGAGGTCGGCCACCGGCACCGGCACCATCCGGTTGCGCTCCCGCACCAGCAGCCACTTCGGCCGCTCGTCGTCGAGCCGGCGCCGCGCCAGACGCCGCTCGACCAGCCGCCGCGTCACTTCGCGCACCGCCGCACCCGGGACGACCGACGCGGCCAGCCCGGCGAGCTCGATCGCTAGCTGGCCGGGCGACCGCGGCAACGGCAGGAAGGCGCTCGCCCCCAGCTCGAACGCCGCGGCGGCCTGCTCCGGTCCTCGGCCGGCGACCACCAGTCCCGCGCGCCAGGGGGCGAGCAGCCGCCCGAGCTCGGTCGGGCGGGCCTCGCCCAGCAGCTCGCCGTCGATCAACACCAGATCGGGCCAGCTCGCCTCGAGGCGGCGTCGCGCCCTCTCCGGGCGGCGCGCCTGTCCCACCAGCGCGAGCGCCGGGCTCCGGCGCGCGGCGTCGAGAAGCGCGTCACGGGCCGCCGGGCTGGATGCGAGCACGAAGGCTCGGCGTCGTTCGGGGCTCGGGGTATCCGGCGTCTCGGGCGCCGGGGCTGCGGGTCGTCGGAGACTCTCCATCGCGGTTCCTCCTCGCGCGACAGCGCGGCTGCGCGCGGAGGCTCGGCGATGTGGCGGGCGCCCGTCGACCGGTTGCGTGTTTCCGGACGCGGGCGGCGGGAGCGGGCGGTCGTCGCGGGTGCGGAATCCTGATTCCGCACGCGGGGAGGGACTCGAGAGGCGCGATCAGGCGTGGCTCGTGCGGCGGAACTCGCTCGGCGTGATCCCTTTCAGGCGCTTGAAGGCGGCGTTGAAGCTCGACTTCGAGTTGAAGCCGGAGGCGTAGAGCACGTCGAGCACGTTCTCGCCGGCCGCCGCGGGGTCGGCGAGCCGTCGCGCCGCCTCCTCGATCCGGTAGCCGTTGATCCAGTCGGAGAAGTTGCGGCCGTGCCCTCGATTGACCAGCGAAGAGAGGCGCCGCGCCGGCACGCCGAGCCGCTCGGCGAGCTCGGGCAGGGTCAGGTCGGGCTCGAGGTAGAGCCGGCGCGCCGTGACCGCGGCCTCGATCCGCTCGAGCTCGGCGCGGTCCGCCGGCTCGAGCGGCTGGGGCGCGGGCGGCGCCTCGGCGGCCGCCTGCTCGACAGCCGAGACGCCGACGAGCGAACCGGGGCACTCGAGCGCCAGATAGACGAAGCCCGCGATGTAGGCGAGCAGCGCGACGAAGAAGAGCGTGCGCACCGCGACCGGATCGGTCCAGCGCACCCAGTGCGCGGTGATCACCGTGCCGGTGTCGAGCAGGTTGAGCGCGAGGAAGCCGAAGGCCGCGAAGTCGACCCAGATCGTCCGCTCCCCGGCCGGGCCCGACCGGGTCGAGCGCAGCGTCCGCCGGTAGCGCCACCAGAGCGCCAGCGTGGCCCCTGCGTAGGTCCAGAGGCTGGCTGCGGTCAGGCGAAGCCGCAGGCCGTCCGGGAGGTGGCCGCTCGCGAAGGCGAGCAGCGCGAAGGCGAAGGGCGCGAGGTGGAGCAGGTCGCGCCGACGCCAGCCCCGCTCCGGGAAGGCGAGGCTGCGCACGAAGGCCCAGACCGCCGGTCCGAAGAGCACACCGAACAGCGTGGTCGCGTTGACCGCGAGGGTGCCGGTCAGACGCTGCACCCCGCCGACGGCGCTCGAGCTGCCGAACATCAGCAGCAGCGCGATCAGGATCCGGTTCGCCGGCTGCCGCCAGCGCCCCTTGCGCGCCAGGAAGAGAGGCAGCACCAGGCACTGCGAGGCGATCAGGAGCTGAAAGAGGGCGAAATGGAACATCGGCGCGTCGAGGCGTCCCGCGCTCCTCAATACGCCGGTCGCCCGCGCCGGGTAGCGCCGGCGGGACGGACCGACCCGGCGCCGACACGGACCGCTCCGCACCGCGTGCCAGCGGGCGGGAGGGGCCTAGGAGGGGCCAGATCGGACCTCGTCCTACTCCGGCAGCGTTTCGCGGCGTTCGAGCAGGTAGGAGACGGGCACGAACTCGAAGCCCTCGGCGAGGGCGCGCGGGATCTCCTCGGCGAGCACGGCGAGGGTGGCGCGCCGGGGGTGGGCGATGGCGATCGCCGCGCCCCGCTCGCGCGCCAGCTCGAGCAGCCGCGCCATCTCGCCGCGGATCGCCTCCGGCTCGTCGACCGCGTCGAGGAAGACGTCGCGCCGCGCGGCCGGCACGCCGAGGTCGAGCGCGAGCTCGTAGGCGACGCTCTCGGGCGTCGTGCGCGAGTCGAGGAAGAAGAGGCCGCGCTCGCCGAGCAGGGGCAGGACGGTGCGCATCGCCCGCTCGTCGGCCGTCAGCCGCGAGCCCATGTGGTTGTTGACGCCGGCGGCGCCCGGCACCCGCTCGAGCGCGCGCTCGACCGCCGCCGCGAGCCGGCGGCCGGACATCCCCTCGACGAGCGCCCCGGGACCCGGGTCCTCCTCGCCGGTCGCTTCCATCGGCAGGTGACAGAGCACCTCGGCGCCGCGCGCGGTCAACGCCTGCGCGACCTCGGCGCTCCAGGGCTCGAAGGGCAGCACGGCGAAGCTGAGCGGCACGCCGAGCTCGAAGAGGCGGTCGAGCTGGCCGACGTCCCGCCCGAGGTCGTCGAAGATCAGGGCGACCCGCCCGGGGGGTGGCGCCGGCGACGGCTCGGCCGCGGGCGGAACCGGCGTCGCCGTCGGCGTCGGGACCGGTTGCCGCCTCGGGCGCTCCGGCCGGGGCGCCTTCTCGTCGGCGGGGAGCCGCGGGCGCTCGACGCGCGGCGCGCCGCCGGGGCCGCGGCCGAGCCAGAGGCCGACGGCGAAGAGCGCCAGGGCGCCGAGGGCGACCAGCGTCCAGCGCAGCGCGGGGCGGGACTTGCGGCGACGGCGCGGCATCGCGGGCGCGGCGCCGTCCGCTCAGGCGGCGAGCGGCTCGGCGCTCTCCGCCTCGCCGCGCAGCAGGCGGATGCCGCGATCGAGGATCAGGTCGCGCAGCTTGCGCTCGCGCTCGCCGAAACGGATGCTGAGCTCGTCGACCAGCAGGTCGGGGGCGAGCGCCTCGTCGATCGGCGCGCCCTCCGGCCCCCGGTAGAAGGCCGTGGTCAGCAGCAGGCGACCGCCGCCCTCGAGGTCGACCGGCGAGCGCACGCCGGCCCAGCCGAAGGTCGGCACGCCGACCAGCTTGGCGCCGGCGCGCTCGCGCAGGATCGTCGCGAGCACCTCGGCGGCGCCGAGCGTGCTGCCGTCGACCAGGACCGCGATCTCCCCCCGCCAGAGCGGCTCTTCGGTCCCTTCGAAGGTCGCCAGCGCGCGGTCGCGCTCGCGCAGCTCGCCGAGCGGCCCGCGCGCGAAGAGGGCGCCGACCGCGTAGGCCGCGTCGACGGAGCCGCCGGCCACGCCCCGCAGGTCGACCAGCAGCTTCGCCGCGCCGCTCTCCGCGAGGCGCGCCACCAGGGGCCGCGCCGATGCCGCGCTCGACTCGGCGAGGCGCGGCAGGCGCAGCATCGGGAACTCCTCGGCCTGCTCGAGCCGCGGCCCGGCGGGCTCGAATCGGGCGAGCTCGAGCGTCTTGCGCTCGGCCTCGCCGCGGCGCAGGACTTCGCACTCGAGCCGCGCCCCGGGCTCGCCCGCGAAGAGCGTGTCGATTTCCCAGCCGGCCATCTCCCGGGTCGACCGGCCGCCGACCTCGGCGAGCACGTCCCCCGGCTCGAAGCCGGCGCGCTCCCCCGGCGAGCCCTCCTCGACCGAGACGACGTAGGCGATGCCGCGGCTGCGCAGGACGATCAGGCCGGAGAGGGCGGAGCCGACCTCGGCGGCGCGCGCGTGCGGGGCCACCGCAGCGGCGGGCAGGTAGAGCGAAAAGGGGTCCAGCGCTTCGGTCGAGCCGTCCATCGCGCCGACGACGAGGTGCGCCAGGTCGGTCTCGTCGACGTAGCTCGAGCGCACCAGACCGAGCACCTCCGAGAAGATCGCCAAGTACTTGTAGAGCGAATCCTCGTCGCCGGAGGCGCCGGTCCGGGACGCGCTCCAGAGCACTCCGGAGACCAGCGGCACCAGCACGGCCAGCGAGAGGAGGAGGAAGAGGGCGCGGCCTCGGTTCATTTCGGAGCTCGTCGGGAGGGGTCGCTCGTGCGCATCCAGTTGCGGGGGTTCTCGGGCCGGTTCTCGACGCGGATCTCGAAGTAGAGCTCGCTGCCCGCGCGGCCGAGCGGCTGCTGCAACGATACCATGTCACCGCGGCCGACCGAGACCTCCGCGAGCCCGGCGTAGAGCGTGAACGCGCGTCCCGCGTGCTGCACGACGACCGTCGGACCGTAGCCCTCGAACGGCGCCGCGAAGACCACGCGCCCCGGGTAGACCGCGACGACGGGGGCACCGGAAGCCGTCGCGAGGTCGACGCCGTTGTGCGGCACGCGCGTGCCGTAGCGCGGGTCGAGCCGCGGGCCGAAGTCGATCGCCACCCGGCCGGCCGCCGGCCAATCGAGCAGACCGCGGAAGTCGCCGATCGGCAGGCCGGCGAGCCCTTCGCCGTCGCGGCCGTAGAGCGAGTCGAGCAGCGCCGAGAGCTTGCGCGCGCGGTCGCCGAGCTCGAGCGCCCGGCCGGCGAGCCGCTCGCCTTCACGGCGGGTCCCCTCGAGCAGGCGGGCGCGGCTCGCCTCGAGGCGCACCAGCTCGTCGCGCCGACGGCTCTCCTGTGCGAGCCAGCCGGCCACCTCCGTCTGGCGCTCGGCCAGCTCGGCGCGCTCCACGGCGAGCCGGGCCCGCAGCTCCTCGAAGCGGGCGACCAGGTCGGCGTCGCGCCGGACCAGGTAACGGATCCAGCGCAGGGCGGGCAGCAGCCCTTCGCCCGGCTCGAGCGCCAGCAGGAGGCGGATCGACCCGTGGCGCCCGAAGCGGTAGAGCCCCGCGAGCCGCGTCTCCAGACGCCGCCGCTCGGCCGCGAGCTGCGTTTCGAGCTCGGCGATCGCGCGCTCGCTCGCCGCCACCTGCTGGTCGGCGAGCGCCTTGGCCGCCGCCGCCTCGGCCAGCCGGCGCTCCTGCAGCTCGAGCTCGAGGCCGATCCGCTCGAGCTCGCCTTCGAGCCCGCTCGCCCGGCGGCGCGCCTGTTCGACCGCCGCCTGCAGCCGAGCGATCTCGCCGCGGATCGCCTCGAGCTCGGCTTCGCGCTCGGCCAGATCGGCTCGCGGCGGCGCCGGCGCCCCGTCGCGCGCGAGCGCGCGGCCGCCGGCCGCCAGGCCGAGCACCAGGCCGGCGACGAGAGCGATCCCGGCTGCGGACGGGCGCGCCATCGGGAACGCAGCTTACCGCCACCGCGCCCGGCGCGCCGCGGGCGGCCGCGGCCGCCCGCGCGCCTACTTCAGCGACAGGGCGCGGCCGTCGAGCTCGACCGGCGCGGCGATGCCGTAGAGGTCGAGCAGCGTCGGCACCAGGTCGGCCATGTAGGGCTTGTCGGCGAGCTCGAGCGGCCGGTTCGCGAACAGGATGCCGTCGACCAGCGGCGGGTAGACCGAGCAGTGGTCGCCGCTCCAGACGTCGAGGTTGGGCTCGAGGAACTGCTTGGCGACGATGCCCAGCGTGTCCTGCCAGCCGACGCGGTAGCCGGCGTTGTTCGCCGGGAAGAGGTCGGGGATCAACGCCGGATCGTAGACGCCGTAGGCCTCGTCGCGGGTGAAGACGTAGGCGACCGGGTGCTCGCCGGTCTCCGGGTCGACGACCTCGGGCAGGCGCCGCTTGATCTCGGCCACGAGCTCGTCGTACTCGGCGCCCGGCTCGACGATCCCCTGTCCTTCGCGACCCTTCAGGTTGACGTAGATGTTGCCGAGGCCCATGGCGTAGGCGCGCGTCTTCGACCAGTCGACGTCCTGGAAGAACTGCCCCCGGGCGAAGAGGTCCTCGAGGTTGGTGCGCTGCTCGGACTCTCCCTCGAGCACCAGGTACCCCTCCTGGGCCAGCCAGGTGTTGTAGTTGGTGGTCCGGCGCCAGGGGGCGAAGCCGTGGTCCGAGACGACGAAGAGCAGCGCCTCCTCGGGCATCGCCGACATCACGAGGCCGACCAGACGGTCCATCTCCTGGTACGACTCGAAGATCTCGTTGCCGTACCGGGCCGCTCCCTCGGCGGTGTGCAGCGGGTGGAGCGGGTCGATGTGGCGCCACATCACGTGCTGCACCCGGTCGGTGAACTCGAAGTAGTGGAAGTAGACGTCCCACTCGTCGGCGAGCAGCCCTTCGAGGATCTTCTGGTCGGCGCCGACGGTGAAGTCGACGTCCTCGTGGAAGACCGCGTCGTCGATCGTTCCCGCCTTGATCGACCAGGTGTCGATCATCCACCCGATGGTCTTGAACAGACCGAAGCGCTCGACCAGCTCGCCGGCAAAGTCGCTCGGGTAGGTGACGTCGAGCGCCGCCGGCAGGCTCGACGGGTCGAACTGGATCGGCGACAGGTAGATCCGCACCTCGGGCTGGACCGAGAGCACGCGGAAGCGGCCGATGCCGTGGACCTTGACCAGCGGATTGAACGGGAAGACGAAGCGCACCCAGGGGCTCCACTCCCCGGCGGCCAACGTCAGCCGGGCGCCCGAGACTTCGATGTCGACCTGGTCGCGGTCCTCCGAGACGACGATGCGCATCGGGATGCGGATGTCGTCCGACTGCTCGGGGAAGAGCTTGTTCGGCGGGCCCTGGATCTCGGTGTCGATCGTCCCCTTGTTGTCGACCAGCTCGACGATGTCGATCGAGACCTCGTTGTCGCCGCGCGGCCGGAAGAAGAGCTCCGAGGTGTAGTAGTAAGGCTTGCCGATGCGCCCCGAAAGGTCGGGCGTGCCGAGGCCGGAGAGCATCTCGCCGTGCTCGAAGGGCTCGGGCGGAAAGGTCACCGGCATGCGCATCACCCGCACCCGCTTGCCGGCCTGGCCGAGCAGCTTCCAGAAGGTGTCGCCCTGCCGGCGGTTGACCACCGTCGGCACCTCGACGGGCAGCCAGTTCGCGGCGACCCAGCCGACCGCGCCGCCGGCCGCGGCGGCGACGACCAGCGCCGCGATCCCGGCCTTGGCCGTGCCGGCACGGAAGAGCTTGAACAGCAGGAAGAGGACGACGAAGACCGCCCCCCCGGCGCCCAGGCCGAAGACCCAGCCGTTGCGCTCACCGTAGAGGAAGGGGCGCTGGCCCTCGTCGAACGCGGCGAAGCTCGGCCGGTAGGTCGCCGTGTCGCGTTTCAGGAAGTCGAAGATCGCGTGGCGGCCCGGGTTCAGCCCGGTCGACAAGGTCGACCAGGAGACCGGCGTCTGCGACGGGAGCGTCGAACGCAGCGGCGCGAAGGTCCCCTGCTCGCGCAGCTTCGCGAGGTTGGGCAGCCTGCCCTCGTTCATCCACTGCTCGGTCATCCGGGCGTCGGCGCCATCGAAGCCCAGGATCACCACGCGGGGCGAGTCGGCCGCGGCGACGGGCCGGGCGACGGCGAGGGCGAAGAGCGCGGCGACCAGAGCGCGCCCGGTGCTGCGTCGTTCGATCGTCACGTCGTCGGGCTCCTCGGAGTGAGGGATCGGCCGGAGGCGGCCGGCGCGCGGCCGCGTGCTAGCCTGCCTCCGGTGCTCGGCACGGCGCGGTGGATCGTAGCAAACCGGCTGCCAGCCGCTGGCGGCGCCCTCGCCCTTCCGCCGGCGGCCAGGTGAGTGGCGCCGTGGGAGACGCGACCTCGTTCGATCGGATCCTCTCGCCCTTCCTCGCGGCGCCGAGCGAGGAGGAGGCCGACTGCGAGCTCTCTCACCTACTCGGCGAGCTGTCGGCGCCGCTCGTCCAGCGGCTGGTGCGCGCCCAGCTCGCCGGCCTGCCCGCCGCCGACCTAGAGGACGTCGCGGCCGAGACCCAGCTCCGGCTCGCCGAGCGGCTGCGGGCACTGCGCCGTACCGGCGGCGGCGAGCCGATCGCGAGCTTCGAGGCGTACGTCGTGGCGACCGCGCGCAATGCCTGTCGCGCCCACCTGCGCGCCCGCCGGCCCGCCTGGACGCGGCTGTCCAACCAGGTCCGCTATCTGCTCGGCCACGACCCGGCGCTCGCCACTTGGCGGGGCGCCGACGGCAGGCCGTTGGCCGGCCTCGCGGCCTGGCGCGACCGCGCGGTCGCGGCGCCGGCCGCCGAGGCGGCGACGCTCGCCCTGCCGGCCGCGGCCGCCGAGCTCGAGCTCGCGGCCCTGCTGCGGCAGCTGCTGCTCGCCCGCGGTGGCCCCTGGCCCCTGTCCGAGCTGGTCGCCCGTCTCGCCGAGCTGCGCGGGATCGAGGAGCGGCGGGAGGTGCCGCTCGCCGCCGAGCCGCACGAAGGCGAGCCGGCGCTCGATCCTCCCGACCCGGGCCCCGGGCCCGAGCGGAGCCTCGGCGATCGCCGATTCGTCGCCGCGGTCTGGGAGGAAGTCGCCCTGCTGCCGCTCGGCCAGCGCCGGGCGCTCCTGCTCAACCTGCGCGACGGTCGGGGCGCCGACCTGCTCTCCCTCCTGCCGGCGGCCGGGCTCGCGCCCCTTCCAGAAATCGCCCGGGCGCTCGAGCTCGGCGGCGGCGAGCTCGCGGCCCTCTGGCCGCGGCTGCCGCTCGAGGACCGCGAGATCGGCGAGCGCTTCGGCCTGACCCAGCGTCAGGTCATCAACCTGCGCAAGAGCGCCCGGGAGCGGCTCGCGCGCCGGATGCTGCGGCGCGAAGCCCCTTCCGGGCGGGAGCGGTAACTTCGCGGCGATCTCCGCATCTGCCTCCCCGGAGAGCAACGATGCGACCCGAATCCCGCCTGCGACTCGTCTCCCCCCCGGCCGATCCGGCCGCGGCCGCCGCCCTGGGTGAGCTGGCCGCGCGCCTGCGCGCCGACCTCGGGGCAGCGCTCGCGGACGAGGCGGCGCCGAGCTACGAGGAGCTCGAGGCGTACGTCGACGGGCGGATGGGCGCGGACGAGGCAGCGGCCTTCGCGGCGCGGGTGGCGGACGACCCGCTGCTCGCGGCGGAGGTCGAGGACCTCGTTCGGTTGCGCGATCGCCTCTCCCGGGCGCGGCGGCCGGCCGGGACCCGTTGGGTCTGGGCCGCCGCCGCCGCGCTCGCGCTAGCGGTGGCCGGCACTCTGAGCGACGGCTCCGGCTGGCGCCGGCCAGAGGTCGCCGGCGGCGGCGAGCCGCCGGTCGAGGCGCGGCAGGCGATCTTCGTCGACAGCTTCGAGTCCGGCGACCTCGCCGCCTGGCGCGACTGACCCAGCGTCACCGACTCCGATCCGGGACGGCCGAGCGAAGAGGGGACGCCGCGGGTCCTGGCTCGCGCGGGTCCTTGCGCTGGTGGCTTCGGAGGCTCGGTCAGAAGGAGGCGAGCGCCTCGTTCTCGTTGTCGTAGACCTCGAAGACGGTGATCAGCTGCGTGATCTGGAGGATGTCGTTGACCTTCGGCGGCAGGTTGAGCAGCTTGAGCTTGCCGCCCCGGTTGGTCACGGTGGTGAAGGCGGAGACCAGCTCTCCGACGCCTGAGGAGTCGATCGTCGAGACGTCCGCCAGCCGGATCACCAGCTTGCGCGCCCCCTCGTCGAGCGCCTTGTGCACCGCCTCGCGCAGGGCGATGTCGCCCTTGCCGATGGTGATCTTGCCCTCGACGTCGAGGATGGTGACGCCGTCGCGCTCGCGCTTGTCGATCTTCATCCGCTGCTCCTCTCTCTTTCTCTAGCCTGCGGCCTCGTCCCCGTCGCTCTCGGCGAGACGGCGGCGCATCGTGACGATCGTGCCGCCGTCTGGCCGGAAGCTGTAGTGGACGTCGTCCATGAACTTCCTCATGTAGAAGATGCCCCGTCCGTCGCTGCGGAAACGATTCTCCGGCGCGAGCGGATCGGGCACCGCCTCGGGATCGAACCCTTCCCCCCGGTCGGCGACCCGGATCTCCACCCGATCCGCGACCGCCTCCAGCTCGACTTCGACCGGCCGCTCCGGGTCCTGGCGGTTGCCGTGCTTGATCGCGTTGGCCACCGCCTCGCGCAGCGCGAGCCCGATCCAGTGGCGGATCTCTTCCGCCGCTCCCTGCTCCCGCAGGATCTCGTCGACGGCCATCTGCACCAGCTCGATGTTCTCGAACCTGCTGCCGATGGTCAGGTAGAGCTGCCGTTCCGTGATCGGATCCATGGTCGGCCGGGGCGGCGCGCAGTCTAGCAGAAGGCGCCGCGCCGGCGAGCCGCTGCGAGCGGGACCGGCGCTCAGCCCGTTTCGCCCGGCGGCGCCCAGACCTCGAGGACGGCCGGGATGACCACCAGCAGTTGCACCGCGTCGAACAGCGCGTGCGCCGCGACCGCGGCCCAGATCGACTGCCGCCAGCGGACCAGCCCCGCGTAGAGCAGCGAGAGCAGGGTGACGCCGACCAGCATGAAGGGCTGGTCGTAGGAGAGGTGCGCCGCGACGAAGAGCAGGGTCGACAGCCCGATCCCCACGCGGGGCTGCAGGAAACCGCGGAAGAAGGTCTCCTCGAAGAAGCCGGCCGACAGCGCGACCGCCAGGCGGAGGGCCCAGGGGCGAGAGGCGATCCACGGGATCATCTCGGGCGGGCTCTGCGGCACCAGTTCCTCGCCGCCCAGCGCCGTGAGCGCCAGCGCGAAGGCGACGACGCCGGCCAGCACCAGCAGCCAGGCGCCGACGCCGAAGACCAGGCCGAGGCCGATCTCGCGCAGCGGCCGCGCCGCCGTCAGACCGAGCTGCGTGGCGAGCGACGCGCCCTCGGCCGTGACGCCACCGTAGCCGAGCGCGTACCAGCCGAGCAGCGTCGCCACCATCAGCGCGTGCAGCGCGAACAGCTGCCAGCCCTCGACCGCTTCGAGGTCGAGCTCGGCCGGCTGCCCCACCGCGCCCAGTGCCGCGAACACGGCGATCCAGAAGCAGGAGGCGAGCAGCACGAGCGCGCCCCAGCGGCGCAGCGGCGAGGCGAAGCCGGGCGGATCGAGGCCGGCCCGCCGAGTGCGCAGGTCGACCAGGGCGGCGACCGCCCCGGCGAGCAGGACCGGCGCGACGGCCGCCCAGGCGCCGATCAAGCGCCCCCGCCGCCCGCGCGCCCGCGCCGCGAGCGCAGCCGATAGCCGCGCAGCATGGAGAGCGCGGCGGTCAGCCTCTGGATCTTGCGGTTGCGCTGCTGGATCGCGGCCAGGTCCTCGAGCGCCGGTTGCGCTCCGCGGACGTCGCGCAGCGCGCGATCGATCTCGAAGCCGAGCTGATCCAGCTCGGCCACCGCCAAGCGGACGAAAGTGCGCTCGGTCACCAACAGATAGCCCTCCGCGATGTCCTTGGCCATCGCGTAAGCGCTGCCGCCCGGGAAGTTGCCCACGCCGAGATCCTACCGGATCCCTGTGCTAGCATTTTTCGGCGATTTCGCACGCGGCGGCCCTCCCGGCCGCTCGGCCCGCCCGCACTCGAGGAGGACCTCCGTGAACCGCTTCCCCGGCGTCGACTTCATCGACTTCGATTCCCTGCTGACCGAGGAGCAGCGCCTGGTGCGCGACACCGTGCGCTCCTGGGTCGACGAGAAGATCAAGCCGATCATCGAGGAGTGCCACCGCGAGGGGCGCTTCCCGATGCACCTGGTCCCCGAGATGGGCGAGATGAACCTGTTCGGCTCGACGCTCTCCGAGTACGGCCTGCCCGGTCTCGACAACATCGCCTACGGCCTCATCATGCAGGAGCTCGAGCGGGGCGACTCGGGCCTGCGCAGCTTCGTCTCGGTGCAGTCCTCGCTGGTCATGTACCCGATCCACGCTTTCGGCTCGCAGGAGCAGAAAGACCGCTGGCTGCCCCGGCTCGCCTCCGGTGAGGCGATCGGCTGCTTCGGCCTGACCGAGCCCGACTTCGGCTCGAATCCGGGTGGCATGCGCACCACGGCGAAGCGGACGGCCGACGGCTGGGTCCTGAACGGCGCCAAGCAGTGGATCACCAACGGCACGATCGCCGACGTCGCCGTGGTCTGGGCGCAGACCGACGAGGGCGTGCGCGGCTTCCTGGTCGAGCAGGGGACGCCCGGCTACACCGCGCCCGAGCAGCACGGCAAGTTCTCGCTGCGCGCCTCGGTGACCTCCGAGCTCGGCTTCCAGGACTGCCGCATCCCGGCCGATGCGATCCTGCCCGGCGTCACCGGCCTCAAGGGTCCGCTCTCCTGCCTGTCGCAGGCGCGCTACGGCATCGCCTGGGGGGGCCTCGGCGCGGCGATGGAATGCTACTGGACCGCGCTCGAGTACGCCAAGCAGCGCGTCCAGTTCATGGGCCAGCCGATCGCCGCGCATCAGCTCGTGCAGGAGAAGCTCGCCTGGATGATCTCGGAGATCACCAAGGGGCAGCTGCTCGTGCTCCAGCTCGGCAGGATGAAGGACGCCGGCAAGATCAAGCCGCACCACATCTCGCTCGGCAAACGCAACAACGTCTGGGTGGCGCGCGAATGCGCGCGGCTGGCGCGCGAGATCCTCGGCGCCAACGGCATCGTCGACGACTACCCGGTGATCCGCCACATGATGAACATCGAGTCGGTCTTCACCTACGAGGGCACCCACGACATCCACGGCCTGATCATCGGCGAGGCGGTGACCGGCATCCCCTCCTACAACCCGCCGATGGTCGCCGAGAAGAAGGCGAAAGCGCCGGTGGGGACGGCGCGCTGATGGCGATCGACCACGTCCTCGAGAACGGCTTCATCCGGGTCACCGAGCAGGCGGCGGTGGCCGCGGCGCACACCATGGGCCAGGGCGACCGCAAGCGCTCCGACCAGGTCTCGGTCGAAGCCATGCGGCGCGAGCTCGACGCGCTCGCCATCGCCGGCCGCATCGTCATCGGCGAGGGGGAGCGGGACGAGGCGCCGATGCTCTACGTCGGCGAGGAGGTCGGGGCGCGCAAGGGGAGCGTGGACGGCGTCGCCGTCGACATCGCCGTCGATCCGCTCGAGGGGACCAACCTGTGCGCGACCGGCGCGCCGGACGCCACCGCGGTGCTCGCCGCCGCCGAGCGCGGCGGCCTGCTGCACGCGCCCGACACCTACATGCAGAAGCTGATCGTCGGCCCGCAGGCGGCCGGCCGGCTCCACCTCGACGCGCCGGTTTCGGAGAACTTGCGCGCCCTGGCGCGCGCCTTCGACCGGGACGTCGAGGACCTGACCATCGTCGTCCTCGATCGGCCGCGCCACGAACAGTTGATCGCCGACATCCGGGCGGCGGGCGCGCGCATCCGCCTGATCGGGGATGGCGACCTGTCGGCCGGCATCGCGGTGGCCGTGCGCGGCACCGGCGTGCACGCCGTCATGGGCGTCGGCGGCGCGCCGGAAGGGGTGATCACGGCGGCGGCGATGCGCTGCCTGGGCGGCGAGATCCAGGCGCGCCTGGTGGCGACCGACGAGGGGCAGCGCCAGCGCCTCGCCAAGCTCGGTTTCCACGACCTCTCCCGCATCTACGCCACTTCGGATCTGGCGCCCGGCGAGGAGATCCTGGTCTCGTGCACCGGCGTCACCGACGGCGAGCTGCTGCGCGGCGTCGGCTTCTTCGGCGGCGGCTACCGCACGCAGACCCTGTTCATGTCGCTCACCCGCCGGATACTGCGCTTCGTCGACACCATCTACCGCGAAGACCTGTCGACCTCGGTCTACTTCGGCTCTTGATCAAGCCCGATCGCTGGATCCGCGCCTGGGCCGAGGCGGGCGGCGTGGAGCCCTACGAGCCGACCCAGGTCAACGCCGCCTCCTACGACGTCCGGCTCTCCGACCACTGGATCTGCCCGACGCGCGACCCGGAGGAGTTCACCGCCGGCCACATGAAGCTCTTCCCCGGCGAGGTGGTGCTCGCCTCGACGCTCGAGTACGTGCGCATCCCGCGCACGGTCGCCTGCGACCTCAAGCTGAAGTCGACGCTCGGGCGGCTCTGGATCAACCACTCGCTGGCCGGCTGGTGCGATCCCGGCTTCGAGGGCAACATCACGCTCGAGCTGCAGAACCTGGGGCCGACGCCATTCGTGCTCGACTCGGGCCGTCGCATCGCCCAGCTGATCTTCGTGGCGATGGAATCCGAGCCCGAGGTCGCCTACGGCGAGCCCGGCGCCTCCTCCCACTACCAGGGCCAGCGCGGCACCACCAAGGCTCGGGACTGAGGACTCGCGCGGCGCTCGCGCGGCCTCCCGCGCGCGGCCGGTCGGCCCTATCCCCGCTGCTAGAATCGCGAGCCCGGCGCCGGTCATGGGAATCACGGGCAATCTCAAGACGATGGAGCTCGCCGAGCTCCTCCAGTGGCTCTCCGGAGCCATGAAGACCGGCACGCTGGTCGTCGAGAACGGCAGGATCCAGAAGCAGATCTACTTCAAGGACGGGCGCATCGTCTCCTCCGCGTCCACCGATCCGCGCGAGTACCTGGGCGCGTTCCTGGTCAGCCACGGCTTCATCAGCGAGATGGAGCTGCGCCAGGCGGTGAAGATGCAGGAGAGCAACAAGATGCTGCTCGGCAAGATCCTCACCACCATCGGCGCCATCTCGGAGCAGGATCTGCACCGGATGCTGCGCCTCAAAGCCGAGGAGGGGATCTACGACGTCTTCACCTGGACCGAGGGCGCCTTCCGCTTCCTCGACGACCAACTGCCGACCAGCACCATGGTGCCGATCTCGATCGACGTCGCCGCGCTGGTCCTCGAGGGGATGCAGCGCCTCGACGAGTGGCGGCGGATCCGCGAGCGCATCCCGAACACGGGCTGCGTGCCGGTCGCCGTCGGCCCCTGGGACGACGCGGTCCTGCCCGAAGGGGGGCGGCAGGTTCTCGCCCAAGTCGACGACGACCGGACGATCGAGGAGATCTGCCGGGCCCTTCACGCCAGCGAGTTCTACGTCAGCCGGATCCTCTTCCGCCAGGCCGAGGCCGGCCGGCTCAAGGTGGTCCGGCCGCGCGCCCTCGCGACCGCCGCGGCGGAGAGCGCGGCGGCGCCGGCCGCACAGGGGCCCGGACCGGCGCTGGCCCCCGAGCACTTGCTCGACGCCGCGCGCGGCCTCGCCGACGAGGGGGACCTCGAAGGGGCGCTGCGCCACGTCCGTGCCGCGCGGGCGCTCGACCCCGAGGGACGCAAGATCGAGACCGAGGGGGTGCGGCTCGAGACCCGGATCCGGCAGGAGGTCGAAAGCGCCGGCATCCGGCTCGACGCCGTGCCGGTGCTGTCGCGCAAGATGGAGGAGCTCACCCAGGTCAAGCTGTCGGCGCAGGAGGGCTTCCTGCTGACGCGCATCGACGGCACTTCGGACCTCAAGTCGATCCTGCGCCTGACGCCGCTCTCCTCGCTCGAGGCCCAGGTCCTCTTCTGGAAGCTCCACCGCGCCGGGCACGTCGTCCTGCAGAAGAAGCGCTGAGCGGGGCTGCCGGACGGGGCCGCGAGACCTCGGCCGAGCGGCCATCGGCGAAGCGCAGCGGCCAGGCCGCCGCGGCGCCGGCGTAGTCGATGCCGACGCGCGGCCCGACGGCGATCGCCGCGGCCGCCGCCGGCTCGCCGCGCGCCACCAGCAGGTCGCCGCCGCGCAGCAGGTGGCCGTCGAAGTCGCGATCGACCGCGAGCGCGCGGCAGAGCCGCCCCGGCCCGCCCGCCAGCTCCCCGGGCCGCGGCGGGCGAGCGAGCCCGCGCAGCTCGGCCATGCGCTCGGCGCCGGCCACCGCCTCGCCCGCGCGCAGCAGCACCGCCTGCGGAACGTCCGGCTCGCCGGTCACCACGTTGAGGCAGAAGTGCATGCCGTAGACGAAGAAGACATAGGCGTGTCCGCCGCCCAGGTACATCGCCCGGTTGCGCGCCGTCCGGCGCCCGCGGAAGGCGTGGCTGGCGGCGTCCGCGGCGCCCAGGTAGGCCTCGGTCTCGACGATGCGCAGCACCAGCCGCTCGCCGTCGAGACGCCGGACGAGGTAGCGCCCGATCAGGTCGCGCGCCACGGACTCGGCGTCGCGGCGGTAGAAGGCGGCGGGCAGCGGGGCGAGGCGGCGCATCGGCGGCCAATATAATGCCGCCGATGGCGTACACGATCCTCGTCACCGGCGGCGCCGGCTTCATCGGCAGTCACCTCGCCGACGATGCCCTGGCACACGGCCACCGCGTCGTGGTGCTCGACGACCTCTCTACCGGCCGCCGCGAGAACGTGCCGGCCGGTGCCCTCTTCCACCGGCGCGACCTGCTCGACCCCGGGCTCGCCGAGCTGCTCGCCGCGGAGCGGGTCGACGTCGTCCTCCATCATGCCGCGCAGGCCAACGTCCGCGTCTCGCTCGAGGACCCGGCCGCCGACGCGCGAGTCAACGTGCTCGGCACCCTCGAGCTGATCGCCGCCTGCAGGCGGACCGGCGTGCGCCGGCTGCTGTTCGCCTCGAGCGGCGGCACGGTCTACGGCGAGCAGCGGCGCTACCCGTGCGACGAGGAGCACCCGAAGCGGCCGACCAGCCCCTACGGCTGTGCCAAGCTCGCCGCCGAGCTCTACCTCGACGCCTTCCGCGCGACGGGCGACCTGGAGCCGATCGTGCTGCGCTACGCCAACGTCTACGGGCCCCGCCAGGAGCCGAAGGGCGAGGCCGGGATCGTCGCGATCCTGGCCGAGAAGCTGCTCGCCGGCGAGACGCCGCGCATCTTCGACGACGGCGAGCAGACCCGCGACTACGTGCACGTCGACGACGTCGTCGCCGCCAACCGCGCCGCGATCGAGCGCTGGACGCCGGGCGTCTACAACGTCGGCACCGGCGTCGAGACCACGGTCAACGCGCTCTACCGGATGGTCGCCGACGCCCTCGGCTCGACGATCCGCCCCCGCCACGTCCCGGCGATCAACGCCGAGCTGCGCCGCAACAGCCTCGACGCCGCGCGCCTCGAGCGGGCGCTCGGCGCCGCGCCCAAGATCCCGCTCGCCGAGGGCCTCGCCCGCACGCTCCCCTACTACCGCGAGCGCGCGGCGCGGCTGGCCGCCGCCCCTTGAGACCCCTGCCCCCGCTCTGGGCGGAGCCGCTCGCGCCCTTCGCGGCGAGACTCGACCGGGCGCGCCCCTGGGCGCTGCTCGAGGCCGCGCTCGACGAGGCGCTGGCGGCGCTGCCGTCGAGCGCGCTCGACGGCTGGATCGACCGCCGCGCGGTGCTGCTCGGCGACCGCATCGTGGTCGAGAAGGGGGCGCGGGTCGGCGCCGGCGCGATCCTCGAGGGGCCGATCCGCGTCGGCCCCGACTGCGAGATCCGCCCGGGCGCCTACCTGCGCGGCGGCTGCTGGCTGGGCGCCGGCTGCGTGGTCGGCGCCTCGACCGAGGTCAAGCGAGCGATCTTCTTCGACGGCGCCCGGGCGCCCCACCTCGCCTACGTCGGCGATTCGATCCTCGGCCGCGAGGTCAACCTGGGTGCCGGCACGATCCTGTCGAACTTCCGCCACGACGGCGGCGAGATCGTGATTCCGCACGGCGACGACCGGCTGCGCACCGGCCGCCGGAAGCTCGGCGCGCTGCTCGGCGATGGCGTCGCCACCGGCTGCAACTCGGTCCTCAACCCCGGCACGATCGTCGGCGCCGGCA